>NZ_JAWNFK010000008.1:136368-458591 GCF_034107965.1 Enterobacter sp. 61D5
GGCCATCAGACCGCACCGTCCGGGCACCATGGCAAAGAGCCTGCTCCACGAGCAGGCATTTTTTTATCTGCATAGAATGAGGCGTATTATGGACAGTCAAATTACCCAGCGTTTAATTCCCGCGTTTGGCGGCGACGATAATATTGAACACGTCGAAGCCTGTATTACCCGCCTGCGCGTGACGGTTAAAGATTTAAATAAGATCGATTCACAGGCGCTACAGAATGAAGGGGCGCTGGGCGTAATTATTATCGGTCAGCAGGTGCACGCCATATTTGGCAGGCAGTCTGATGCCTTACGTCAGCTATTAGATGAACACTTTAATCAGTAAATATAAAAAAGGGATAGCCAAAATAATGGCTATCCCTGAGCAGAGATATACGCTGCAATTAGCTGGAGATACAATAACGATTAACGCATTTTAAAAATGAAGGCTTACCACCAGGCTTCGACCTGCACGCCAAAGTTCCAGGTATTATTCGCGGTGCCGTCCTCGAAGGATTTCCCTTTTTCGGAATCATTCAGGTAAGAAGCAAACACGCGCAGTTCCGGACGCGACATAAAGTCAGGGCCATCGGCCAGCCCCAGGGCAATGGTGTATTTCTCGCCGCTCTGCTTGTAGTCAGACCCGTCGGTGTAGGTGTCTTTCTGGTAGAAACCACCCACTTCGCCAATCAGGCGGACATACTCGGTAAACTGGTACTGCGCGCGGCCGACAAGTGAAATCAGGCGCGATTTATCGGTATATTGCGTAGTATCGTCCGCCGAACCCCAGGTCAACACGTGGTTGAAAGAGAGCTTGTCGGTAATGGGAATTAAGCCGGTGTTAATCACGCGGTAGCCGCTGGCATCGTTCACATAGTTCCACATGTCGTACCAGCCGCCCCCCTGGGACACCATGTTCTGCGCCAGGCCTTTATTAGCGTACTGCAGCACCAGCTTGTTGTATCCGCCCAGCATGTCCTGGCTGATCTCGCCGGTCACCATCACGCCGTTGTCGGCCTCGTACAGGCCGCCGTACTCTTTCTGTTTGTTGGTCGGGTTTGGCATGGCGTAGTCGATGCCCACTTCTGTCCATGCGCCCGCCCACGGTTTCCAGCCCGCATAGCGAAGATCGATATAGTTGATGTTTACGTCGTTATCACCGTCAACGCGGTAGTCCACGTCGTTGGCATCGCCGCGGATCCACGCCACGGAGACCGCACCGGGGCCGAGCGTATAGTTCTCAATACCTGCACCGGATCCCGAGATATTCCAGTATTTGGTGTCGATGATGTGCAGGTCGTGGCGCTGGTAATAGCGCTTCCCACCCCAGATAACCGCGTTGGGATCGCCCGGAATTAGCCCCTTGATCTGCAGGTTCAGCTGACGCAGGCCAAACTGGGCATCGTCGCCAAAGGTGGTTTCGTTATCGTTTGAACCGTCAGACACCATGCTCACCATGCTGTCGAGATAAAAGCTTACGTCGTTCTTTTTGTAGACCTCAGAGCCCAGTTCCAGCTCGCCGTAGGTATCGGCTTCGTTACCCAGACGGCCAATTTTGTTCTTCTGCCACTCCTCCATCCCACCATCCCGTGAGACGCCCACGCCGGAGCGAAGATAGCCATGAAAATCAATCGGTACCGAAGACGCGGCAAACAGCGATGGAGACGCTAACGCGGCAGCCAGCGCAACGGATACAGAGCGGATCGTCGTGTTCATTGTTACCCTCTTATTGTTTTGTAATACGTTCACAAATCCGCTGTCATAAAATGCCTAAACCTGTTTTCTGGCAATTACACGATCCTAAATGTGTGATTAACTGCAAATAAAATAGACTATTTTGTTACGAGTGATGAGCTGCTCCACAAGTTGTGTCATTGTGAGCGTCATACTTTTTTTGTGCATTTTGCTCGCGAGGTGAGGGTGGTAAGCGTTTTTTATCAGCGCCCCTGTTACAATCAGCGCATAACAACATAAGGAACCGGACCATGAAGTCGAAAAGCGCAACGTTAGAGGACGTCGCACGCCACGCGGGCGTCTCCTATCAGACCGTGTCCAGGGTGCTGAATAAATCTGCCAATGTATCCGAAGCCACGCGTCACAAGGTGGAGAAATCCATAGCGTTATTGCGGTATGTGCCGAATCGCCTGGCCCAGCAGCTGGTCGGCAAGCAGAGTCAGACCGTCGGGCTGGTGACTATTTCACTGGCTCTGCACGCGCCTTCCCAGGTGGCCGCAGCGGTAAAACGCTATGCGAACGTGGAGGGATACCAGGTGCTGATCTCGATGATCGATGAGAACGTCAACCAAAGCATTCAGGATTCTATCAACGAGCTGAAGTCTCAGCTGGTGAGCAAGGTGATCATTAACGTGCCGCTGGAGGCCGAAGAGGCGCAGAAAATCGCCACCGAAAACGACGATATCGTCTGTCTTTTCCTGGACGTCGACCCGTACAGTTCCGTGTTTAACGTTTCGTTTAACCCGGCGGACGGGACCCGCGCCAGCGTTAAATACCTTTACGAGCTGGGCCATCGCGACATCGCCCTGCTGGCGGGGCCGGAGTCCTCTGTGTCGGCACAGTTGAGGCTAAAAAGTTGGATCGAAACCCTGAAGGGTTACGGGCTGGAGCCCGCCTCGCTGATCCGCGGCAACTGGGATGCGCAGAGCGGGTATGCCGGCGCGCTGCAGATGCTGCGCGAAACGCCGCAGTTTTCCGCCGTGCTGGTGGCCAACGACCAGATGGCGCTGGGCGTACTGAGCGCCTTCCACCAGCAGCAGATTTCTATTCCGGGCGAGAAGTCGGTGATTGGCTACGATGATACCTACGAAAGCTCGTTCTTCTACCCGGCGCTGACGACGGTCTCACTGGATTTAGATCTGCAGGGTAAAGAGGCGGTGCGCCGCATTCTGGACAGCGGCGAAGAGAGTGCCCTGCGCATGTCCTCGATTTTACCTGCTCGTCTGGTGGTGCGACAGTCTACCGGGCCGAAAGGGGATAAGGGAAAAAACCTCCAGGCGCTGGCCCAGCAGCTGCGCGAGATTGCGCATCAGCTGGGTGACGTGTAGCACAGTGAGCACCTCAATCACAGGAAAGAGGTGCTCGCAAGATTACTCCAGCCCCAGCGTATATTGCGCAATCTTGAAGTAGATAATCAGACCGGTGCCGTCGATAAGCGTCGCGATAAACGGCGCGGAGACGACCGCCGGGTCAATGCCGCAGCGCTTGAGCACCATCGGAATGACGGACGACACGATCGCACTCCAGAGCGTTATGCACACCAGCGTCAGGCTGACGATAAGCGTGATTTCCAGCCCAATCCCCATCATCCAGGCGCGAATGCACCCGGCGATACCGAGCGTGGCGGCAATCATCAGCGAGGTGGTCATCTCTTTACGCAGCACGCGTCCGACGTCGCGCAGACGAACTTCCCCCAGCGCCATGGCGCGCACCAGGGTGGAGGTGATCTGCGTCCCGCTGTTGCCGCCCGTGCCGATCAGCAGCGGAATAAAGAACGCCAGCGCGATGGCGGACTCCAGCGCCTCTTCAAAATGCTGGATCACCGAGCTGGTGTAGGCCTCCGCGACAAACAGCAGCAGCAGCCAGACGGAGCGTTTCTTCCACAGGCTATACGGGCTGGTGTCCAGATAGGGCTTCTCCAGCGGCAGCGTCGCCCCCTGAAGCTGGGCGTCTTCGGTGACGTCATCTTCCAGCAGATGGGCGATTTCGCGCTCGGTCAGGCAGCCGACGAGCTTGCCGTGGGTGACCACGGGCACCACATCCGCGCCGCCGTGCGCCAGCAGTCCGGCAACGTCGGCACGTTCATCCTCCGGTTTGACCTGCAAAAACTGCGAAATCATCAGCGATTTCACCGGCTGTACCGTATCGGCGGTTTGCAGCAATTTGCGCACGGCAATCATGCCCGCCAGGCGGCCACTGTCTTCAATAAAAATATGAGACGGAATATCGTCGTCTTTTAATTTTTCGAAGAATTGCTCGCGCGCCAGCGCCACGCATAATGAAATATCGAGGACAATGAAATCGGTATTCATATATTGCGCGATGGCGCTGTCATTGAATGCCAGATTCTGGTTGTGAATAGCGTAAGACATAGTGAATTCCCTTTGAATAATAACATCTCTCAGGGGCGAGCAAGACAGGGCATGTCGAAGAGGAGATCCCCACGTCCTGGGTTCAGCACTGTACACCGTATCCCGCGAGGGAAGTTATACTGACAAAGCCTTGATTCGACAGTGCCTGTTTTACCCTGTGTCGGTTCTCTCGAACCTACCAGAGCGATAACGTGTATTTGTACAGGAGCCTCGCCATAACGAGATCGTTGTAAAACGAGAGGAATAATACGCTTATTAAAATTTACCGCTCAGGAAATTCAATAATGTTTAAGAACGGTTTAGACGATTTTTATTAATAAAATGTTGAGGGTTTATTTAGGTTAATTCATTTCTAATGGAGGATTAAATAATCAACGAAGGAGAGGGTAATGGCGTGGTTTGATAATCTGCTGAATCATTTTGCGCTGTATCCGGCACATCTTTTCGCGCTGTTATTTGTGATGGCGCTGAGTAAATCGACGGTGCTGATCTCCTCCGTGCTGCCGCCCGCCTCGGTGATGCTGCTGGCGGGCATTACCGTTAGCCAGACGAGCATGCATCCTGCGCTGGCGTGGCTGGCCATAGTTTTGGGGGCAACGGCGGGTTCGGTGCTGAACTACCATATCGGCCAGCTGATGGGGCACACCCGGCTGGTCACGCGTTTCACCTCAAAGCATGCCGATAAGTTCTTGCGGGTACAGCATCAGCTGCAAAAGAACGGTGTCATCGTGCTGTTTACGTCGCGTTTTCTGGCGGTGTTGCGCTACATCGTGCCGCTGGCGGCGGGCATGCTCAGGCTGAATGCAGTCAGGGTCTACGCCGTCAGCCTGCTTTCCGCCTGCGCATGGGCGGCGCTGTATGTCGGCATCATCACCGGCATCAGCGCCTTTTGAGTTACAAACTCCCCATTCCGCCGTCCACCAGCAGCTCCGTTCCCACCGTGTAGCTCGACTCGTCGGACGCCAGATAGAGCGCGGCTTTTGCCAGCTCCGTCGTCGAGCCCATTCTGCCGAGCGGCACCAGCTTGATGATCTCCGCCATCATCGCGTTAAGCGCCTCATCGCTTAAGCCCGTCTTCGTAAACGCCGGGGTTTCCACCGGACCGGGGCTCAGGCCGTTGACGCGGATCCCGCGCGGCAGCAGCTCCGCCGACAGCGTGCGCGCCAGCGACAGCAGGGCAGCCTTGCTCGCGGCATATACGCTGCTGGTCGGCAGGCCGATGCGCGCGCTCACGGAGCCGCAGAGGATCACCGACGACGGGTTATTCAGCAGCGGCAGCAGCGCCTGAATTAAAAAGAACGGCCCCTTCAGGTTGATGCCCATCAGGCGGTCCCACGCCTCCTCCTGCCAGGCTTCCAGCGGCGCGTGCGTCACGTCGCCAGCGTTGAGAAACACCGCGTCGAGGCGTGGCCAGCGGGCGGCGAGGGTTTCCGCCAGCGCTTTTTGCGAGGCGATATCTCCCGCATCGGTCGGGATTACCCAGGCCTTATCGCCAAGAATACGTTTTGCTTCGGCGAGGGTGTCCGGGTTGCGTCCGGTCACGGCGACGCGCGCGCCTTCGGCGATAAACGCCTGCGCGGTGGCAAGACCGATGCCGCTGGTGCCGCCGGTAATCAGCGTATATTTATCTGTTAAACGACCCATGTTCTTCTCCTGAAATGTCACTGGAGAAAGCACTATAGAAACGTTAGTATCGAAAGGAAACCAGGTACCAAATGGATACTAACGAGGCAAGAGGTGTGCTATGGCAGAAAGGCTGGAGGTGTGCTGCGAAAAAAAATCTGAGGCGTATACCTGCCCGATGACGCAGTTTGTTAACCTGATTTCCGGTAAATGGGCGATCCCCATTCTCTACCGCCTGATTGTCTTTAACACGCCCGTACGCTTTGGCGATCTGCTGCGGGCCGCTGCCCCCATCACGCAGAAAGAGCTGACGAAGCAGCTGCGCCTGTTTGAGCAGCGCGGGCTGGTGACGCGGACGGTCTACCCGGAGATCCCCCCGCGTGTGGAGTACCAAATCACCGCGCTGGGGTTAACCCTGCAGGACGCACTCTCCCCGCTGGCCGCCTGGATGAGCGAGTACGGCGACCAGCTTGAGCGTTAGGCTACTGTTTTGCGTAGCGCGGTGCCGGAATGCCGGTGCGCGCGCTGTTGAACAGCTCAAGACGCGCCGCTTCGTAGCGATCCCACAGGCCAGCGTCATGCATCGGCGGGATGGTGATCGGTTCACCCTGATCCAGACCCGCCAGCGATGCATCCACCATATCGTCGGTGGTCATCACCGATCCTTCCGGCAGATCGTTCACCGTGACGCCCGAATGGCTCCAGATTTCCGTCGCCGTGGCGGCGGGCAGCACGGCCTGAATGCGCACGCTGCTGTCGGCAAATTCTTCCTGTAACCCACGGGTAAAGCTCAGAACCCACGCCTTGGTGGCGCTGTAGAGCGCGCTACCGGCACGGACGTGCAGCGCTAACACCGAGGCGATATTGATCAGCGTGCCGCGATTGTTCTGCGCCAGGCGCGGCAGGATGGCGTAGGTCAGACGCATCAGCGCCGTGGTGTTCAGGGTGTTAATGGCCTGATGCTGCGCCACATCGCCTGCGAGGAACGGCGCCATCTGGGCGGTGCCCGCGTTGTTAATGAGCGTATCAATGGCGGTATTGCTGCGCAGCTCCTCTTCCACGGCGCGGATCCCCTGTTCATCGGTAAGATTGGCCACCAGAATATCGACGGCCACGCCGTAGCGCGCGCGAAGGTCGGCGGCAAGGGTCTTCAGGCGATCTTCGCGACGGGCGACCAGCACCAGGTTAGCGCCGCGCGCGGCAAGGCGATCGGCATAAACGGCACCAATTCCGGAAGAGGCGCCCGTAATCAGGGCGGTGGTGATTTGCGTAGTCATCGTGTGTTACCTCAGGACAAAGTGGGTTATTTGGTTTCAAGATGAAACTGAATAAACTCTCTGCTATTTGGTTTTATAATGCAACCATATTTGCGAGCATTTTGTGCTTTTGCCGTCGGGAACTATCAGGAGGGGAGTTTCGCCACGATCTCTTCAGGCGTCAGTTCGCGGCCATCATCGGCGATAAGCGCCAGCTTGCGCAGGGGCTTGCGCTGTTCGGTATCGACCAGCACGGTGCCGCATTCGTTATCCGCAAACAAAAATTCATTGCCCCACTGGGAGAGGGCAACCAGCACCGTTTGCAGGGCGCGACCTTTCTCGGTCAGGACGTATTCCTGCCAGGCGCTGCCGTCGGACGCGGGCTGAAGCCGGAGGATGCCTTCGTCGACCAGCAGTTTTAGCCGCGTGGTCAGCATGTTTTTGGCGATACCAAGGCTTTTCTGGAACTCGCCAAAGCGTTTAATCCCGCGCAGCGCGTCGCGCACGATCAGCAGCGACCACCAGTCGCCGATGATATCCAGCGAACGGGCGACGGGGCAGGTGCTTTCTTCGAGGCGGGTACGTTTCACGGTCAATTCTCCGGTGGGGTGTAGTTTTATTATAAAACTTATTGGTGCACACAGTAAGCACGTTAATCATCAGTTTGAGAAATGCTTCCCGGAAAATTGTCACCAATCTGTCACACTGAAGGCGACATTTTAAAACGAGTGAGGAATTAGGGATGAGAAAAGCACTACTCGCGCTGGCAGTCGCCGGTTCCATTTCAGCAACGTTTGGCGTGCAGGCGCAAGAGACGCCGGAAGGGTATCAGCTGGAGCAAGTTTTAATCATGAGTCGTCACAACCTGCGCGCGCCGCTCGCCAATAACGGCAGCGTGCTGGAGCAGTCCACGCCGAAGCAGTGGCCGGAGTGGGAGGTGCCGGGCGGTCAGCTCACCACCAAGGGCGGCGTGCTGGAAGTCTATATGGGCCATTACATGCGCGAGTGGCTGGCGCAGCAGGGGATGGTGAAGACGGGAGAATGCCCTGCGGCGGATAGCGTTTACGCTTATGCCAACAGCCTGCAGCGCACCGTCGCCACCGCGCAGTTCTTCATTACCGGCGCGTTCCCGGGCTGTGACGTTCCCGTGCATCATCAGGAAAAAATGGGCACCATGGATCCGACCTTTAACCCGGTGATTACCGATAACTCGCCGGAATTCCGTGAAAAAGCGCTGAAGGCGATGGAGACCGAGCGGCAGAAAATGCAGCTTACCGAAAGCTATAAGCTGCTGGAGCAGATGACGAACTACGCCGATTCCCCGTCCTGCAAAGAGAAAAAGATCTGCTCGCTGGCGGACGCGAAAGATACCTTCAGCGCCGACTATGAAAAAGAGCCTGGCGTATCCGGGCCGCTGAAGGTGGGTAACTCGCTGGTGGACGCGTTCACGCTGCAGTATTACGAAGGCTTCCCGGCCGACCAGGTGGCCTGGGGTGAAATCAAAACCGACCAGCAGTGGCGCGTGCTGTCGAAGCTGAAGAACGGCTATCAGGATTCGCTCTTTACCTCCACCGAGGTGGCGCAAAACGTGGCGAAGCCGCTGGTGAAGTACATTGATAAAACGCTGGTCACCGAACAGGCAAAAGCGCCGAAAATCACCCTGCTGGTGGGGCATGACTCGAACATTGCTTCCCTGCTGACGGCCCTGGATTTCAAACCGTATCAGCTGCATGACCAGCAGGAGCGCACCCCGATTGGCGGCAAGATTGTCTTCCAGCGCTGGCATGACAAAAATGCCAACCAGGAGCTGATGAAAATTGAGTATGTCTACCAGAGCTCAGAGCAGCTGCGTAACGCCAGCGTGCTGTCGCTGCAGTCGCCCGCGCAGCGCGTGACGCTGGAGTTGAAAGGCTGCCCGGTGGATGCGAACGGCTTCTGTCCTGTCGATAAATTCAATGCGGTGATGAATAACGCGGCGAAGTAAAGGAGAACCCCCGCTGCGGCGGGGGGAAACGCTTAGACGTTTTTACGTTCGATGGTTTGCTCGCCCCAGAAGAGCGAGTCTTTATCCGTTTTTTCGAAGGCGCGCACCAGCACCTCATCGTTACCTTCCTCCCAAATCTGCTCGGCCAGCTTTTCATCGTACTTCGCGACTTCAAAGATAGCTTCGGCAATCTCCGGAGAGGTGTTGCGTAAACTTGCCCATTCGCCCACGTGGTGAGCTTTGGATTCTTGAGTTGGCATGCTTGTCCTCCTGTTGGGTATTAGCCGTTCAGTTTTTTGGCCAGACCCGCGACGTATTCACCCTGATAGCGGGCGATAGACAGTTCTTCATTGCTTGGCTGACGTGAGCCATCCCCACCGGCAATGGTGGTTGCGCCGTACGGCGTACCGCCGCGCACCTGGGAAATGTCAAACAGCTCCTGGGCGCCGTAGCCAATCGGCACAATCACCATCCCGTGATGAGCAAGGGTAGTCCAGGTTGAGGTAATCGTCTGCTCCTGACCGCCGCCGGTGCCGGTAGAGCTGAATACGCTGGCGAGTTTGCCGTAGAGCGCCCCGGATGCCCAAAGTCCACCGGTTTGATCGAGGAAGGTGCGCATCTGGCCCGACATATTGCCGAAGCGGGTCGGGGTGCCGAAGATAATGGCATCATACTCCGCCAGCTCCTGCGGGGTGGCGACCGGGGCGTTTTGCGTTTTACCCCCGGCTTTCAGGAAGGCTTCCGCCTGCATGGTTTCCGGTACGCGTTTCACCACAACCTCAACGCCATCAACCCTGTTCGCACCTTCTGCTACCGCGTGAGCCATGGTTTCAATGTGTCCATACATGGAATAATAGAGCACCAGAACTTTTGCCATTTTGCATCACTCCTCGTTGGTTTTTCTGACAGCGGATCGCTGCGTTCTTTTAAAGATATGCCATCACAGCCAGACTGCAAAAATGAACGGCATTTCTTTGATTTATAACAATATGGTTACAAAAGGCGTTGTAGCAAAATGAAACAACTTTTTGGCAGCAGATTTTTGAAATGATAAGAAAGGTTTATGAATCACCGTCGCGTCATCTCACCCGAAAGGGTGAGTTCATGTTGCAGAATATTACCTGCGGCTTGCCGGATAGCGGCATTCCACTAAGCTTAGTTTCACGCGGCACAGATAAAGGCACTGTCCTTGTGTTGCGAGGTGAAAGAATCCTCTTTTACTGAATGCAATATGATGTCTAATGTTTCACATTCTGGAGGTTAGAGATGGCAAACCATCGTGGTGGTTCAGGTAATTTCGCAGAAGACCGTGAAAGAGCATCAGAAGCAGGCCGTAAAGGTGGCCAGCATAGCGGGGGCAACTTCAAGAATGACCCGCAACGCGCATCTGAAGCTGGCAAGAAAGGGGGCAAAAATAGCCACGGCAGCAGTAAGTAACACGCCAGGTTGAACCCCTGCCGCCGGGATCTCCCGGCGGTTTTTTTTATTTCTGCAACATTGAACTGTAACCAAAGGCAACGCACACTAGATAATTGATCTTAACCGCGAGTGCCGCATGTCTGTCTCACGCTTCAAATTCTCCGTTAAACCGCAGGAAGCCATCCTCATTCTCATCACCATGTTCTGGGGCGGGACGTTTCTGGCCGTTCAGTACGCGGTGACCCTCAGCGATCCGTTCTTTTTTGTTGGTCTGCGCTTTGCGACGGCGGCGCTTGCCGTGGGGCTAATTTCGCTTAAAACGCTGCGGGGACTGACGCTGAAAGAACTTAAGGCCGGCGTGGCAATTGGGGTGGCGATAGCGATGGGCTACAGCTTGCAGACGTGGGGATTGCAGACCATCTCCAGCAGTAAATCCGCGTTTATCACCGCCATGTATGTGCCGCTGGTACCGCTACTGCAGTGGCTGTGCCTGGGGCGGCTGCCGGGGCTGATGTCCTGTATTGGCATCGTGCTGGCGTTTATCGGCCTGATCTTACTGGCCGGGCCGGAAAACAACCTGCTTGCGCTGGGGCCGGGCGAAATCATCACCCTGATTGGGGCGATTGCCATTGCGGCGGAAATTATTCTGATTAGCGCCTGGGCGGGCAAGGTCGACGTTAAACGGGTGACGGTGGTGCAGCTCGCCACGGCGTCGCTGGTGGCGTTTGCGACGATGGTTCCGGCAGGGGAATCCGTGCCGCCGATGTCCACCGGCCTGGTGGTGGTCGCACTGGGGCTGGGTATCTTCAGCGCCATTATTCAGGTCACCATGAACTGGGCGCAGCGCAGCGTATCGCCAACCCGCGCGACGGTGATTTATACCGGCGAACCGGTCTGGGCGGGGATTTTCGGACGCATCGCAGGTGAGCGTTTGCCCCTTCTGGCGCTGGTGGGCGCGGCATTTATTGTCGCCGGGGTGCTGGTGAGCGAGTTAAAGCTCAAACGGAAGAAAAACGCGCTGCCAGAAAATGACAGCGCGGCGTTAAATCAGGAATCCTGATGCACTACGGCGCCCTGCGGCGCAGCGGCCATCCGGCGGCTCAGCAGGGCGTTAAGCAGGATCGCGCCGAAGGTCGCCGTGCCAATCCCACCAATCGTAAAGCCGCCCAGCGTCAGGGCAAAATCACCCGCGCCCAGCACCAGCGTGACCGCCACCATAATCAGGTTGCCGTTCTGGCTGAGATCGACCCGATGCTGCACCCAGATGCGCGCGCCGGCTACGGCGATCAGCCCAAACACCACAATCGATGCCCCGCCGATGACCGGGGACGGAATAGTGTGGATCAGCGCGCCGAACTTCGGTGAGAAGCCGAGCAGCATCGCCATCACCGCCGCCGCCACGAAGACCAGCGTCGAGTAGACCTTGGTCACCGCCATCACGCCGATGTTTTCAGCATAGGTGGTGACGCCGCTGCCGCCTACGGAGCCGGAGAGCATGGTCGCCAGACCGTCACCGACGAACGCGCGGCCCATGTACGGATCCATGCTGCGCCCGGTCATCCCCGCCACGGCCTTCAGGTGGCCCAGGTTTTCCGCCACCAGGATCACCGCCACCGGTGCGATAAGCATCATCGCCTGGGTGTTAAAGGAGGGCGAGGTCACCTTCGGCAGGCCGAACCAGGCTGCCTGGTGGAGCAGCGTAAAGTCAACCGGCTTGCCCAGACCGAAAACGTTGGCCAGCAGGGCGTAGACCAGACAGGCGACAATCAGCCCAACCAGGATCAGCAGGCGCTGGATCATGCCCCGCGTGAACACCGCCACCAGGCCGATGCACAGCACGGTGATCACCGCCATCCAGCTTTCAAACGGCGAGGCGGAGACGCTCCTGACCGCAATCGGCGCGAGGTTGAGGCCTATCGCCATCACCACGGCGCCCGTCACGACCGGGGGCATCATTCGCTCGATCCAGCGCGTGCCGATTTTCATCACCACCAGACCAATCAGGGTGTACACCAGACCGCAGGCGATGATGCCGCCGAGAGCCACGCTCAGGTTGGGGTTGATCCCCTGGCCGTTAAACCCGGTGGTGGCAATAACCACGCCGACAAAGGCGGCGCTGGATCCCAGATAGCTGGGCACGCGCCCGCCGGTGACGAAAAAGAACAGCAGGGTGCCGATACCCGACATCAGAATAGACAGGTTGGGATCGAGTCCCATCAGCATCGGCATCAGCACCGTGGCGCCAAACATGGCGACCGCGTGCTGGACGCCCATCACCATCGTTTGCCCGAGCGGCAGACGTTCATCCGGCGCGACCACGCCTGCTTCTGTGGAGGTCGATTTCAACTGCCAGTGGGGAAATCCGAACATGGTCTGTCTCCTTAAGGCGGGTTAACAGGCGGGTCGCATAAGCGCGTGGTAGCCGCGGTCAAACCACACCAGCCCTTGCGGCGCGGGGTGGCGAATAATCGAAATAATGTCGCAAAACAGAATGTCGTGGGTGCCGACGCTCACCACCTGGCTGATGCGGCAGTCAAACGAGGCCAGCGCATCTTCCAGGCGCGGACAGCCCGTGTCGCCCGTCTGCCAGCGGGCGGCGGCGAAGCGTTCCGCCATCGGCGTTTTGCCGCCAAACAGGTTTGAGAGCGGCTCCTGCCCGGCGCTCAGGGTATTCACGCACAGCGTGCGGTTTTCGCTGAACGTCGGCCAGACGGACGCGCCGCGGTTCAGGCACACCAGCAGTGTGGGCGGTGAATCCGTTACGCTGCACACCGCGCTGGCGGTGAAGCCTGCCATCCCCGCCGGGCCGTCGGTTGTAATGATGTTGACCGCCGCGCCAACGCAGGCCATGGCGTCGCGAAAGGTTTGTTTATCCGGTGTTGTCATCATCGCTCCTTACGCCAGCCCGCAGGCATCGTCGAAGGTCAGGCGCGGCAGGCGCCCGTAAAGTTTGCGGGTATCGCCATAGCCAATGTTTATCAGCAGATTGCTTTTAAGCGTCGTGCCGGTGAAAAAGGCTTCGTCGACCTTTTGGCGGTCAAATCCCGACATCGGGCCGGTGTCCATCCCCAGGGCGCGACAGGCAAAAATCAGGTAGGCGGCCTGCATTGAGCTGTTGCGAAAGGCAGTCTCTTCCGCATGCGCGGGGCTGGTGGTAAACCAGCTCTTTGCATCGCCGTGCGGGAACAGCTCGGGCAGGCGCTCGTAGAATTCACCGTCCCAGGCGACAATCGCCGTGACCGGGGCGGTGAGCGTTTTCTCGAGGTTGCCGCTGGAGAGCGCCGGGCGCAGCTTCTCTTTTCCCTCCGCGCTTCGCACAAACACAATTCGCGCCGGGGAGCAGTTGGCGGACGTGGGCCCCCATTTCATCAGGTTGTAGATTTCGCGCAGCGTTTCGTCGCTGACGGGCATATCCTGCCAGCCGTTATGGGTGCGGGCGCCGGTGAACAGCGTTTCCAGCGCGGCGGGGGTAATGGCTTCGCTCATTAAAGCTCCTTATAAAGCGGGTTCCGGGCTGTGCAGCAGGCTGGCAAGCCCGTTCAGCAGCAGGATGTTGAAGGTATCCGGCTCGGTGACGTTGCAGGCATGCCCGCCCTGGCGCATCACCACGCTCTGGCTGTGTGGGATCGCCGCCTGTAGTTCAGACGAACAAACAGCGGGCACCAGCATGTCGTCGGCGGAACAGACGATCTGGACCGGGCAGCGAATGCGCGCCGCATGGCGGCTGAAGTCGGCCTTTTTCAGGGCGCTAAGCCTGTGCAGCAGGTTGGTTTTGCCCTGGAAATGGGCCAGCGCCAGCGCTTCTTCGGCCTCCATTCGGGGCGCGCGGGCGGCCATCCAGTCCGCCGGGTAGAGAAACAGCGGCTGCGCCTCGACCCACGCCTGTGCGCCGCCGTAATGCAGCAGGCGCTCGCGGATCTGAAAGCAGCGCCGGGTGTGGGCGTTGAGGATCAACCAGCCGTTGACGCACACCAGCGCGGTGAGGGCGTCGGGCCTGTCGAGGGCCAGCTGCAGGCCGACCAGTGCCCCCAGCGCGTGACCCACGACGCTGTAGCGGACAATTCCGGCTTCAGCCAGCGCCTGGGCCAGCTCGTCCGCCATCTGCGCAAGGCTGTAGCCTTCCGGCAGGGTGGCGGGGTTATTGCCCGTTCCCCGCTGGTCATAGCACACCACCTGATATTCTGGCTCCAGCGCGGCCAGCTGGGGCAGCCAGTAGCTGCCGCTGCCGCCGAGACCGGAAATAAAGACCACCACGGGCGCGCCCTCGTACGGGGGCGGCGAGACGGAAAGTTTCATACCTGCCTCACTTCGCGATGTGCGCAACGGTGGCGATTTCAACCAGCGCCTCTGGCTTCACCAGCCCGCACTGAATGCAGAACCGCGCCGGTTTATCGCCGGGGAAGAACTCGGCGTAAATCTCGTTAATCGCGGCGTAGTTTTTCCAGTCGGTGATAAAGATGCTGTTGAAGGTCACATCCTCCATCGTGCCACCCGCCGTTTCGATCACGGTTTTGATCGTCTCCAGCACGTGGCGGGTTTGCGCCTTTGGGTCGTTGATAAACACCACGTTGTTGTCTTTATCAAACGGCAGCGTGCCGGAGACATACACCACGCCGTCGGCGAGGGTGCCGGGAACAAACGGGGCAATCGGCGTGCTGGTACCCGGCGGAATAATCACGGATTTCGGCATCAGGCATCTCCTCAGGCGATACGGGCGAGCGGGGGATTCAGGGCGTCGCAGAAAGCGGCGACGTTACTGACCCAGCCAAAAAAGGTTTCGATATTGAACAGGGCCGCCTTCTGTGCGAATTCCGGCCCGGCCTGATGGGTCGCGTCTTCCAGCACCACGCCAAAATACTCGAGGAAAAAGCCGTCGCGCAGGGTCGACTCCACGCAGACGTTGGTGGCGATCCCGGTGAACACCAGATGGCGAATGCCCCGGCTGCGCAGCAGGCTGTCGAGCGGCGTGTTGAAAAAGCCGCTGTAGCGCGGTTTGGGCAGGACGATATCGCCCGCCTGCGGTACCAGCTCATCCACCAGCTGATAGTCCCAGCCGCCTTTCGCCAGCAGCTTGCCCTGCAGTTCGGGCCGTTTACGCATGGTTTTCAGGGCGTTCGACTTGTGGAAATTGGGCGAGCCGGGGCCGCCGGCCTCGACGTACTGGTCATCCCAGCCGTTCTGAAACCAGATGATGAGCATGCCCGCGGCGCGCGCGGCGGCGACGGCGGTTTTAATGTTCTCAATCACCGGCCGGGTGGCGGAGACGTCGAACCCAGCCAGATCCAGATAACCGCCCTGGCTGGCGTAGGCGTTTTGCATGTCCACCACGATCAGCGCGCTCTGCTGGGGCGCGAAGGTGATAGCTTCCGGGCGTGCGTTAAGGGTCGTCATTACGCCACCTCCTTCGTGACGGCAGGGATGTGGGCGCGGCACTGCATCAGCGGCTGGATGCGCTCGCCGAAGGTCTCCACGCCTGTGAGGAAATCATCGAAGGTCAGCAGAACGCCTTCCGCACCGGGCACGGCCGCCACTTCATCCAGCATTCTGGCGACGCTGGCGTATGAGCCGACCAGCGTGCCCATGTTGATATTGACGGCGGAGGTCGGGTCGGCCATCTGGCGCACGTTGGTATCCGCCCCGGAACGGGTATCCTTCTGGCTCTGCTCGGTCAGCCAGCTCAGAGCCTCCTCGTCGGCACCGTCCTTATAGCGCTCCCATTTGGCGCGAGCGGCGTCGTCGGTTTCGTCGGCAATGACCATAAACAGCACGTAGGAGCCCACGTCGCGTCCGGTCCTGTCGGCGGCCTCTTTCATGCGCGCGGCGGTTGGGGCGAAGGCGGCTGGCGTGTTCACGCCTTTACCGAAGCAGAAGTTGAAGTCGGCGTATTTCGCGGAAAACTCCATCCCCGCGTCGCTCTGACCGGCGCAAATCACCTTCATCGGCACCGACGGCTGCGGGCTGACGCGGCAGTCGTTCATGGTGAAGAAATCGCCCTTGAAATCGCTTTTGCCGGTCCCCCACAGATCGCGCAGTACCTGCACGTATTCGGTCAGGTAGTCGTAGCGACGCGAAAAGTAGTCGTCACCCGGCCAGAGCCCCATCTGCTCGTACTCCGGTTTTTGCCAGCCGGTGACCAGGTTGACGCCAAAGCGCCCGCCGGAGATCGAGTCGATGGTGGAGGCCATGCGCGCGACGATTGCCGGGGGCAGGGTGAGGGTGGCGGCGGTGGCGTAGATTTGGATCCGCGAGGTGACCGCGGCCAGCCCGGCCATCAGGGTAAAGGACTCCAGGTTGTGGTCCCAGAATTCGGTTTTGCCGCCAAAGCCGCGCAGCTTGATCATCGAAAGCGCAAAGTCGAAATGGTAGTGTTCCGCTTTCTGCACGATGGCTTTATTGAGCTCAAAGGTCGGCATGTATTGCGGTGCAGTGGTCGAGATAAGCCAGCCGTTGTTGCCGATGGGTATAAATACGCCAATTTTCATCACGAACCTCTCTTCATTACGTCGCAGGTGTATCGGTGTTTTTGCAAAGGCAGTGCCAGTTTTGAAAATGGCAGTGTTATTAATGTGTTAATTAGAAGTTGGTGGACTGATGCGGCTAAATGTGGACTAACTGGTCAAAAAAATTGCACAGAAAACAGGCATTCATGCGCGATCGGAGTGCAGGATGTCGTGGCGAGACGGGGGTTTTGCTATGCTGAGGGCAACGCAGAATAAGGAGAGCGGGAATGACACAAGGCGCAGTGAAAACACCAGGTAAACGTTCGCAGGCGGTGAGCGCCAAGAAGCAGGCGATCCTCAGCGCGGCGCTGGAGACTTTTTCGCAGTTTGGTATTCACGGCACGCGCCTGGAGCAGGTGGCGGAGCAGTCCGGCGTATCCAAAACCAATCTGCTTTACTACTACCCGTCGAAAGAGGCGCTCTATATCGCGGTGATGCAGCAGATCCTCGATATCTGGCTGGCGCCCCTCAAAGCGTTCCGCGCAGAGCTGGCCCCGCTGGTGGCGATCAAAGAGTACATTCGCCTGAAGCTGGAGGTGTCGCGCGATTACCCGCAGGCGTCGCGACTGTTTTGTCTTGAGATGCTGCAGGGCGCGCCGCTGCTGCAGGCGGAGTTAACCGGAGATTTAAAACAGCTGGTGGACGATAAGTCGGCCATTATTGCCGGATGGGTCGCCAGCGGAAAACTGGCCCCTGTCGACCCGCATCATCTGATCTTTATGATTTGGGCCTCCACCCAGCATTACGCTGACTTTGCGGCCCAGGTTGAGGCGGTGACCGGTAAAACGCTCCAGGACGAGGCGTTTTTCCACAGCACCCTGGAAAACGTGCAGCGGATGATTATCGAAGGGATCCGCCTGCGCTAGTTCCCCGGCGGGAGAGGGAGTTCCAGGAATTTTTTAACCAGAAGCGATTCTGGTTTTCAAAGCCAAATGATTTACTCGCAGCGACGCTCTGGTCCGGCTGTAAGTCGCTGAGGCGTTTCCTGCAGGCCGGGGCGAGGCGCATGGATGCGCCGAGAGGGCGGGCTTTACAGGGATGTTACCTCCGCCCGTCCCCGAAAAGCCGGAAGGAATTAGCCGAAGGTACCGCGAAGCGGCGATTTACCGCCGGGAGCCCGGGTTGCCAGGGTGGTGGCGACTGAGCCACCCTGGTACGTTCACAGGCTATGACGTTACAAAGTAGCAAGGAACGTAAAGTGAACGGAATGACCACCAGAGCTGTATGTTCCCCCTCACCCCAGCCCTCTCCCTCAAGGGAGAGGGGGGCGTCCGTGCAGGTATTATTTTGTGGGGATCCCTCAGCCCGGCGGGAGAGGGCAGCTTAAGTCGCCCTCTTCACACTGCATCAGCGAGGCCAGAAACGCTTCTCGCTCCACGGTTTTTTCCGCCAGGCACTGGTTAACAATCATTGGCTGGACGCTCCCGCCTTCCGTCCCCGAACCGATAAACGCGCAGTCCGCATCGCGCAGGGTAATCCACGCCTGCTGCGCTTTTTTCAGCAGGTCGCGCTGAGGGGCTGCCGCGCGTTTGATGGCGGCCTGATAGGTCTGGTTGAGCTTTTTATCGGCAGCCTGGTACTGCTGCGCGCTACAGGTATTCAGTTCAAGCTGGGTGGTCGCTTTGTCGCACTCGTCGGCCAGCGCGCTGGCGCTCATTAGCAGTGCTGCACTGGCGATAAGATATCGTTTCATATACTCCCCAATAAAATAAGGCTCCGTCTCCGGAGCCTTATTAGCACAGCGTTAGCCTATTGTCATCAGGCTGGCGTTACCGCCTGCCGCCGCGGTGTTGACGCTGAGCGAGCGCTCAACGTACAGACGCTCCAGCAGCAGGTTGGTTTCCCCGCGCGCAAAGCCCTGCACGGAAACGATGGCGCCGCTGCGGGCCGCAACCTGCTCGCACAGTTCGCGCAGCTGGTCGGAATCACCGTGATAAATTACCGCATCAAACGGCTGGGTCAGCAGGTTATCGGCTTTCGCAAAGCGAATGCGGGCCGAGACCGCTTTCGGCAGCTGTTTGGCGAGATCGCGATGCAGGGCATCTTCCGGCCACAGCACTTCACAGCCGGTTGCCATGGCGGCGGCCAGCTGCACCAGCGCGTCCTGCTCGTTATCGGCCACGCACAGCACGCGCTCGCGCGGCATCAGCGTCCAGGTGTTGCGCTCGCCGGTTGGACCCGGCAGCAGACGCTGCGTGCCCGCCTGCGCCAGCTCGCCGTACTGCTGGGCAACGGCACGCAGTTCAGGGCGTTTTTCCGCCCAGGCGATCAGCGCCTCCAGCGGCTGGGTCAGTACGGTTTTCAGCTGCGCATCCACCGGATACTCCGCATCCTGGCGTGCCAGGGTGACGCCCAGAGCGTTCTCCGGACGGTTCGCCAGCAGACGGTACAGGTAGAGCGGACCGCCCGCTTTCGGACCGGTGCCGGAGAGGCCTTCACCGCCGAACGGCTGCACGCCCACGACCGCGCCAACCATGTTGCGGTTAACGTACAGGTTGCCCACTTTGGCGCTGCCGGTGACCTGGGCGATGGTCTCGTCGATACGGGTATGCACGCCGAGCGTCAGGCCATAGCCGGAGGCGTTGATCTGCTCAACCAGCTCGTTCAGGTTGTTACGGTTGTAGCGCACCACGTGCAGCACCGGGCCGAAGACCTCTTTTTTCAGCTCGTCGAAGCTTGCCAGCTCAATCAGCGTTGGCGGCACAAAGGTGCCGGTCCGCCATTCGCGGGCATCTTCGCTGTTCTCGCGCACCGCCTGGAACACCGGACGGCCTTTCGCGCGCATGGTCTGAATGTGGTTTTCGATGTTGGCTTTGGCTTCCGCGTCAATCACCGGTCCGATGTCGGTGGTGAGACGGCCCGGGTTGCCCATGCGGCACTCGGCCATCGCGCCGCGCAGCATATTCAGCGTGTGGTCCGCCACGTCGTCCTGCAGGCACAGCACGCGCAGGGCGGAGCAGCGCTGACCGGCGCTGTCGAACGCGGAGGCCAGCACGTCGACCACCACCTGCTCGGTGAGCGCGGAGGAGTCAACGATCATGGCGTTCATCCCGCCGGTTTCCGCGATGAGCGGCGTAGGGCGACCCTGCGCATCCAGACGGGTGGCAATGTTGCGCTGCAGCAGCGACGCCACTTCGGTCGAACCGGTAAACATCACGCCGCGCACGCGGTTGTCGGAGGTCAGTTTGGCACCGACCGTTTCACCACGTCCCGGCAGCAGCTGAAGCACGCCCGCCGGCACGCCGGCTTCCAGAAGAATGTTGATGCCCTGCGCGGCAATCAGCGGGGTCTGCTCTGCTGGTTTTGCCAGAACGCTGTTGCCTGCGGCCAGCGCGGCGGCAATCTGGCCGGTGAAGATCGCCAGCGGGAAGTTCCACGGGCTGATACAGACGACCGGACCCAGCGGACGGTGAGTTTCGTTATCGAAATCATCGCGCACCTGACCGGCGTAGTAGTGCAGGAAGTCTACCGCCTCGCGCACTTCGGCAATCGCGTTGCTGAAGGTTTTACCCGCCTCGCGCACCAGAATGCCGATGAGCGACTGCATCTGATCTTCCATCAGCACCGCCGCACGCTCCAGAATCGCTGCGCGCTCCTGCGGCGGCGTGGCAAACCAGATAGGGGCGTTGTTCACCGCGCTGTCCAGCGCCTGATCCACTTCCGCTTCGGTCGCTTCACGCGCGTAGCCGACGATATCCTTCGGCTCGGCCGGGTTGATCACCGGCTGCATTTCGCCGTCTGCAACGGGCTGCTCCAGCATCGGTTTGGCCTGCCACTTCTGCAGCGCGCTGTTGAGCAGGGCAGAGGAGAGGGACGCCAGACGGTGTTCGTTGGCGAGATCCAGACCCGCCGAGTTGACGCGGCCTTTGCCGTACAGCTCGCGCGGCAGGGCAATCTTCGGATGCGGCAGGCCAACCTGGCCTTCCTGCGACGCCATCTTCTCAACGGCCTGCACCGGATCGGCCACCAGCTCGTCCAGCGGCAGCGTGGTGTCGGCGATGCGGTTAACGAAGGAGGTGTTCGCGCCGTTTTCCAGCAGACGACGCACCAGGTACGCCAGCAGGGTTTCGTGCGTTCCCACCGGAGCATAGATTCGGCATGGGCGGTTCAGCTTGCCGTCCGCCACTTTACCGGTGACCTGCTCGTACAGCGGTTCACCCATGCCGTGCAGGCACTGGAACTCGTACTGGCCCGGGTAGTAGTTTTGCCCGGCCAGGCTGTAGATCGCCGCCAGGGTGTGGGCGTTGTGGGTAGCGAACTGCGGATAGATCAGGTTCGGCACGCCGAGCAGCTTTTTCGCACAGGCGAGGTAAGAGACGTCGGTGTAGACCTTGCGGGTATAGACCGGGTAGCCTTCCAGCCCTTCCATCTGGGCGCGTTTGATTTCGCTGTCCCAGTAGGCCCCTTTCACCAGGCGGATCATCAGGCGACGACGGCTGCGGCTTGCCAGGTCAATCAGGTAATCAATGACGAACGGGCAGCGCTTCTGGTAGGCCTGAATAACGAAACCGATGCCGTTCCATCCCGCCAGCTCCGGCTCGAAGCACAGTTTTTCCAGCAGGTCGAGGGAGAGCTCCAGACGGTCGGCCTCTTCGGCGTCGATGTTAATGCCGATATCATACTGGCGTGCCAGCAGAGTCAGGGACTTCAGGCGCGGGTAGAGCTCTTCCATCACCCGGTCGTACTGCGCGCGGCTGTAGCGCGGGTGCAGGGCGGAAAGCTTAATGGAGATGCCCGGGCCTTCATAAATGCCGCGACCGTTGGACGCTTTACCGATGGCGTGGATCGCCTGCTGGTAAGAGACCATATAGGCCTGCGCGTCGGCGGCGGTCAGGGCCGCTTCGCCCAGCATGTCGTACGAGTAGCGGAAACCTTTATCTTCCAGCTTGCGGGCGTTCGCCAGCGCTTCGGCAATGGTTTCCCCGGTGACGAACTGCTCGCCCATCAGGCGCATTGCCATGTCCACGCCTTTACGGATCAGCGGCTCGCCGCTCTTGCCGATGATGCGGTTCAGGGAGCGGGAGAGGTTGGCTTCGTTATGGGTGGAGACCAGTTTGCCGGTAAACAGCAGGCCCCAGGTGGCGGCGTTGACGAACAGCGACGGGCTACGGCCAATGTGGGAATGCCAGTTGCCGTTGCTGATCTTGTCGCGGATCAGCGCGTCGCGGGTGGCTTTATCCGGAATACGCAGCAGCGCTTCCGCGAGGCACATCAGCGCCACGCCTTCCTGAGAGGAGAGGGAAAACTCCTGCAGCAGACCCTGAACCATCCCGGCGCGGCCGGTGGCGGTTTTCTGGTTGCGCAGCTTGTCGGCTAACTGATACGCCAGGCTGTGCGCCTGTGCGGCAATGGCTTCCGGCAGGCGGGCCTGCTCCAGCAGCATCGGCACGGCGTCGGTTTCGGCACGGCGCCAGGCGCCGGTAATGGCGGCACGGCTGACGGACTGCGGCAGGATCTGCTCGGCAAATTCAAGGAACGGCTGATGGTTCTCGTCGCCAGCGGCCGGGGCTTCTTCGCTTTCATTCGCCGCGCCGGCCAGCAGGGCAGGCAGCTCCGGCAGGCCCTCATCGCTCTCGAGTCTTTCGAGATAGTTAAAAATCGCCTGCTTGATTAACCAGTGCGGCGTGCGGTCAATGCGGGTTGCTGCGGTCTTAATCCGTTCGCGGGTTGCGTCATCCAGCTTAACCCCCATGGTGGTCATACCCATGCCAAAGCTCCTGTTGTTCTGTAATAGCGTTCTATAGATAGCGTGAAATATCCACCATGTTGCAACTTTGTGCAACCGTGTTAAATGTGACCTGGTTTGCAACCCGGAAAATGAATGGATTGTTAATGAATGGTTAGCCGGAAAAACGCGCTGGCTTTTGTACGGGAAGCCTGTTTTTATGCGGGAGTTAACACTTTTCAAAGGTGCAACCCGTAAAAGCGTGAGCGAGTGCAACCTATAGGAAACTCGTATCAAACCGGGGATGAAATTGATGTAAATGCAGTGTTAAATCGTTTGTCAGCGGAAGGCGCATACGGCAGGATAGCGCGCCCAACCGAAACACAAGATACATTCACCTCGTTCCGGTGATCATATAACAAGGCAGCCCGGATGGTTGTCGCTCGACATTTTGGAGAATTTGAATGGCTATTAGCACACCGATGCTGGTGACATTTCTCGTTTATATTTTTGGCATGATCCTGATAGGGTTTTTGGCGTGGCGTTCTACAAAGAACTTTGACGACTACATTCTGGGCGGACGCAGTTTAGGCCCAATGGTGACCGCACTCTCTGCGGGCGCCTCCGACATGAGCGGCTGGCTGCTGATGGGGCTGCCCGGCGCGATTTTTATCTCCGGTATCTCTGAAAGCTGGATCGCCATCGGCCTGACCGTCGGCGCGTGGATCAACTGGAAGCTGGTGGCAGGCCGTCTGCGCGTGCATACCGAGGCCAACAACAACGCCCTGACGCTGCCGGATTACTTCACCGGACGTTTTGAAGATAACAGCCGCATCCTGCGCATTATCTCTGCGGTAGTTATCCTGCTGTTCTTCACCATCTACTGTGCCTCCGGCATCGTGGCCGGCGCGCGTCTGTTCGAAAGCACCTTCGGCATGAGCTACGAAACCGCCCTGTGGGCCGGTGCTGCGGCGACCATCCTCTATACCTTCGTGGGCGGATTCCTGGCGGTAAGCTGGACCGACACCGTGCAGGCGAGCCTGATGATCTTCGCCCTGATCCTGACTCCGGTGATTGTGATTTTCACCGTTGGCGGCTTTGGCGAATCGCTGGAAGTGATCAAGCAGAAGAGCATCGAAAACGTCGACATGCTGAAAGGGCTGAACTTCGTGGCCATCGTCTCCCTGATGGGCTGGGGCCTGGGCTACTTCGGTCAGCCGCATATCCTGGCGCGCTTTATGGCGGCGGATTCTCACCACACCATCGTTCATGCCCGTCGCATCAGCATGACGTGGATGATCCTGTGTCTGGCGGGGGCGTGTGCGGTCGGCTTCTTCGGCATCGCGTACTTCAACAACAACCCGGCGCAGGCGGGCGCGGTCAACCAGAACGCCGAGCGCGTGTTCATCGAGCTGGCGCAAATTCTGTTTAACCCGTGGATTGCCGGTATTCTGCTCTCCGCAATCCTGGCGGCGGTGATGTCTACCCTGAGCTGTCAGCTGCTGGTCTGCTCCAGTGCGATCACCGAAGACCTTTACAAAGCCTTCCTGCGTAAAAACGCGAGCCAGAAAGAGCTGGTGTGGGTAGGGCGCTTTATGGTGCTGCTGGTAGCGCTGATTGCCATCGCGCTGGCGGCCAACCCGGAAAACCGCGTGCTGGGCCTCGTGAGCTACGCGTGGGCGGGCTTCGGTGCGGCGTTTGGTCCGGTAGTGCTGTTCTCCGTCATGTGGTCGCGTATGACCCGTAACGGCGCGCTGGCGGGGATGATCATCGGTGCGGTGACCGTTATCGTCTGGAAACAGTTCGCGTGGCTGGGCCTGTACGAAATCATTCCGGGCTTCATCTTCGGCAGCATCGGCATCGTGGTCTTCAGCCTGCTGGGTAAAGCGCCGTCTGCCTCCATGCAGAAACGCTTTGCGGAAGCCGACGCGCATTACCACTCCGCACCGCCGTCTAAGCTCCAGCCAGAATAATTTTCTCACGCAGTACCGTAGGCCGGGTAAGCGCAAGCGCACCCGGCTTTTTTCTTGCCAAAATCCGTAATTTCCTGTGATATCCATGTGCTTATAACAATGAGGATAGCGAAGCATGACAATCAAAACAGGGGTAATGGCAGCAGCATTATTGATTCTCGCTGGCTGCACGGCGCCATCGCAACACGCGGCTGTGGAGACCTGCAAAGCGGATAACCAGATGCAGCAAACCACGCTCTATTTCGGCTTAAATCGTCCTGCCGGGGCGCAGATCACCAGCAACGAGTGGCAGCAGTTTGTTGACCAGGACGTGACGCCGCGTTTCCGCGATGGCTTAACGGTGTTTGACGCGCGCGGGCAGTGGCTTGGGAACGACGGGAAAGTGGCGCGCGAACCCAGCAAAGCATTAATGCTGATCCACGGTAAAGATGCGCAGAGCGATAAGAACATCGAAGCGTTGCGCGGGATTTATAAATCACGCTTCGCGCAGGAGTCGGTGATGCGCGTCGACCAGCCGGTGTGCGTGCAGTTCTAATAAAAACGGCGGGAAATCCCGCCGTTGCTGTATCGTAGGCCCGTGCAAGCGAAGCGCCGCTGGGCAAAAACATTTACAACACCAGCCCCGCAAAGCTCGCCGACAGCAGGCTCACCAGCGTCGCGCCGTACACCAGACGCAGACCAAACCGCGACACCACGTTCCCCTGCTGCTCGTTCAGGCCCTTAATCGCCCCCGCCACAATGCCGATGGACGCGAAGTTCGCGAACGACACCAGGAAGACGGATAAAATGCCCAGCCCGCGCGGGGACATCTGATGCGCGATTTTTTGCAGCTCAATCATCGCCACAAATTCATTCGCCACCAGCTTGGTTGCCATAATACTGCCCGCGTTCAGGGCGTCGCTTAGCGGAATCCCCACCAGCCACGCCAGGGGATAAAATACGTAACCCAGGATCTGCTGGAAGCTCATGCCAAATACGCTGGAGAAGAGGGCGTTAACGGCGCTAATTAGCGCGATAAAGCCAATCAGCATCGCCAGAATAATCATCGCCACCTTAAAACCGGCCAGAATATACTCGCCGAGCATCTCGAAGAAGCTCTGCGATTCGTGCAGTTTTTCCAGCTTGATATCCGGCTCCGCTTCCGGGCGCGCCGGGTTGATGACGGAGAGAATAATAAAGGTGCTGAACATGTTCAGAATCAACGCCGCGACGACAAATTTGGCATCGAGCATGGTCATATAGGCGCCGACTATCGACAGGGAGACCGTCGACATGGCCGTGGCCGCCATGGTGAAGAGACGACGCGAGGAGAGATCGCCCAGCACGCCTTTGTAGGCAATGAAGTTTTCCGACTGGCCGAGGATCAGCGAACTCACCGCGTTAAAGGATTCCAGCTTGCCCATGCCGTTCAGTTTCGACAGCAGCGTGCCGATGACCCGAATAAAAATCGGCAGGATCCGCCAGTGCTGAAGAATACCAATCAGTGCGGAAATAAAAATAATCGGACAAAGTACGCCGAGGAAAATGAACGCCAGCCCTTTTTCCCCCATTCCGCCAAAGACGAAATTGGTCCCTTCACCGGCAAATTTAAGCAGTGACTCAAAAAATCCCGAGACGTATTTAATCAGGAATAACCCGCTTTCGGCGTGCAGGAAAAAGAACGCCAGGGCAATCTCAATGACAATAAGCTGTAAAACATAACGAATGCGAATTTTTCGGCGGTCGAAACTCACCAGCCAGGCGAGCGCAAGAATAAT
Source organism: Enterobacter sp. 61D5 (assembly GCF_034107965.1). Classification (NCBI taxonomy): domain Bacteria; kingdom Pseudomonadati; phylum Pseudomonadota; class Gammaproteobacteria; order Enterobacterales; family Enterobacteriaceae; genus Enterobacter; species Enterobacter sp. 61D5. The sequence continues at coordinate 162,637 of NZ_JAWNFK010000008.1, forward strand.
CACCAGCGCCAGCAGGAAATGGACAATCTTAAACATGGTTTATTTTCAGTTGGTTTTTGAGAAGGATATTTAGCCACAGCGCTGGTTAACCGTAAATGGGCAATTTTATTATAACTTATAAACTTAACGGTAACGTCGGCAACTATTAACAGGCTTTGCGTTTACAACTCGTCATCAAAACACCACACATTTCGCTTGTGTTTCTTTTCGCCGTAATGATAATCACTATCACAAGAATTTACCTTTCTTTGCATCAGTTGACCGCGATAAACATTTAAGGTGTCGGCATGTTTGTTCCATTTCTCATTATGTTACGTGAAGGGCTCGAAGCTGCCCTCATCGTGAGCCTCATCGCCAGTTATCTGAAGCGAACCCAGCGCGGACGCTGGATTGGCGTCATGTGGGTCGGGGTATTCCTTGCCGCGGCACTCTGTCTGGGCCTCGGTATCCTCATCAACGAAACCACCGGGGAGTTCCCGCAGAAAGAGCAGGAGCTGTTTGAAGGGATCGTCGCCGTAATTGCGGTGGTAATCCTTACCTGGATGGTGTTCTGGATGCGTAAAGTCTCCCGTAACGTGAAGGTGCAGCTGGAGCAGGCGGTGGATAACGCGCTGCAAAAGGGCAATAACCACGGCTGGGCGCTCATTATGATGGTCTTTTTCGCCGTCGCGCGTGAAGGCCTGGAGTCCGTTTTCTTCCTGCTGGCGGCGTTTCAGCAGGACGTGGGGATCTGGCCGCCTCTGGGGGCCGTGCTGGGTCTTGCTACGGCCGTGGTGCTCGGTTTCCTGCTCTACTGGGGCGGTATTCGCCTGAACCTGGGCGCCTTCTTCAAGTGGACCAGCCTGTTTATTCTGCTGGTGGCGGCAGGGCTGGCGGCGGGGGCGATACGCGCCTTCCACGAGGCGGGCCTGTGGAACCATTTCCAGGACGTGGCGTTTGACCTCAGCAACGTGCTCTCCACCCATTCACTGACCGGCACCCTGCTTGAAGGTATCTTCGGCTATCAGGAAACGCCGAGCGTCAGCGAAGTGGCGATGTACTTTATTTATCTGGTTCCGGCGCTGGTGCTGTTCGCAATGCCGCCGCGTACCGGCACGCAGGCGTCGCGCGTTACGCCATAATTTTTGTTTGAGTTACAACATATTTATAAAGGGAAGAGTCATGGCAATTCAGTTCCGTCGTAGTGCGTTATGCGCAGGCATTGCCGCGCTGTTCGCTTCTGCATTCTCCGCCTGGGGCGCGGATGTACCTCAGGTTAAAGTCACCGTTAATGATAAGCAGTGTGAGCCGATGACCCTCACGGTGAACAGCGGCAAAACCCAGTTCATTATTCAGAACCACAGCCAGAAGGCGCTGGAGTGGGAGATTCTGAAAGGGGTTCTGGTGGTGGAGGAGCGCGAAAACATCGCCCCTGGCTTCAGCCAGAAGATGACCGCCAACCTGCAGCCGGGCGAGTATGAGATGACCTGCGGCCTGCTGACCAACCCTAAAGGGAAGCTTATCGTCAAAGGTGAAGCGACGGCCGATGCGGCGAAAGGCGCTGCGGTGCTGAGCCTGGGCGACGCGATTACGGCGTATAAAGCCTATGTCACGAAAGAGACGGCGGACCTGGCGGCGGCAACCAAAGCCTTTACCGATGCGGTGAAGGCCGGTGACATCGAAAAAGCGAAATCCCTGTATGCGCCAACCCGTCAGCACTACGAGCGTATCGAGCCGATTGCTGAACTGTTCTCTGACCTTGATGGCAGCATTGATGCCCGCGAAGATGATTTCGAGCAGAAGGCCGCCGATCCGAAATTCACCGGTTTCCACCGTCTGGAAAAAGCCCTGTTTGGCGACAACTCTACCAAAGGGATGGAGAAATACGCCGGGCAGCTGAACGGCGACGTGCTGGAGCTGCAAAAGCGCATCAGCGAGCTGGCCTTCCCGCCGTCAAAAGTGGTGGGCGGCGCGGCCGGCCTGATTGAAGAAGTGGCCGCGAGTAAAATCAGCGGCGAAGAAGATCGCTACAGCCATACCGATCTGTGGGACTTCCAGGCCAACGTCGACGGCGCGCAGAAAATTGTTAACCTGCTGCGTCCTCAGCTGCAGAAAGAGAACGGCGAACTGCTGGCTAAAGTGGATGCCAACTTCAAAAAAGTCGACACCATTCTGGCGAAGTACCGGACTAAAGACGGGTTTGAAACCTACGATAAGCTGACCGATGCCGACCGTAACGCGCTGAAAGGCCCGATTACCGCCCTGGCGGAAGATCTCTCTCTGCTGCGCGGCGTATTGGGTCTGGACTAAGCACGATGAATAAGCATAGCGAGAACGACGTGGTTGAGCCTTCACGTCGTCGATTGTTAAAAGGGGTGGGGGCGCTGGGGGGCGCTCTTGCTCTGGCCGGCGGCTGTCCGGTAGCGCATGCGGCGAAACCGCAAAGCGCGCCCGGTACGCTGTCACCCAATGCCCGCATGGAGACGCAGCCATTTTATGGCGAGCATCAGTCGGGCATCCTGACGCCGCAGCAGGCGTCCATGATGCTGGTGGCCTTTGATTCGCTGGCCAGCGATAAAGCCGATCTGGAGCGTCTGTTCCGCCTGCTGACGACGCGCATCGCGTTTCTCACCGCCGGCGGACCGGCACCCGATACGCCGAACCCGCGTCTGCCGCCAATGGACTCCGGCATTCTGGGGCCGTTTATCGCCCCGGATAACCTGACCATTACCGTTTCGCTCGGTGAGTCGCTGTTTGATGCGCGCTATGGGCTGGCAAAACAGAAGCCGAAAGCGCTGCAGAAAATGACGCGTTTCCCGAATGACTCTCTGGACGCGGCGCTGTGTCATGGCGACCTGCTCCTGCAGATTTGTGCCAATACCCAGGACACGGTGATCCACGCCCTGCGCGATATCATCAAGCACACGCCGGATCTGCTGAGCGTGCGCTGGAAGCGGGAAGGGTTTATCTCGGACCACGCCGCCCGCAGTAAAGGGAAAGAGACCCCGGTGAACCTGCTGGGCTTTAAGGACGGTACGGCCAACCCGGACAGCCATGATGGTGCGCTCATGAAGGAGGTGGTGTGGGTCACTGCCGATCAGGGCGAACCGGCGTGGGCGGTGGGCGGCAGCTATCAGGCGGTACGGATTATCCAGTTCCACGTGGAGTTCTGGGATCGCACGCCGCTCAAGGAGCAGCAGACGATCTTTGGTCGCGATAAGCAAAGCGGCGCGCCGCTCGGCATGAAGAACGAGCATGACGTGCCCGACTACGCCAGCGATCCCAATGGCGATACCATCGCGCTGGACAGCCACATTCGTCTGGCCAATCCGCGCACCAAAGAGACGCAGTCCAGCCTGATGATGCGTCGTGGTTACAGCTATTCGCTCGGCGTGACCAACGCCGGACAGCTTGATATGGGGCTGCTGTTCGTCTGCTATCAGCACGATCTGGAGAAAGGCTTCCTGACCGTGCAGAAGCGGCTCAACGGCGAAGCGCTGGAAGAGTACATTAAGCCTATCGGCGGCGGCTATTTCTTTGCCCTGCCGGGCGTGCGCGATCGAAACGCGTACCTCGCTCAAGGTCTTATTGAAGCCTGATAATTGTCCCCGCAACCGTTCGCGGGGACATTATTTTTTCATATGACTATCCTCCTGTTATATTTCTGTAATATTTCTATATGAGACTGATTTCACCTGTAGGGACAGTCTTAAAAGTTGCATTCAGGTAAAATAAATGTTGCATTTATGATAACTCCTGATGTACTAAAGATAAGACAGCGGTAGTTCCCGGCAGTGATGCTGAATCACTATGGAGATCGCGAATGGTTGCGTCCTGTACTGGACAAGGTAAACATAACAACCGCAGCACCCGGCGCGGAGGCTCAGACTCCGGCAGCGATTTCCTCACCACTAAATTCTCCCCCCTTCCTCAAGAATCTGATTCGACCGACGTGCAGAACGGTGCGCGTAGCTGTTCCGTATCGTTATCCGATAAAGCAAGCAATGGCTTACAAGGAAGCCAACCCTCTGATGTTCGTGCGCATAATCGTGCCGAAGCTGGCGCGTGTGATGAATACCAACAACTCAAGGTGCTATCCATGGGAAGACAAAAAGCAGTGATCAAAGCTCGTCGCGAAGCAAAACGTGTGCTGAGACGGGATTCACGTAGCCATAAACAGCGTGAAGAAGAATCGGTCACCTCGCTTGTGCAGATGAGTGGCGTAGAAGCAATTGGCATGGCCCGAGACAGCCGTGATAATTCTCCAATTGTGGCGCGCAATGAGGCTCAGGCGCACTACCTGAATGCTATCGAGAGTAAACAGCTCATCTTTGCAACCGGTGAAGCCGGATGCGGGAAAACCTGGATCAGTGCAGCCAAAGCGGCGGAAGCGCTGATTCATAAGGACGTGGAGCGCATTATTGTTACCCGTCCTGTACTGCAGGCTGATGAAGATCTCGGCTTCCTGCCCGGAGATATTTCGGAGAAGTTTGCTCCGTACTTCAGGCCCGTCTATGACGTGCTGGTGAAGCGACTGGGTGCATCCTTTATGCAGTACTGCCTGCGACCAGAGATTGGCAAGGTGGAAATCGCGCCGTTCGCCTATATGCGCGGACGTACATTTGAAAATGCGGTCGTCATTCTTGACGAGGCTCAGAACGTGACCGCTGCGCAAATGAAGATGTTTTTAACGCGCCTCGGGGAGAACGTGACGGTTATCGTTAACGGCGATATTACCCAGTGTGACCTGCCATCCGGCGTGAAACCCGGGCTGAGCGACGCCATGTCACGTTTTGAGGAAGATGAGATGATTGGGGTGGTACGCTTCACCAAAGAGGACTGCGTGCGTTCAGCGCTCTGTCAGCGCACGCTGCAAGCGTATTATTGAGTTTGCTGTTGTGTTCAAGGCCCGGGAAACCGGGCTTTGTTTTTTTCCCTTGTATGTTTAAAGCCACTTTAGTTAACGTCGTTAAATAAAACTGTCGTCATCATCGCTGTAGTCGTCATCTGCATCGTCGTTCTGCCAGGTGTCGTTATTATTGCCGAAGGGATCGTCCTGGTTGAGGAAGCGGGTGTCAGAGACATTATTAAAGTCGCCGTATTGATTACCAATAAACGGCTCATTACCGGCGGGCGTTGTCGGTTCTTCGATGATGTTCACGATCTCTTCCGGCCGCGACTGATGGAACATACTGGTCAGCATCTCGGCCAGCACGACGCCACCGGCCACGCCAGCGGCTGTTTGCAGCGCGCCTGCCATAAAACTGCCGCCGCGAGGAGCCGAAGCCGGTGCTGCCGCCCGTGAATAATCCTGCGCCGGTGGTGGTTGCTGCTGGGCATTCCAGCTGTTGTCCGGCTGCGGGTTGCTTTTCCCGCCACCAAACAGGCCGCCGAGGAAACTGCCGCCCGTCGAGGGTTTGCTTTTTTGCGCGGCTAATTCGCTTTCAAGCTCCTGAACCCGAGCCTGTAGGCGTTTCAGCGCCGCTTCCTGAATCAAAATCGATTGCGCCATATAGTAGGGGGCCGCAGGCTGCTGTCTGACGAATTCCGCGATCTGACGCTCTGCATCTGCATCCCGTTGGCTGTTTTGTTGTCCGGTCTGTTTCAGACGTTCGAAAAGGCCGTTGATTAGCTGCTGTTCTTCATATTGCATGACAATAACCTTCTGCTCTCCAGGGGGGATACCGCCTAGTTTATCAGCGGTGATAAACTGTGTCTGGAGAGTGAAATGTTTGTTTAAGATTGGTTGCAAGTTAGCTGAAACTCGCTCTGCTTTTGGGGCGAAAAAAAAGCTCGCATTTTCATGCGAGCTCTTCTTTAGATATGGCGGTGAGGGGGGGATTGACTCGCTTTGCTCGCCCTGCGGGCAGACTGTTCGCTACGCTCTCAGTCTGTCCAACTGGCTGTCGCCAGTTGTCGAACCCCGGTCGGGGGTTCTCTTTCCCCCCTTTTCGGAGAATATAAAAGAAAAAAGCCCGTACTTTCGTACGAGCTCTTATCTTGAATATGGCGGTGAGGGGGGGATTCGAACCCCCGATACGTTGCCGTATACACACTTTCCAGGCGTGCTCCTTCAGCCACTCGGACACCTCACCATATTGTTTTGCTGCCTGACCGCTTGGGGGGCAACGGGGCGCTACTATAGGGAGTTGCGCTAACACGGTCAAGCAGATTTTCAGCTTTAGTGCCTGTTCGGTTAAGCATTAATCATCTCCACGGTTTTTACGTCATGGAGCAGGGGATTAACGCTGTGAATCGAGCACTTCGCTGTTTTTAACTACTTCCTGTGCTTTGCCGTAGCTTTCGATCAGCAGCTGGTAAGCCGGGAAGATGTGGGTATACACCTCAGCCCACTCGGCTGCGTCCTCACGGTTCCAGGTTCTCTGGATCTCAGAGGCCACCGCCGCCGTATCCATCGGAACCACTCCTGCTTGCATCACGCGTGCCAGGGTGATCTCCTGCGCCATTTTGCTGTAGGTGCCGGAGGCATCAATCACCGCAAACACCTTATAGCCGTCCGCCACCGCGCTGATTGACGGGAAAGCCATGCAGACGCTGGTGATTGTGCCCGCGATAATCAACGTCTTACGCCCTGTCGCTTTCATCGCCGCAACAAACTCCGGGTTATCCCAGGCGTTGATCTCCCCTTTACGGGCAACATACTGCGCATGCGGCGCGTTGGCGTGGATCTCCGGGATAAGCGGTCCGTTCGGTCCCTGTGGGACGGACGCGGTGGTGATCACCGGGATCTTCGCCAGGGTAGCGATTTTTGCCAGCGCAGCCGCACGGGCGCGCAGTTCCGGCATTGGCATATCCCCAACGGTCTGGAACAGACCGCTCTGGTGATCGATAAGCAACATCACCGCATCGTTCACATCAATAACCGGACGTGCGCCATTAAAATTCGCGGGTGTAGACATTATCTTCTCTTTTATTACGTTCAGATCTGGCCGAAGCGGCCGGAGTTAAAATCACGAATAGCTTCGTTGATTTCGCTTTTACTGTTCATCACAAACGGACCATAGCCCACGATGGGTTCATTCAGCGGCTCGCCGGCCATCAGCAGCACTTTGCTATCGCTGTTCGCCTCCAGGTGCAGTTTGTCGCCTTCCTGACTCAATACGACCAGCTGAGCTTCACCCGCCTGCGTTGTACCGTTTACCGTGATGTTGCCTTCAAGCACGACCAGCGCGGTGCTCCAGCCTTCGGGCTGATTGAGCGTCAGGTGGCTTCCCTGGTTCAGCGCAATATCCCAGACGTTGAGCGGTGAGAAGGTGTGCGCCGGGCCGGTTACAGCCTCGTAGCGACCGGCAATAACCCGCAGCGAACCACTGTTGTCCGGTAGCGTCACGGTCGGGATCGCATCCTTCGTAATGCTCTGGTAGCCCGGTGCCGCCATCTTGTCTTTGGCCGGCAGGTTGACCCAAAGCTGCATCATTTTTAGTTCTCCGCCTTTCTCCGAGAACGCGCTGGAGTGGAACTCCTCGTGCAAAATGCCCGCACCTGCCGTCATCCACTGCACGTCGCCGGGGCCAATGACGCCGCCTTTGCCCGTGGAGTCTCGATGCTCCACTTCACCGGAATAGACGATGGTGACCGTTTCAAAACCCCGGTGAGGGTGTTGACCTACGCCGCGTTTCGCCCCATCAGCCGGAAAGGTGTACGGGCCCGCGTAGTCCAGCAGCAGGAACGGACTCAGCGGCTCGCCGTGCGTCTGATAGGAGAACATTGAACGGACCGGGAAACCATCGCCAACCCAGTGCTGGCGGGGAGCGGTATAAACGCCTGTTACGTTTTTCATGATTAACTCCTGATGTTCTGTTGATGTAATTAGCTTATATTCAGAGTTAATATCCCGGTAGATAGTGAAAATGGCATTCACTGTTCTTAAAATGGAACGATGAGGATTTATGCAGGATCTCAATGACTTCGTCTGGTTTGTGAAGGTGGTGGACTACGGTGGCTTTGCCGCAGCGGGAAGGGCGCTTGATCTGCCAAAGTCCAGGCTAAGCCGCCGGATAGCGCAGCTGGAGGAACGCCTTGGCGTGCGGCTTATCCACCGAACAACCCGACAGTTTACGGTGACCGAGGTCGGGCAGACCTTCTACCAGCACTGTAAAGCGATGATGGTAGAGGCCGAGGCCGCGGAGGAAGCCGTTGCGGCACTGCAGGCTGAACCGCGCGGTGTTGTCAGAATTACGTGCCCGATAACTCTGTTGCATGTCCACGTGGGTCCGATGCTGGCCAGATTTATGGCGCGCTACCCCGGGATCAATCTTCAGCTTGAGGCGACCAACCGGCGGGTAGACCTGGTGGGTGAGGGGGTTGATATCGCTATCCGCGTACGCCCGCGTCCGTTTGATGACAGCGACCTGGTATTAAGGGTGCTGGCTGACAGGGGGCATTGTCTGGTCGCCGGTCCGGCCTTAATTCAACGCATGGGCGAACCCGTTGTGCCATCTGAACTCAGTGCCTGGCCCGGGTTAAGCATGAACGAGGGGAAACATATTCATAAATGGGCGCTGTCAGGTCCCGGAGGTGCCAAAGCGGAGATTCATTACCACCCCCGATTGATTACCACCGATATGCTGGCGCTACGTGAAGCTGCCATGGCAGGCATCGGCGTGGTGCAGCTGCCGATTTTGATGGTCAAGGACCAGCTGGCGTCAGGGGAACTGGTACGGGTGCTCGACGCATGGGAACCTCGACGGGAAGTGATTCATGCGGTTTATCCTTCGCGGCGCGGCCTGCTGCCGTCCGTCAGGACGCTGGTGGATTTTCTGACTGAAGAGTATGCGAAGATGGTGGAGGAGTAGCTTTTTGTAGGTCGGGTAAGCGCAGCGCCACCCGACATAAAGAGCGCAGCGAGGCTCAAGGTTCGAATCCCCAGGTGCGATCCAAAAGAAAAAAGCCCGTACTTTCGTACGAGCTCTCATCTCGAATATGGCGGTGAGGGGGGGATTCGAACCCCCGATACGTTGCCGTATACACACTTTCCAGGCGTGCTCCTTCAGCCACTCGGACACCTCACCATATTGTCATCCCGTTGTTGCCGGGACGGGCGCTAATGTAAGGAAAAGCCGAACTGCCGTCAACTCACTTTTTCAGTAATTTAGCGCGTTTAGACAAACTTCAGGCAACATGATTCTTAAATGTGCTGAAAGCGTCTTTTTTATCAGCAGCACAGTCGCGCTATAAATTTGTTATGCTGACAATCCAGTGAAAAAGCAAAATAAATCAGCGCAATAAAAGGCAGGAATGACTATGGATATACTTTTCTATCACCCCACGTTTGATACGGCATACTGGATCAAGGCGCTTTCGGCGGCGTTACCAGGCGCACGCGTTCGCGAGTGGAAGCGTGGCGATAATGAACATGCTGACTATGCGCTGGTCTGGCATCCTCCGGTAGAAATGCTCCAGGGCCGCAAGCTGAAGGCCGTTTTTGCCCTGGGAGCCGGCGTGGATTCCATTCTGAGCAAACTGAAGGCACATCCTGAAATGCTGCCGGAAGACGTCCCCCTTTTCCGCCTGGAAGATACCGGAATGGGCCAGCAGATGCAGGAGTATGCCGTGAGCCAGGTACTGCACTGGTTCCGTCGCTTCGATGACTATCAGCTATTTAAACAGCAGGCCCACTGGGAACCGCTTACGGATTACCGTCGCGAAGACTTTACGATCGGCATCCTCGGTGCGGGTGTGCTCGGCTCAAAAGTGGCCGAAGCGCTCGCCCCTTGGGGATTCCCGCTGCGCTGCTGGAGCCGCAGCCGCAAGGACTATCCGGGCGTTGAGAGTTTTGCCGGAACGGATGAGCTTCCTGCATTCCTGAAAGAGACACGCGTGCTTATTAACCTGCTGCCAAACACGGCGGAAACGGTAGGGATCATCAATGAAGCCCTGCTCAATCAGCTCGTCGATCAGAGCTACCTGATGAACCTGGCGCGCGGGGTGCATGTCGTGGAAGGCGATCTGCTGAAGGCGCTGGACAGCGGAATGCTCAAAGGCGCCATGCTGGATGTCTATAGCCGTGAGCCGTTGCCCGCGGAAAGCCCGCTGTGGGCGCACCCGCGCGTCGCGATGACCCCGCACGTGGCTGCCGTGACGCGCCCGGCTGAAGCGGTGGCGTATATATCCCATACCATCAGCGAAATGGAAAAGGGTAACGCGGTCACCGGACAGGTCGACAGACAGCGCGGCTACTGAGAGAAACCCGGCGTTCGCCGGGTTTTTGCTAATATTCGCCGCTGATAACTGCTATCCTTTGGAGAAACCGCAGAGGAGAGAGAGATGTATCCCGTTGACCTGCATATGCACACCGTCGCCAGCACCCACGCGTATAGCAACCTCCATGATTATATCGCCCAGGCGAAGCTTAAAGGCATCAAGCTGTTCGCGATCACCGATCATGGCCCGGACATGGCGGATGCGCCGCACTACTGGCATTTTGTGAATATGCGGATCTGGCCACGCCTGGTGGACGGCATTGGGATACTGCGCGGTATTGAAGCGAACATCAAGAATATCGACGGTGAGATCGACTGCACCGGCCCGATGCTGACGTCTCTTGACCTTATCCTCGCCGGCTTCCATGAGCCGGTTTTCCCTCCCCAGGATAAAGCCACCAACACCGCGGCGATGATTGCCACCATTGCCAGCGGCAATGTGCACATTATCAGCCATCCCGGTAACCCGAAGTATCCGATTGATATTCAGGCTGTCGCGCAGGCGGCAGCGAAGCACCGCGTGGCGCTGGAGATTAATAACTCCTCCTTTGTTCACTCGCGTAAGGGCAGCGAAGCCAACTGCCGCGACGTGGCGGCCGCCGTGCGTGACGCGGGTGGCATGGTGGCGCTGGGATCAGATTCTCATACCGCGTTTACGCTGGGTGATTTCAGCGAGTGCCTGAAAGTGCTGAATGATGTTAACTTCCCGGAAGCGCAAATCCTGAACGTGACCCCACGCCGCATGCTCGATTTCCTCGAGTCGCGCGGAATGGAGCCGATTGCCGAATTTGCCGATCTTTAATTGTGTAATGGAATCATAAAAATGAACGAGTTTTCCATCCTCTGCCGCGTGCTGGGTACGCTCTATTATCGCCAGCCGCAAGACCCGCTGTTGGTTCCGCTCTTTACGTTAATTCGTGAAGGCAAACTGGCGCAGAACTGGCCGCTGGAACAGGATGATTTACTGGAACGTCTGCAAAAAAGCTGCGACATGCAGCAGATCGCGACGGACTACAATGCGCTGTTTGTCGGCGATGAGTGCCGCGTTTCGCCATACCGTTCAGCCTGGCAGGAAGGGGCAACGGAAGCGGAAGTCCGCGCGTTCCTCTCCACGCGCGGTATGCCGCTGAGCGATACGCCGGCCGATCATATCGGTACGCTGCTGCTTGCGGCGTCCTGGATCGAAGACAATGCTGGTGATGAGGAGAACGAAGCCATTGAAACCTTGTTCGAAACGTACCTGCTGCCGTGGGTCGGGACATTCCTGGGTAAAGTCGAAGCGCATGCCGCCTCGCCATTCTGGAGAACGCTGGCCCCGCTGACCCGCGATGCTATCGCGGCGATGTGGGATGAGCTGGAAGAAGAAAACGAAGAGTGATTCAGGTCACATAAATTCTGCAACTCAACATTCAAACCTGCACGTAATGTGCTGCTGATCTCATTTCTATGGCGCGCTTCTGCTAAGATGCGCGCCATGAACATATTACTTTGTATCGCAATAACGACAGGTATTCTCTCCGGGCTCTGGGGATGGGTGGCCGTGTCTCTCGGATTGCTCAGCTGGGCCGGGTTCCTCGGCTGTACCGCCTATTTCGCCTGTCCGCAGGGGGGCGTCAAAGGGCTCTTTATCTCTGGCTGCACGCTGATGAGCGGTGTTATCTGGGCGCTGGTGATCATGAAGGGCAGCGCGCTGGCGCCGCATCTGGAGATGCTGGGGTACGTCATGACGGGTGTCGTTGCCTTTTTAATGTGCATCCAGGCTAAGCATCTGCTGCTTTCATTTGTGCCGGGGACCTTTATGGGGGCGTGCGCGACCTTTGCAGGGCTGGGTGACTGGAAGCTGGTGGTCCCCTCCCTGACGCTGGGATTGCTGTTTGGCTATGCCATGAAAAACAGCGGTCTTTGGCTGGCGTCGCGACGGGGAAAAGCGCAAAACATCACGGCAGTGAGCGAATAAAAAAAGGCGAGATAATCATCTCGCCTTTTTTATGCGCTTCCTGTCAGGATTCGGGAGGGACTGACATATCGCGGTATTTCACCAGGATCGGGTTCTGCACGTCTGCTTTGTTTTGCAGATCCCACAGCCCGCGGTCTATACCGTCGTTAATTAAGTAGATCACGCCGGTTTCAATAGCTGACATCAGGCACATCATGACCGGTTCGTTAGAGGTGTAGCCGATTTCACCTTCCAGCAAACGCTGGTAATCGATGAAGCGGAATACCCCAGCCTGAACTTCATAAGACAGAATGGTTTTGCTGGTGTTCACTGAAGAGAGCACTTCGCCTGTACTGACGTTAACCACACGCAGGTTAACGGCGATTTGGTCGAGCTGATACTGGGTATCCGCACCGATACCGAAGTAACGTGCTCCCGCACCACCCGATTTAACGTTACTTTCGTAGCCAATAATCGATCCTTCAATCATCACGTTCGCTGCTGCCAGAGATTCCAGAGGCGTTCGGTTATTGGCCGCGACGGTACCATTTTCCTGTGCGGCGCGAATGATTTTCCGTTCATTCAACAGGTTCTGGAGACCCTGACGTTCCAGCGGAATAAACCAGTGCGAATCCTTGAGCGCGGTAACCAGCATCGCGGTGGCGCTTTGCGGCACGGCCGTGGAGAAGTTACTTGCCGGGTAAGGTTTAAATTGCCCGGTTTCATCCTGAATGTTGTATACGGAGACAAATATTTTCCCCGTTGGAGCAGGTAAATGCGTTAAATCACGATAACTCTGGGCCCGAGGCATTAATGTAGGTTTTGCAGCTTCTTTAGGTGGAGCAGTTAAACAACCGCTCAATAAGCACACTGCAACAAATATCAGGAAGCGCTGCATGATCGTTGTCCTTATTTAGCTATTGTTTAAAAGTCAGTTGAATTACTTTGTAGACCGGAAACCTGAATGGTGGAGATTCTTCCGGTTTTACGATCGGTTACGTTTAACTGAAGCTGTCCGTCCGTGTTGGCGATATCAACGATAAAGTCGTTGGTCACCATCCGGCCGGGTTTACCGGTATTAATGTTGGTCAATAACCCGCCTAAAATTTGCGACTGGATGGCCTGAGTGAAGTTGTCCAGTGCGGACGGGGTATCAATGCTAAAATCCTTTAAGCTCGGATCCTTATAGGAGTTTTGCGCCTGGGCTTCGTTCAGCAGGAACGCGCCGTTATTAGGGTTACCGCCAAAGTTAGGGTTACGGAACTGAAACGTCATGTTTCCGGCCCAGCTGATGGGTGTTATCAGCATTATCGAAACAACTGCATATGCAATACGCATGACAGCCTCCGCATATCGGTTCGCTAGAACTCGTCTTTTGCTAAATCGCTGGTGCTTAATAGGGCTTTATCTATTTGCAGGCGATTAATAGCGTCTTCTGATTGTTCCAGTGCTAAGACGACGTTTTTATCGAAGTCTATTTTGGTCGGGAATAAAAACGTTTGATAAATAACGTTCTGATTAGCCGTTATTGTTATCCAACTTCCCCATCGTGCACTGGGCCGCTCGTTGATTGTTATATTACCCGTGTAAGTACTGTCCCATTTGTCACTGAAGGCACGGTAAAAAGTGTGCCCGACTGATGAGACAGTGTGGTCTGTTAACAATCCGGGAACTTCGACCTCGACGGCCTTCAGATTCCCGGCAGCGAGCAGGAAACTCGCTGCGGCGATCCAACTCAACGTGCGCTTCATGTGATTAACGCCTGAGGTTATCGTTTGCCCACGAAACAGCCTGAGTTCGGTTTTTCACAGCTATCTTCTTGAAAAGATTATAAAGGTGCGTCTTTACCGTATTTTCGCTGATAAATAACGAACGGGCGATTTCAATATTTGAAGCACCAATGCGTAACTTGTTCAGGATCTCTTTCTCACGGTGCGTGAGCAGGGCTGACTCTGAGCTGTTATAGCGATAATTTCCGGAGTGCGTGATGAGATAGCTGGCAAGCTTTTGCGAAAAATAACACTCTCCGCGCAATATACCTTGCAGCCCCTCTACCACCCGGTCTTCTTCTTCCGTGACGTAGAACACGCCATTGATATGCGGCCAGCTTTCAATATCTCTGAAAGGATATTCATCAGGCGTATTCAACAATAGCACGCGGATATTATTGTTTTTCCTGCTTAAAATATCTTGCCAGTAATGGATAAGCTTTTTATCAGCTTCCATCATATCGAAAAGAATGATGCTGCCAGGTGCAATATCATCAAAAGAACGTTGAATATTATGCAATTTCCCGTTCAGTGATAATGATTGCTTTAAATGTTGTAATAAAGCTGTCGCTTGCAAAGAAGGTTTTGTGATCAACAGTAATGTATGACCATGTAAACTATGGACTTCATTATACATGATGAAACCCCACTTTTTTTTGGCACCTGGCAGCTGTCCTCCTTTTAAAAGAGGACACCAGAAGTACTGACAGATGTTGCACTGCTGTGTGTAGAATCAGACCATAACCTCCACAGGGAGGTAAATATAAAACCAATTTCGTACATCTAATTTCAATCTAGCTTTTACGAAGTTTAAAGCAAGTGTTAAACATGTAACAGGATGTAAAAATCAATATTAATTTGTGAAATTTGGTTGTTTGGAATGGCAATAATTGATGAGAAAGTTGTACACATAAATAGAGGTGCACAGATTTTAAAAATCATACAAATATTTCTAATGGATTGATTTTTAATATCATTTTTTATTTTTGTAAAGCGATAATTAAGTATGAGTTTCAGATGATTTCTAAGCCCACGAATGAGAGAATGACTGGCTTAAGAAAAGAGGCTTCGTGTCACGCGTTGAGAAAAATGTTCTCCTGCCGTTACGTTTAAACAACCCGGGAGGAAGCGTGGATAGCCTTCGTGTCGTTGTACAACCCTTCCGTAATACACCTTTAATAAAAAATATAAGCTGGCCTGATTAAAGTCATTTTTGAGGTAAATTACGACTTTGTGGTGAGCCGATAAATAAAAATAAGCCGCGTGGGTGAGATATTTAAAATGTTTCAGCGGACATACTCTTCACCGTAACGACGCGTTAACACAATACGAGTCGTTTTAACAAGTAACATTGTTAAAGGGTTATGGCACGATTAAATAGCCAGGTCCAGGGTGACAACATGAAAAACGCATCGTTAATTATGATGTTTACATTACTGGGTGCGCCTGGATTTGTAACCGCAGCGAATTCAGATTTGGCAAATTCTGAATATAACTTTGCGGTTAACGAATTAAGTCTTTCATCACTAAATCAGGCAGCCATTATTGGTCAACGGGGCGTTTTCAATAACGCTGAGGTTAGCCAGGACGGTTCAAGACTCTTATCCATTGTATCCCAGGATGGGGTAGGTAACAGAGCGAGAGTTGATCAATCAGGGGGTTACAATATTGCCTGGATCGATCAGAGCGGTAACGCGAATGATGCAGGTATTACGCAAGATGGATACGGTAATAGCGCGAAAATTATCCAGAAAGGGTCGGGTAATAGAGCAAATATTACGCAGTACGGTACGCAGAAAACCGCAGTTGTAGTGCAGAAACAGTCGCAAATGGCGATTAACGTTATTCAACATTAGCGCGTTGGCGACGACTTTAATCAATCCGATGGGGGTTTACCATGAAATTTCTCAAAGTGGCAGCGCTTGCAGCAATCGTAGTTTCTGGTAGTGCTATGGCGGGTTCTATTAATCAGGGCGGCTGGGGTCATGGACATGGTCATGGCGGATACAGTGGCCCAAATTCCACCCTGAATATTTATCAGGACGGTGGCGGTAACTCAGCGGTAGCTCTGCAGACAGACGCCAGAAATTCTGTCCTGAATATTAGCCAGAAAGGTGGCGGTAACGGCGCTGACGTTGGTCAGGGTTCTGATGATAGTAAAATCAACCTGTCCCAGAAAGGTTTTGGCAACAGTGCGACACTTGATCAGTGGAACAGTAAAAAATCCGTTATGAACGTTAGCCAGTCCGGCGGCTTTAACGGTGCACTCGTAGACCAGACTGCTTCCAACTCGACTGTCAACGTGACCCAGATCGGTTTTGGTAACCACGCGACAGCTCATCAGTACTGATACTGAAATCTGTGCTACAAAAAAACAGGGCTGGTGCCCTGTTTTTTTTCGGGAGTTCATCATGAATACCTTAATTCTCCTTGCCGCGCTTTCCAGCCAGATCACCTTCAAAACGTCACAGCAGGAAAATATGACCACCATTATTCCTCAGGTCACTCTGGCGCAGTCGTGTGATTGTCAGGTTCAGATTGTTTCTTTACGAGAAGGGCAGGGGGGGCAAAGTTCTTCCCGGCAGCAAAACACACTTTTTATACCCGCTAATCAGACGATTGATTTAATGCACCTGAGTTTAAATATTAGCGCGGGAGACACGGTGAAAATCGTTGTCACCGTTTCAGACGGTAAATCGCTACATTTATCACAACAGTGGTCGCCAACGGAACGCTCGCTCTAAACATTCATGAAATCAATATGTTGAGAATATGGCGGGTCTGTACCGTTGAGCTATGCTGATATCACGGACCTGGTCGTTATGTTCCGTAACGTGAAACTTCGTTTGCCCTAATAAATGAAGCGCGTTTACCCCTCATGGACGATTTTCATTGAGGAGTACCTATAATGAACAACTATTTTGCTCGATTCGTGGCAGGTCTGAGTTTGGTCGTTTCTGCTTTGAGTATCCCGGCTTATTCGGCCACGGTTGTTTACGGTGGTGTCATTCATTTTCGCGGTGCCGTCGTCGCCGACCCCTGTGAAGTCACTCCCCAAAAACAACAGATTGTAATGTCATGTCCAAATAATAACCGTATGCAAACGCGTATGGTCAGCTATGAAGAGGCGCTTAACGGGAAAGTGAGCGACTCGAGCCTGGCGACGCTCAATATGAAATATCTTAATCCTGAAAAAACGCTCGCGGTTGTCGAAATCCAGTATCGCTAGTGCGCGTTCTCGCTCCCTGCGGTGAAAAAGGATTTTTTCTGATAGTTTTTTCTCCCGGTCTCCTCTGCGATACACTTAAGAAAAAGGCGGGTTGCAGAGGGGCTTTATGAAACCGCAAATTGAAATTATTCATGGCGATATTACGACAGTGCACGTCGACGTCATCGTCAATGCGGCCAATCCATCCCTGATGGGGGGAGGCGGCGTGGATGGGGCTATCCACCGGGCTGCCGGACCGCAGCTGCTGGAAGCCTGTAAAACCGTGCGCCAACAGCAGGGGGAATGTCCTCCCGGTCATGCGGTGATTACGCTGGCGGGCAATCTGCCTGCGAGAGCGGTAATTCACGCCGTAGGGCCTGTCTGGCATGGCGGGGATCAGCACGAAGCGAGTATTCTGGAAGAGGCTTACCGGAACTGTCTGCGGCTGGCCGCCGACAATGGTTATAAAACGATGGCGTTTCCGGCCATCAGCACCGGCGTGTATGGTTACCCTAAGGCCGCTGCCGCTACGATCGCCGTAGAAACGGTTTACCGCTATTTGTCGTTAAAACCGCTGCCAGAGAAGGTTATTTTTGTCTGTTTCGACGACGGCACGACGCATCTTTATCAGCGGCTTCTGACCCAGCGCAGACAAGAGCTGGAGAGCTGATGCGCCGCGTGATTTATGAGGCTTTTGCCTGTGGTTTTCCTGAAAAGAGGAAGCGCAGGAGCGGGATCCGCAGATGGATTTCGTAGAGTACGATTGCTACCCCAACAACAAACACCAGCCCGGTAAAGAACCCCAGCGTGTTGGAAGCGATGTGCGGTGTGATGTAAGCCCCGAAGAAAAGCGTCAACGGATGATGCACCAGATAGATAAACAGTGACGCATTAACGAAGTACGTCACGCGACTGGACTTAAAGTTCAGCAAGCGGTGGCCCAGCGCGAATACCACGTTCACCATCCACAGCCCAAGCAGCATAGTGATCACGCTTTCCGTTTCATACATCCAGGCATCGCCGCTGCCGTAGCGCTGATTCAGCAGATAGGCCGCGAACGCGAGGCTTGCCCCCAGCGCGCACCACGGTGACGGGGTGACAAACAGCGACTTAAGCTTCGGATGAATAAAGGCCAGCGCGCCGATTAAAAAGAACGGAATGTAGAACAGTGACTGCATCACCACAAAATTAAATAACCCGTCGCTCAAAATCGGCGGGTAGACGATAAGCAGCGTTCGGCGCACGGCGGCATAGGCAATCCCCAACAGCAAGAAGAGCACTGACAGTTTGCCCATCGTAACGTTGGCGAAGAAGGTGTCGGCTTTTGTACTCAGACGTTGGCGCAGGCGGCTGAAAATCAACAGGCTCACCGTTGTGAGCACCACCAGCACCAGCAGGAACCACAGGTGAGACACCAGCTCCCAGACCAGCGTATTGTACTTTTCATATAGCGACAGGTTTGGCCAGTTCTCCGCTTTGCCTTTGACGTATTGCAACATAATGAACTGAGGCAGCGTCAGCAGTGGAATTGCGGTCAGCATGGGGATCCCCACGCGCTCTACGCGCACTTTCCACCAGCGCTTGAGCGGGTATCGTAGAAACAGCATGTAAGAAAAATAGCCGGATATGACGAAGAACACCTGCATACGGAAGGCGTGAATAAAGTCATTAAACAGCGTCAGCCACCAGGAGGGCATCTGGCTATTCACATGCCAGGTGTGGCTCGAGTAAATCAGTGAAATGTGAAAGGGGATCCCCAATAGCATCAGCCAGGCCCTGATCGAGTCGAGGAAATATTCACGTTCTGTTGGTGTTGTGCTCATATAACGTTGTGCATTCTCAGACTTTTCGTCTTATCCCTAAGACTCATAATGGTTACATTCGAAGCCAACCCTACACCAAGACCGACACCCTGTCTCCAGGATAAGCACGCAAAGTGAATAGCGGGTTCTTTCATTTGCTTATTCCATGAGCCAGCAGCTGAACAAAGCAGTGATAATGTTGTCGGATTGCCTGAGTTTCCATTAAAATGGATCGGATCGATATAAGCACACAAAGGGGGAAGTGCTTACTTATTATGAAACATAAACCACAGATGATGAAAATGCGTTGGTTGGGTGCTGCAGTGGTGTTATCACTGTATACCTCATCGGCACTGGCCTTTAACATCGACGATGTCGCAAAACAGGCAAAATCGATGGCAGGCAAGAGCTACGAAGCGCCGAAAAGTAACTTGTCCTCCGTTTTCCGCGACATGAAGTATGCGGACTATCAGCAGATCCAGTTCAATCACGACAAAGCGTACTGGAGCAATATTAAAACCCCGTTCAAGCTTGAATTTTATCATCAGGGTATGTACTTCGACACGCCTGTTGCCATCAATGAAGTGACGGCAACCGCGGTACGTAAGATCAAGTACAGCCCGGATTACTTCAATTTTGGCAATGTGCAACACGACAAAGATACGGTGAAAGACCTGGGCTTTGCAGGCTTTAAGGTGCTTTACCCGATCAACAGCAAAGATAAAAACGACGAAATCGTCAGCATGCTTGGGGCCAGCTATTTCCGCGTCATTGGCGCAGGGCAGGTGTACGGGCTTTCTGCGCGCGGTCTGGCTATTGATACCGCGCTGCCATCAGGTGAAGAGTTTCCACGTTTCCGTGAGTTCTGGATTGAACGTCCAAAACCAACGGATAAACGTCTGACCATTTATGCACTCCTGGATTCCCCGCGTGCAACCGGTGCCTATCGCTTTGTGATTATGCCGGGTCGTGACACGGTAGTTGACGTGCAGTCCAAGGTTTACCTGCGTGATAAAGTGGGCAAGCTGGGCGTTGCGCCACTGACCAGTATGTTCCTGTTCGGGCCGAACCAGCCGTCACCGGCAACCAACTTCCGCCCGGAACTGCATGACTCTAACGGTCTGTCTATTCATGCCGGTAACGGTGAGTGGATCTGGCGTCCGCTGAATAACCCGAAACATCTGGCGGTTAGCAGCTTCGCAATGGAAAACCCGCAAGGTTTTGGTCTGCTGCAGCGTGGTCGTCAGTTCTCCCGCTTTGAAGATTTGGACGATCGCTATGACCAGCGTCCAAGCGCCTGGGTGACGCCAAACGGTGACTGGGGTAAAGGTAAGGTCGAGCTGGTAGAAATTCCAACCAACGACGAAACCAACGATAACATCGTCGCTTACTGGACGCCGGATCAGCTGCCGGAAGCCGGTAAAGAGATGAACTTCAAGTACACCATTACCTTCAGCCGCGACGAAGATAAGCTGCATGCGCCGGATAACGCGTATGTAATGCAGACTCGCCGTTCAACGGGTGATGTGAAGCAGTCTAATCTTATCCGTCAGCCTGACGGTACCGTGGCGTTTGTCGTGGACTTCACAGGCCAGGATATGAAGAAACTGTCACCGGACACCGCCGTTGCCGCTCAGGCCAGCATCGGTGATAACGGTGAAATCGTTGAGAATACCGTGCGTTACAACCCGGTAACCAAAGGCTGGCGTCTGACCCTGCGCGTGAAAGTGAAAGATCCGAAACAGACCACTGAAATGCGTGCTGCGCTGGTCAGTAACGATCAGCCGCTGAGTGAAACCTGGAGCTATCAGCTACCTGCCAATGAATAATACATCTGAATATATTGATGCCATGCCGCTGACGGATATCGAAAAAGCGGCACTGCCAAAGAGCGACATCCGCGCGGTTCACACCGCGCTGGATGGTGAACATCATACGTTTTCCCGTGATGATGATACGCCGCTCGGGTCAGTCAAGGCGCGTCTGGAGCAGGCCTGGCCGGACTCGCTGGCGAAAGGGCAGTTGATTAAAGACGATGAAGGACGCGATCAGCTTCAGGCGATGCCGAAGGCTACGCGTTCCTCTATGTTCCCCGATCCATGGCGCACCAACCCGGTGGGTCGCTTCTGGGATCGCCTGCGCGGGCGTGATGTGACGCCGCGCTATCTGTCGCGCCTGACGAAAGAAGAGCAGGCCTCCGAACAGAAATGGCGTACCGTCGGGACAATCCGTCGCTATATCCTGCTGCTTCTGACGCTTGCGCAGACGGTCGTCGCGACCTGGTACATGAAAACTATCCTGCCTTACCAGGGCTGGGCGTTTATCAATCCGACGGACATGATGGGCCAGGATCTCTGGGTCTCCTTCATGCAGCTGCTGCCGTATATCCTGCAGAGCGGCATTCTCCTGCTGTTCGCGGTCCTCTTCTGCTGGGTCTCGGCCGGTTTCTGGACCGCGCTGATGGGCTTCCTACAGCTGCTCATGGGGCGTGACAAATACAGCATTTCAGCGTCAACGGTCGGGGATGAACCCCTCAATCCCGAGCACCGTACCGCGCTGATTATGCCTATCTGTAACGAAGACGTTGACCGCGTATTTGCGGGCCTGCGTGCGACCTGGGAGTCCGTGAAGGCGACCGGCAACGCGGAGCATTTCGACGTTTACATCCTGAGCGACAGCTACAACCCGGATATCTGCGTTGCGGAACAAAAAGCGTGGATGGAGCTGATTGCAGAAGTGCAGGGCGAAGGCCAGATCTTCTACCGTCGTCGCCGTCGTCGCGTGAAGCGTAAAAGCGGTAACATCGATGACTTCTGCCGTCGCTGGGGTAACCAGTACAGCTACATGGTGGTGCTGGATGCTGACTCCGTCATGAGCGGAGACTGCCTGAGCGGTCTGGTGCGTCTGATGGAAGCTAACCCTAACGCGGGTATTATTCAGTCCTCGCCAAAAGCGTCCGGTATGGACACGCTGTATGCGCGCTGCCAGCAGTTCGCCACCCGTGTTTACGGGCCGCTGTTTACGGCGGGTCTGCACTTCTGGCAGCTGGGTGAATCGCACTACTGGGGCCACAACGCCATTATCCGCGTGAAGCCGTTCATTGAGCACTGTGCGCTGGCGCCGCTGCCGGGCGAGGGTTCGTTTGCCGGTTCTATTCTGTCGCACGACTTCGTAGAAGCGGCGCTGATGCGTCGTGCTGGCTGGGGCGTCTGGATTGCCTACGACCTGCCGGGATCGTACGAAGAGCTGCCGCCGAACCTGCTGGACGAGCTCAAGCGTGACCGCCGCTGGTGTCACGGTAATCTGATGAACTTCCGCCTGTTCCTGGTGAAAGGGATGCACCCGGTTCACCGTGCGGTGTTCCTGACCGGCGTGATGTCCTATCTATCTGCACCGCTGTGGTTTATGTTCCTGGCGCTGTCGACTGCCTTACAGGTGGTCCATGCCCTGACGGAGCCGCAATACTTCCTGCAACCGCGGCAGCTGTTCCCGGTGTGGCCGCAGTGGCGTCCGGAGCTGGCGATTGCGCTGTTTGCCTCCACCATGGTGCTGCTGTTCCTGCCTAAGCTGCTCAGTATCATCCTTATCTGGTGCAAAGGCTCGAAAGAGTACGGCGGTTTCTTCCGCGTGACCCTTTCTCTGCTGCTGGAAGTGCTGTTCTCCGTCCTGCTGGCGCCGGTACGTATGCTGTTCCACACCGTGTTTGTGGTCAGTGCGTTCCTGGGCTGGGAAGTGGTCTGGAACTCACCGCAGCGTGATGATGACTCCACGCCGTGGGGTGAAGCCTTTATGCGCCACGGTTCTCAGCTGCTGCTGGGTCTGGTGTGGGCGGCCGGGATGGCCTGGCTGGATCTGCGCTTCCTGTTCTGGCTGGCGCCGATTGTCTTCTCGCTGATCCTGTCGCCGTTTGTTTCCGTGATTTCCAGCCGTTCAACGGTGGGGCTGCGAACCAAACGCTGGAAACTGTTCCTGATCCCGGAAGAGTATTCCCCGCCGCAGGTGCTGGTGGATACCGATCGTTACCTGGAACAGAACCGCAGTCGCTCGCTGGATGACGGCTTCATGCACGCCGTGTTTAACCCGTCATTCAACGCCCTGGCAACGGCAATGGCGACCGCGCGTCACCGTGCCAGCCAGGTGCTTGAGATTGCCCGCGATCGTCACGTTGAGCAGGCGCTTAACGAGACCCCGGAAAAACTCAACCGCGACCGTCGTCTGGTGCTGTTGAGCGACCCGGTGACTATGGCGCGTCTTCACTACCGCGTGTGGTCCGCTCCGGAGAAATACTCTTCGTGGGTGAACTACTATAAGGACGTGAAGCTGAACCCGCTCGCGCTGAAGGCGAAGTAAGTTGTTAAGAAGGGGCGGGTAAGCGAATCGCCACCCGCCAGATAAAATACCGGCTTAATCGCCGGTATTTTTTTAGAGGTTAAAGATGAGAATAATCATCGTCGTTATGGTGGCATGCCTGCTCAGCGGCTGCGGCAGTATCATCAGTCGCACCATTCCAGGGCAAGGCCACGGAAATCAGTATTACCCGGGCGTGAAATGGGACCTTCGTGATTCCGCATGGCGCTACCTGACCGTGCTCGATCTGCCGTTCTCGCTGATTTTCGACACGCTGTTGCTGCCGATCGACGCCAGCCACGGCCCTTACGAATAGCGTAAATTAACGCTCGTCCCACTCATCGGCTGCGGTTTGACCTTCTTCCGTATCCAGCGGCGGCTCGAGCTGAAACTCACCCTCATCCCACTCGTGCAGGGTGTTCTCTTCCAGCCATTCCTGCCGAAGTTCGATTTCGTCGTAGTCGCCATCAAAGACGGCCTGCGCACCTTCACCACTTAATATCGGCAAACATTCCCCTTCTTCACCTTCATCGGCAAAGAATTCGGCCTGCCACATAATATCTCCATCCTGCAGAACGTATTTTTGGATATTAAGCTGTTGCACGTCAGCATCTTCTTCTTCAACGCCGGGGTTGTCGGCGAGGAACTCTTCGCGAGCGGCATCAATAGCTTCTTCCAGCGTGGCGTACATGGTCATTGGTGTCTCCCTGTTTTCCAGAAGGTTTCAGGGAAAGAATAGCTGAATATAAGATTCTGCAAGTATGAATGTGAAAATAAGACGTCACGCATTCAATGCCGCCCACTTAAGCGGTGCGGCACGAGAGTTCACCGCGTACCGTATTTTTGACATCTTAACTGCCCTCGGCCTTAATGGCTGGAGGCGTTTTGTTATGAACACCGCTTCCAGATCTCCACACATGTGCTCTAATTGTTTTTGGATTGACGGTATTTACCAGTACTGCAATCTCTGATGGCATTTTTTAGTTTTTCTGCCTCGCACCGTATCTGGTTATAGACCAGCAACATTCCCCGGACCTCCAGCTCCAGCAGGTCAACCCTGCGGCTTCTCAGTACCAGGGCATTATCCAGCAGGCTGCTTTTCAGGTTTCTGAACGTGACTTCGATTTCCCTCCGGGAGTGATAATGCTCTGCCAGGTCATTCACCTCAAAATGACCGCCGGCATATCAGAACTCCGGCAGACGGCGATATGGGCAAACCGTCGCTGAAAACGAGCAGGTCGTTGAGAAATGGCATAAGAAAACGGCTCCCTGTAGTGGAAGCCGTGATAGTGCCGCGGTAAAGAATCGGTCAACCGCTCCTTGACTGATCGGCATTGCCCATTAAGCGGGGCTTTTTCTTGATTCAATATTAACGCTTCTTTTTTGGTTTGAATAAACGATCACTGACAATAAATGCAACTATCAGGAATATAACAGTAGATATTAATGCATAATCTTCCCAAAAGGTGACGGCAAGCATACCAAAATAATAGTTAAACCAATAGGTATATAAACTTGCATAACAAGCCTAACTAATTCCTACCACCACACGCTAAACATTTTTTTCATCGTACGATCCTAAGAATATCAGAAACAATATCGTTATTGCTTTATTGGTATTGATTGTGTACGTCAACACGATCAATTATTGGTTCAACTAGTAAGTATAACATTTCCAGATCACGATTATAGAGATCTCTATAGTACCGACTATGTTTATGTAAAAGACGTTCTGCAGCCTGTGAAGCTACCTGTGCGTACCCCTATATTCCCGCCGCAGCTACACCACGCGTTGACCATTTGGTGAGTGCCGAGGAGATTGATACTTGCATTGAAAGACTTGAGGCCGCTAACGTAGCGATAGTGTACGCAATGGTAAACTTGGTAAGGGTGGCAGTTGTAAACCCAGCTACAGCTTTAGACAAGATTAACGTAATGTTCCTGATACGCTGGTCTGAGAGTTTTCAAACAAATAGTTGATATAGATTTCAAGCATCTCTCTTATAGTGTCATGATGTTTTACGAGTACTACAAGAGCCTTCAAGAACCTTTTATCTTCTTGCTTCAAACGTGTACATATGTCCTGGTAGTTGTCGAGGAAGCACGAGCTATACAACGAAAGCCTTTCCACCCCAGAGTATATTAAATGAGCCTGTTGTACGGCTTGCTGTTGAACACCAGCAAGGCTTTTATCCAGCAGGTTAGCCATGTGGCGATCAGCATCAAGTTTGTTCAGTATAAGCGAGTTGTAGCTCATGTATCCTTCCCATGTTTCTCCCTATCCATATCCCACCTAACAGTAATAAGCCTCCGAATAATAAACAAGATGTATCTACCGATGGAGGCAGGTCACGCCAGAACTCGAAAACCCGCAAGGCGTTATTACTCACTTAGCTCGACAGATGATAATACTGAATCAAAGTGATTGGGGTCGGTACTACGTACCTAAAGTCATTGCGAGTAATTACGCGTCGCCTTGCTCCTTGTCAGGGTTGCGGGCTGTTGAATCTCTTCGCGTACTTACCTACCTTATAGTGGTGATGTTCGATTACTCGACACATGATAGAATCGTCCTATGCAAACAGCAGGGAAAACAAAATGCAAATAATGAGGATGACATACGACGACATTGATAAAAATGGCTATGCCAAATTAAACGTCTATGGAATAGGAACTTTCTCTGTATTCAGTGGGCAAAACCCATATACCAATGATCCGAATTGTGCGTTTATGCCTAACAGCGCAATCCCAACCGGACGATACTGGATAGTAGACAGACCAACTGGCTCTACATTGAATAAGATCCGGGCATGGGGCGTTGATACAATCACAGGTAATGACCACTCCGAATGGTTTGCACTCTTCAGTGTTCAAACTATGACAGATAGCATAATGATTAATGGTGTATCGCGTGGTAGTTTCCGACTACATCCACTCAGGCCAGATGGTTCTGGTTTCTCAGAGGGTTGCATTACTTTCGTCAATCGACCCGATTTCTATACTGTACGTAGTCAGTTGCTCCGTACTAAAAAGGTTAAAGTACCAGGATCAAGGACTGGATTGATGGCATATGGTTATGTTGATGTACAAGGGGGAAGCGACTATGCGAAGTGCAGGATTCGTTAAGAATGCGGCCATATACAGTATCTGTATTATCTTTGCATGGTGGCTATCAAGTTTTGGTAAGCCTCTCAATGGACTAACGCAATGGGTCATGGATACCGCCTATAGTACTTTCGGTTCCGGCCTGAGTGGGTCATATGAAGCCGATGCAGATCCGGTAAGGTTCATTGCCTTAATCCTGATGGTACTTATCTACGCTACCATACTGTTCTTGCTCACACGCTTAGTACTCAGAAAGTTTCAGGCCAATCGCTAATACCTCATTTTATTAAGTACCCTCACTGTATATTGTGAGGGTATTATTCTGACTTTATTATATAGCAAGTCATTACTTTAGAATTGCAACCATTTAAACTAGCGATAACTAGCTTTAGACTTGTCTATGATTACATCATGCTTTAGACCATTTGATAAAAGAAAGTCTTTAACGTCGGCAAAATCAAAAATACATTTAGGACCTAGGATAATTTCCGATATTGCTTCATCTGGAATAATAAATTCGAAATAAAATGTAAGGTTTCCATTTGAAATTCTCATCTTTTTACTATTTAAAAATTCCCGAAAGGTCGAATTTAAAGGTGGTCTTCATTATGATATAGAGGAAGGTGATTGTAAATTAAACGGGCTTCTTTTTCTTCGATAAAAGCAGGGTTTTTTGTATGCAAAGCCATATGCATAATAGCCATACTTAGCCCAGTTATTCCGTTTCGTAAATCAACACTGATGTCGGAAAAATTGGATTTTTTATCTTTGAAAAAATCAAGGGCATTGGGGTATTTTTGTAAAAGAGGAAGTGCAGTATTTTTTATTTCAAGTTTTGTTAAATATTTAATGTTGTTGAGAAAGAAACTATTCAACACACATTACCTGTGTTGAACTGAATCCAGAGTACGTAATGATCGGGAAGAGGGTACTACCAGAGGCAGAATGGATCATTGGTGACGCTCTCCAGTACTCCTCAGACCGTTTATAAGATGTTGCCTATGGCCAATCCGCCATTCGGGAAGATCAACACCTCGGAAGCGTATACAGGCCGTTATACAGGCTCAGAGTTTGAATACAAGGTGATTGAACATGCGAGTACTTTCTCATCCTATGGGGCATGGATTGTTCCGCAAGGTTCAGCAGGATTTAAGTACTCAGGCCATAGGTACAATGACGCTACAGTACAGACAGCCAAGTACCAGAAGTTTGTTAATGATACAGGGTACACGTTTCAACCTGAGGTAGGGATTGATACCAGTATCTACAAGGATGAATGGAACGGTACGAAGGTAATCTGTGAGAGCGTTTTAGTCGATTATAACGGCACTAATTTATGATGTATTTTACTTTACGCTGCTTCCAGCGTGGCGTACATGGTCATTGGTGTCTCCCTGTTTTCCAGAAGGTTTCAGGGAAAGAATAGCTGAATATAAGATTCTGCAAGTATGAATGCGAAAATAAGCTGTCAGGCGTTCGTCTTATTCCGTCACGGGCCGCAGCGCGCGGGATAAACTGAACCATGAATAAATGGCATTGAATAACACGACGCCCGCCGTCACGATAAAGACGGCGCGAAAACCGAAGCTGGCGGAGATCCCGGCTCCGAGCAGCGGTCCGGTGACGTTACCGATATCGCGGAATGACTGGTTATAGCTGAAAATACGCCCGGCAATCTGGTTCGTGGAGTTGTAAACCAGCAGGGTCTGTACGGCGGGAAGCAATGCGCCGTCGGCGGCTCCCAGCAAAAAGCGCAGGACGCCCAGCTGCCATGGCGTTTGCACCATCGCCATCGGGATAAGCAGCAGGACGGAGATCACCAGCGCGCAGATCAGTATTTTTTCCGGACCCACCCGGTCCCCCAGTTTTCCGAGCCTCGGGGCGCTCAGCAGCGCCGCCACGCCGGGCACGGAGGCAATCAGCCCGCTGATGAACGCAATATTGCTGACGTTACCCGCCAGGTCGCGAACGTACAGCGTCAGAATAGGGGCAATCGACCCGGTAGCCACCTGGATAATCATTGTCGTCACGAACAGGCTCAGCACCAGTCTGGGATTTTTGAGCGAGGTCAGCACCTCTCTGACGTGGAGCATCTCTTTTTTAGCGACAGGCGTGAAGTTTTCCCGGATACAGAGCAGGGTGACGATAAAGCACAGGAACAACACGCTGGCGGTGATAAAGAAGACCGGGCGCAGGCCGTAGTTATCCGCCAGTAATCCACCGGCCAGCGGTCCAAGCAGAGCACCGCTCACGCCGCCGGTAGAGAGCGTCCCGAGCGCCCAACCGCTTTTATGGCGGCGAATTTGTGTGGCAATCAGGGCATTCGCGTTGGGAATAAATCCCCCCAGCAGGCCCAGCAGCGCGCGCAGGATCAGAAACTGCCAGACGTTCTGCGCCACGCCCATCAGCGCCATGATAATGGCCATCCCCAGCGCCGAGCGCAGCAGCATGATTTTACGTCCCTTGCGGTCGGCAAGGCCGCCCCAGAAGGGTGAGGCCATCGCGGAAAAGAGAAACGTGATGCTGAATACCAGACCGGACCACATATTGAGCGCGCTGTGGCCCGTCACGCCAAGCTGTTCGACGTAGAGCGGCAGGAAGGGCATAACCAGGCTAAAGGCCGCGCCGGTAAGAAAACAGCCAAGCCACGCAACCGCGAGGTTACGCTTCCAGTTTATGGGGGCATCTGAGGGTGACATAACTATCCGCATAATGAGGTGCAGAGCACCTGAAGCATAAAGTAATAAGCCTGCTAATTATGCGCCTGGGTTATGATTGCCGCAATGACGAGGAGCTTTTAAAGCTAAAACGGCATGCGGCCCTGAGGACCGCATGAGGATTAATAGCGGGACGGCGTGCCTTGTGGCCGCGTTTTAAAACGGCGGTGCAGCCACATATACTGCTCGGGTGCCAGCATGATGCATTTCTCCACAACGCTGTTCATCCAGCGCGCGGTGGTTTCTGCATCGTCAAGCGGCGGCGCGAGTTCCGGCTCCAGCATCATCAGCTCGTAGCCTGAACCATCCGGCTTACGGCGGGGAACAAAAGGCACGATGGCGGCTTTGGACATGCGCGCCAGCATCCAGGTACCGGTCGTTGTGGCGGCCTCTTCAACGGCGAAGAAGGGGACAAATACGCTGGCCTGTGGGCCATAATCGTGGTCGGGGGCATACCAGACCACTTCACCGGATTTCAGCGCGCGGATCATCCCCTTCAGATCCTTACGGTCGATCATGCTTTTGTTGGAGCGCATGCGGCCATTGGTCTGGATTAAATCGATCACCGGGTTATCGTTAGGACGATAAACGCCAATGCCCGGCGCCTGCATTCCGAACATGCGCGCTCCGATTTCCAGCGTAAGGAAATGGACGCCAATCAGCAAAACGCCCGTCTGGTTGGCCTGAAGCGTATGCACCGGCTCCATGCCGGTTCCCGTCACCTCGATCCAGCGGGCCATGCGTTTGTCCGGCCAGAACCACGCCATACCGGTCTCCATAAGCCCCATCCCGACGGATTCGAAATTCTTCGCGACCATATCGTGACGCTCAGACTCGCTCATCTGCGGAAAACACAGCTCAAGATTGCGGTACGCAATTCTGGCGCGACGCTTCATAAACAGTTGCGCGAAACGGCCCAGAAATTTACCCAACCGAAAAATAACAGGGTAGGGAAGCTGTACCAGAAGCCATAAAAAGGCGATGCCAAGCCAGGTCAACCAATAGCGGGGATGCAAAAGGGCGGCAGTAAATTTTGGTAACTGGGTCATGTCTTTCCTGTGTTCAAACGTCCTATTTTGCTAGTGTCTCATTTTTTGAGACATAGCCAAAATATCTGCTTTCGAAGCGTGCACGAATACAGCAATTGTTAATCCTGATTAATCAGGGTGTGTGAAATGTAGCGTAAATTGTGTGGATGTAAATTGGTTTTGTTTGCTATATGATGCCGACCGATTTTTGATTCTCTCTAACGATTCCAGGACTGTACACCATGCCAGTGTTACACAACCGCGTGTCGAATGAGATGTTGAAAGCGCGTATGTTGGCTGAAACCGAACCACGCACAACCATCTCTTTCTATAAATACTTCACGATCGACGATCCGCAGGCGACCCGCGATGCGCTTTATCAGGCGTTCACGGCGCTGAACGTCTTCGGACGCGTCTACCTTGCCCGTGAAGGCATCAACGCCCAAATTAGCGTACCGGAAAGCAAAGTCAGCTCTTTCCGCGAGTGTCTTTATCAGTTCGATCCGGCCCTCGACGGCTTGCGCCTGAACATTGCCCTGGACGATGACGGGAAATCCTTCTGGGTGCTGCGCATGAAGGTGCGTGAACGCATCGTGGCGGACGGTATCGACGATCCCGAGTTTAACGCGGCGGATGTCGGTGAATATCTGAAGGCAGCGGAAGTGAATGCGATGCTGGACGATCCGGATGCCGTGTTCATTGATATGCGTAACCACTATGAGTACGAAGTGGGGCATTTCGAGAATGCGATGGAAATCCCGGCCGACACCTTCCGCGAGCAGCTGCCCAAAGCGGTTGAGATGATGCAGGAACATAAAGATAAAAAGATCGTTATGTACTGCACCGGCGGTATCCGCTGTGAGAAAGCCAGCGCGTGGATGAAGCACAACGGCTTTAATAAGGTCTGGCATATTGAAGGTGGCATTATCGAGTACGCCCGCCGCGCCCGCGAGCAGGGTTTACCGGTGCGCTTTATCGGTAAAAACTTTGTTTTTGACGAGCGTATGGGTGAGCGTATCTCGGAAGACGTTATTGCCCAGTGCCACCAGTGCGGCGCGCCGTGCGATACTCATACCAACTGCAAAAACGACGGGTGCCATCTGCTGTTTATTCAGTGCCCGGCCTGTGCCGAGAAGTTTAACGGCTGCTGTAGCGAATTGTGCAGCGAAGAGAGCATCCTGCCGGAAGAAGAGCAGCGTCGTCGCCGCGCAGGACGTGAAAACGGCAACAAGATTTTCAATAAATCACGCGGCCGTCTGAATACCAAACTGGGTATCCCTGACCCGGAATGATAATAACGCCCGGCACGGCGAAAGCCTGCCGGGCGAATCTATTATGATTTCTGCTGTACACCTTCAACGGAAATAATCAGCTCAACGTCCTGAGACGCCGGGCCTAAATCCGTTGTGATATTAAAATCTTTCAGGTGAATTTTACCCGCTGCTTCAAATCCTGCGCGTTTACCGCCCCACGGATCGTCACCCTGACCCAGTAATTTAGCATCAAGCGTGACCGGTTTTGTTACGCCGTTAAGCGTCAGGTTGCCGGTAATATTCAGCTTATCACCCTCTTTTTTCACTTCCGTTGAGGTGAAAGTAGCCTGTGGATATTTCCCGACATTGAGGAATTCTCCGCTGCGCAAATGTTTATCACGTTCAGCATGATTGGTATCCACGCTGTTAGTATTAATGGTCACGTTGACCTTGTCGGCGGCAGGATTTTTCTCGTCAAAGGTGAATGTGCCGTCAAAATCCTTAAAGGTACCGTACAGCCAGCTGTATCCCAGGTGCTGAATACGGAAATTGACGAAAGCGTGCTGGCCCTCTTTATCAATTTTATAATCAGCCGCCACGGCGGAACCGGCGGTGAATAACAGAGAACCCAGGGCGATACCCAGCAGGTGTTTTTTCATTTTATGCTCCAGAGTCAACTGACGAGCGGCCAAGCATGCGCTTTAGCGTATCGTCTTTATCAATAAAATGGTGTTTGAGGGCGGCAAGCCCGTGCAGCACGGAGAGGATCACCACGCTCCAGGCAAGCCAGAGGTGAACAACCCCCGCCGTGTCGGCCTGCGTCCCAGCATCGCTAAGCGTTGCCGGAACGTCAAAAAGGCCAAAGACGCTAATCGGCTTACCGTCCGCCGTCGAGATAAGGTAGCCGCTAATCAGAATGGCGAAGAGCAGGGCATAGAGCGCGACATGCGCGGCGACGGCACTCAGGCGGGTCATTTTGCCGTGGGTCTTAGGCGCGGCGGGCGGCGGGGAAATATGTCGCCAGATCACGCGAAAAACCAGACCCAGCATCAGGAGAACGCCAATGCTTTTATGTAACTCCGGTGCCTGGTGATACCAGCCGTCGTAATAGCTGAGCGTGACCATCCAGAGTCCAAGTCCAAACATACCGTAGACGGCAATAGCAAATATCCAGTGCAAACCTATGGATATTATTCCGTAGCGCCGGGAGGTGTTACGCAGTTGCATCAGAATGTCCATTTTCATATTAACCGAAGGGTAAAAATGAACGGGAAGATGTGACATTGCAACTGAAATAATTGTCTATTGATTTTTATTTTATTTATTTCAGCGCTTTTGAACAGGATCGATAAAGGTAATTCAATGCCTTCGTGCAAGTGAAATTGAGAGGTTCAGTAAAGCTAAATTAATGTCAATTATTGTCAGTAAGAGTTTTCAATAAAATACAATGTAAACAAAATCAATAATAGCCAGCAGTGCCCACAATAAGATATAGAGCATGAAATGCTCGCGAATATTATTCATCAGAAAGCTAACGATCCTGCGCATAACGCCCCGTAATGCAGTGTGAATGAAACGGGCCCCGAAACCTCCGGAGCCCGTGACGGATTATCCGTTAAAACGCGAGAGTGAGAAGGGCGTCAGATCAAACTGCGGCGTGATACCCTGGGCAAACTGCGTGGCGATTTCACCCAGCACGGAAGCGAACTTGAAGCCATGGCCGCTCAGCCCGGTGATCAGCAGAACGTTGTCATGCCCTGGCAGCGTATCAATGATAAAGTCTTCATCCGGCGTGTTGTCGTAGGTACAGGCCGCGCCATACAGCAAGCCACCGACGCCCGGAAGGATAGTGCGCAGGAACGAGAAGGCTTCTGAACCATCCTGTGGACAGGCGCCAAAAGGCTTACGCTCGTCAGGAGAGGCGATAGCCTGGCCACCGTTATGTTTACCGATTTTCAGCGCGTCTTTCTCGGAAGGGAAACCGTAGAACTGATCGCCATTCGGCAATTCGCCGGTGAAGGCCGGGAATTTATTCTGCGCGCTGTAGCGACCATCCGACTGGAACCAGGAGAAGACCTTGCGCACCGGCTGGATTGGCAGTTCCGGCAGCAGGCGAGTGACCCAGGTTCCTGCGCTGACGAGCAGGCGGGACGCTGAATAGTCGCCGTCAAGAGTCGTTACCGTGACGCCATTCTCGTCATGGGTGATGGCCTCTACCGGACAGTTAAACAGCTGCGCACAGCCGGCCTTAGCGGCAAGATCGATCCAGGTTTTGATCGCCGTTTCACAATGCAGCACGCCGGAGTGGGCTTCAAAGAGGCCGATGTAATCGTCCGGGACGGTAATTTCAGGCCAGCGCGCGGTAATGCCCGTCGCGTCCAGCTTCTCAACATCCAGATTAAAGGCTTTTGCGCTGCGCTCGACGCCGGCGAGAAAATCAGAATGAGCAGGGCCAAGGTTGACGACGCCGGTACGCTCGAAAATACGCTCTTCGGTCTGTGTCGCCAGTTCATCCCACAGCGTCTGGGCGCGAAGCGCCAGCGGTACATAGCGCTCGCCTTCTCCATACGCATGGCGCATGAGACGGGTATCGCCATGATGGCTGCCCTCCGAATGAGGAGGAAGGTGGGCATCGATCATCAGGACCTTCAGACCTGCCTGTGTTGCATAATAACCGGCAGCGGAACCCACGGAGCCGCTACCAATAATGATTAAGTCGTATCTCATATGCATCTCGTAAACTGATGTTTTGTTAGCAGAGTAATTAACAACGCGGGGTTAGACAAGGGAGAAATAAATAAGGCACCGCGAGGGTGCCTGTAGAGAGAAAAGTGGGCATAAGCTTAGTGCCGTTTATACTCATTTTCCTGGTAGTCGCCAGATTCTATTTTTGCAATACCTGCCTCTAAAATAGAAATAAACTGACGGGCGACGTCTGTTGTTAGCCACAGCGTCTGTCCAACTTCCGCTTCTTCACGGTTGAGTTGATTCGGGGTCTGGTAGTGCAAACGCAGCATCAGCGCATCGTAGCTATCTACGGTACTGATATCCCAGCCAACAAGTGGATGGGTCTGGATCACTTCACTATTCTTTTCCATTATAACCCCCTTAATGCGTGTTAGAAGACAACGGCTTTGAGGTTCAATGCATGTTTTTCTGAAAGCATCTTCAGTATACCAAGTAATAAGGGTTCCAACGGGAAAAATAAACAGGTGGCAACACATTTTTCTGCTTTTTAGGATTGTTCGAACAATAAAACACCATCTCGTTCACGATTTTTAAAGAAGATGCCGAATGAATTTGAACTTGCAGGATTTTTAGACAAAAAAAAAGCCGGGGCGACCCGGCAAAAAAACACAATGAGGGAGCAGTGTTAATCTGTGATAAACCAGTCGTCTGCGCTTTCCCACGTTTCCTGCAGGATTTCGCTGATGCGATCTTTATCTTCTTTCGCAGCACCAATGACGGAGAGGTTGTTCGCCGCGGCGTAACGCACCGTTACGGCACCCGCGTTATCGGGAAAGGTGTTGTTAATACGGCGGGATAATTCGCCTGCCAGTGCATCAAGCGCGCCGGCAGGCAGAACAGTTGTTTTGGCTATGGTGACTTCAATACGCATAAATGCCCCCTGTGTAATATACTGTTTATTTATACAGGTATATTATCGGTTTGACAACAAGGGGCATTGATTTTTTAACGTTTTACCGTCCAGTTAACGGTTTCGCCCGCCAGGAATGGGATCAGCGTGTCATCCGTCAGCGCAATGGACTCCTCAACGTGGCTCGCTTTACGCTCCAGTTCGATGAAGGTGTCGTTGACCGGCAGGCCGTAGAAGCGCGGGCCGTTAAGGGAGCAGAACGCTTCAAAATGTTCGAGCGCGTTCATCTCTTCAAAGACGGTCGCGTAGCTGGCCAGTGCCGTTGGGGCGTTGAAGCAGCCTGCACAGCCGCAGCTTGCCTCTTTGCGGTGGCGGGCGTGAGGGGCGGAATCGGTGCCGAGGAACGCGCGGGAGAACCCGCTGGCAACCAGCTCGCGCAGCGCCTGCTGGTGGATGTTGCGCTTGAGAATAGGCAGACAGTACAGGTGAGGACGCACCCCGCCCACCAGCATGTGGTTACGGTTAAACATCAGGTGCTGTGGCGTAATGGTGGCAGCGATAAGATCGTTGCCGTCGCGCACATATTCTGCCGCGTCTTTGGTGGTGATATGCTCAAAGACCACTTTAAGCGCGGGCAGGCGCTGGCGCAGAGGCTCCATCACGGTCTCGATAAAACGGGCTTCACGGTCGAAGATGTCAATCTCGGCATGCGTGACTTCACCATGGACCAGCAGCGGCATGCCCAGTTTCTGCATACGTTCCAGAACCGGCATGATGGCATCTATGCTGGTGACGCCGTGGCTGGAGTTGGTGGTGGCATTTGCCGGGTAGAGTTTCGCCGCCGTAAATACGCCTTCGTTAAACCCGCGCTCCACTTCGTTCGGATCCAGCGAGTCGGTAAGATAGCAGGTCATCAACGGGGTAAAATCGTGTCCCGCAGGGACGGCATCCAGGATGCGCTGGCGATAGGCCTTCGCGGCATCGACGGTGGTGACTGGTGGAACCAGGTTAGGCATGACAATCGCGCGGCCATAAATTTCGCTGGTATAAGGCACGACGGTTTTCAGCATATCGCCATCACGCAGATGGATGTGCCAGTCGTCAGGGCGGCGGATTTTAAGAACCTGGGGTTGTGCAGTCATGGAAGCTCCGGCTTGTCAGGAATCAGTCATAAGGATGGCTGTTTTTGCCGGACACAAATCATAAGCGGAAACGTTTTCGTTTGCACACTTTTCCGTAAAAAAAAGGGCGCCGCAGCGCCCTTCAGGTTAATCGGTGAAAGGAATGATAATTTCTCCCGGTTTCACCTCTATACCTTTTGCATATTTTTTCGCCAGAGCTTCACCCTTGCTTTTGTCTTCGCTTAAGACGTACGCGGGCTGCTGGTTAAAGTAATTTCGCAGCGACTGGTTGAGATAGGGCATCAGGGTTTGCAGAACCGGTGCCATCTTGTCCGGCGACACCTGCGCATCGACGACTTCCATCTCCTGCAGGAAAATTGCCCCTTTCTCTTTGTTAAAAACGGGCAGAGCCTTCAGCTTGAGCTTGATGTTGGCCTTCTGATTGCCAAAGAGTGATGACATATCGAGATCTGCATCACCGGCCAGGGTGACTTTGTTTGGCTCTTCACGTCCAATCTGGCTGGTCAGGTTCGTAAGGACGATATGCGCGTCCGCCAGACCCGGCACGCCAATGTCTTTAGAGAAATTGTTATGTTTTTCCAGCGCCTGATTAATTTCCTGTTCACTGACGGTATATTGCGTGAGCTGGTTACAGCCAACCAGCAGGCCGCTGACAACTAATGCCGCGGCAAAGACAATTTTCTTCATAGTGTTCCTCAACGAAAAATCGGCGCTTCTGTCCTGTTGCGCCAGTATGTCAGTGTGAATTGGCAGAAACCAGCAGAAAAAACTGAGAAGTGGGGCGGGAGTAGCTCCCGCCCGAGGGAAAGGCTACGCGCCAGGCTCGAGCATCCCGCTCGCGCTGCGTTTCTGGCTGAACTGCCACCACAGGGCAAGGAGCGTCATAAAGCCCACCGCGCCGAGCATCATCCACGGGAGTTCGGGCTGATTTAACGCTTTGCCGGCATCAAACAACCAGCCGCCACCGGCGTAACCTAATGCGCCGCCAAGCGCCAGCCCCAGCCGGCTGAAACCCATATAGCTGCCGCGCGCACGCGCATCCGCAAGCGAGGCGCTTAGCGTTTCACGCGCAGGCTCGGCGATGATTGAGCCAATATAGAACGTGCAAATCAGCGTAAACAGCTGCTGGAGAGAGTTCACCAGACCGATCGGCATCATGCTCAGCGTCATCAGGAACAGCCCGGCCATCAGGCGATGCTCCAGACGAAAACGCCGTTCGCTCCAGCGGGCAATCGGATAGAGCAGCGTTAACGACAGGCAGGCTTCGATGGCGTACATCCATTTAACGGCTGCAGGCGTGCCCGCGATGTCGTTAACCATGATCGGCAGCATCAGCATGACCTGCACAGCCAGCATGTAGTAGCCCGTCAGGGTCAACACATAGGTGACAAAACGCCTGTCGCGCAGGACGCGGCCAAGCCCTTCCCGGACCGGCGCTTTGACCGTCGACAGTTTCCAGGCGGGCAGGAACAGGCCATTAAACAGCGCGCACAGAATAAAGAGCACCGCCCCAGCTGCGCAGACCAGTCGGAAGTCATACTGCAGCAGCCAGCTTCCCAGCAGGGCGCCGACGACCGCCCCGGCACTGTCCTGCATCATCAGAATCGAGAAGAAACGGCCGCGGTGCTGAGGGCGAATAAGCTTCACCACCAGCGCGGTGCGCGGCGGATCGAACAGCGTGCCGCCGATACCGGAGAGGAAACAGGAGAACCAGAGCAGCCAGGGCTCCTGAGCGACCGCCATCGTGGCAAAGCCTGCCGCGCGCAGCAGCATACCGGTAACGATCATCGGTTTAGCGCCAAAGCGGTCGGCGATAGCCCCGCCAAAGACGCCCAGACCCTGCTGGACAAACTGGCGTAACCCCAGGGCAATGCCAACCATTAATGCCGCCCAGCCCATTTGATCGACAAAGCGGATCGATATCAATGGAAAAACGACAAAAAAGCCGAGCACGACCAGCATGTTATCGACGAGCAGGAAATATTTACCCAGGCTCCTGGCCTGTGATACGCGGGACATTTTCCCTCCAGGGAAAATAAGAAGGTAAGCACGCTAACATTCTGCGGTGTCGCCGCGTTTTTTCCCACCCCTGGGCGTGACAATATTTTTTTATCAAAAGGGTGCTTTGATAGAGAGTTCTCATCGAAAATAATGAAAAGAGGGCAAAATGGTATGTCACTGTTTTCACAGACGGCGCAGGCGCAGGTATAGTAAAGCTAATGGGTAAGCAGAAGTGACGGGAAGGAGTGGTATCGATGTTTGGCTATCGCAGTAATGTGCCAAAAGTGCGTCTGACAACGGACAGGCTGGTCGTTCGTCTGGTGCATGAGCGTGATGCCTGGCGTCTGGCGGATTATTACGCCGAGAATCGCCAGTTTTTAAAACCCTGGGAACCCGTTCGGGATGAGAGCCATTGTTACCCTTCCGGCTGGCAGGCGCGCCTCAGCATGATTACGGAATTTCACAAGCAGGGCAGCGCGTTTTATTTCGCGCTGCTGGATCCTGAAGAAAAAGAGATTATCGGGATCGCTAATTTTTCAAACGTGGTGCGCGGGTCGTTTCACGCCTGCTACCTCGGCTACTCAATCGGCCAGAAATGGCAGGGGCAGGGGCTGATGTACGAGGCGTTAACGGTGGCGATCCGCTATATGCAACGCACGCAGCATATCCATCGCATCATGGCGAACTATATGCCGCATAATCAGCGCAGCGGCAATTTGCTGGCGCGCTTAGGGTTCGAGAAAGAGGGTTACGCCAAAGACTATCTGCTGATAGACGGAGAGTGGCGCGACCACGTTCTGACGGCGTTAACCACCCGGGACTGGACCGCAGGTCGTTAAGGAGAAAAGATGAAGTATCAGCTAAACGGTACAGAAGCGCGCGTGATTGGGTGCTTACTCGAAAAACAGGTCACCACGCCGGAGCAGTATCCGCTCTCCGTCAACGCCGTAACCATGGCCTGCAACCAGAAGACCAACCGCGAGCCGGTGATGAACCTCAGCGAGCATGAGGTTCAGGACGTGCTGGATGCGTTGGTTAAACGCCACTATCTGCGCACCGTCAGCGGCTTCGGCAACCGCGTGACCAAATACGAACAGCGCTTCTGTAACTCCGAATTTGGCGACCTGAAGCTGAGCAGTGCGGAAGTGGCGGTCATCACCACGCTGTTGCTGCGCGGAGCGCAGACGCCGGGGGAACTGCGCACGCGCGCTTCCCGCATGCATGAGTTTAGCGATATGCAGGAAGTTGAGCAGACCCTGGAAGGGCTGGCTTCTCGCGAAGACGGCCCATACGTGGTGCGTCTGGCGCGCGAGCCGGGTAAACGTGAAAGCCGCTATATGCACCTGTTCAGCGGCGACGTCGATGTCGCTACCGCTACCGCGGAGAGCGACGCGGGATCCTC
Organism: Enterobacter sp. 61D5; assembly: GCF_034107965.1. Classification (NCBI taxonomy): domain Bacteria; kingdom Pseudomonadati; phylum Pseudomonadota; class Gammaproteobacteria; order Enterobacterales; family Enterobacteriaceae; genus Enterobacter; species Enterobacter sp. 61D5. The sequence continues at coordinate 202,147 of NZ_JAWNFK010000008.1, forward strand.
AGCAAGCAATGACACTCTTGCCGCGCGCGTAGAGGCGCTGGAAGAAGAGGTCGCCGGGCTGAAACAGCGCCTTGATGCATTGCTGGCACATCTGGGAGACTGACGGTGAAAAAATTACGCGTAGGCGTGGTGGGGCTCGGCGGCATCGCGCAAAAAGCCTGGCTGCCTGTTTTAGGTGCGGCGACGGACTGGACCCTGCAAGGGGCATGGTCACCCACCCGAGAAAAGGCAGAACGTATCTGCGAAACCTGGCGCATTCCGTATGCCGCCTCCCTGCAGGATCTGGCCCGCGAGTGTGATGCGGTCTTTGTGCATACCTCAACGGCAACCCACTATCAGGTGGTGAGCGAGCTGCTCAGTTTGGGGGTTCACGTCTGCGTGGATAAGCCGCTGGCGGAAAATGTTCAGGATGCCGAACGGCTGATTGAGCTGGCCGCGCGCAAAAAACTGACGCTAATGGTGGGCTTCAACCGCCGCTTCGCGCCGCTTTACCAGCAGTTGAAGGCGCGGTCGGACACGCTCGCCTCGCTGCGGATGGATAAACACCGCACCGACAGCATTGGGCCGAACGATCTGCGCTTCACCCTTCTGGATGATTATCTGCACGTTGTGGATACGGCGCTGTGGCTGAGCAACGGCGAAGCGCTGCTGAAAAGCGGTACCCTGATGACAAACGATCAGGGGCAGATGGTCTACGCGGAGCACCACTTTGCCGTTGAGCATCTTCAGATTACCACCAGCATGCACCGTCGTGCGGGAAGCCAGCGTGAATCCGTGCAGGCGGTGACCGAGGGCGCGCTGTACGACATAACGGACATGCGCGAATGGCGGGAAGAGAAGGGCAACGGCGTGGTGACGCTCCCGGCGCCAGGCTGGCAGAGCACCCTCGAGCAGCGCGGTTTCGCAGGATGCGCCCGTCACTTTATCACCTGCGTGCAAAATCAGACGGTTCCTGAAACGTCCGGCGAGCAGGCCATTCTGGCGCAGCGCATTGTGGAAAGGCTCTGGCGCGATGCCATGAGCGAATAACTCGCTGTAACATCTGCGGATAGTAATTCGGTGAAATCCAGGTAGACTAAGCGCCGCTTGTAGGCTTTGCCGGGTGGCGCTTACGCTTGCCCGTCCTGGAAATCCGTATGGTTCTGGAAATTCACGTTAATGAACTTATTAAAATCGCTGGCGGCCGTCAGCTCGATGACCATGTTTTCCCGCGTGCTGGGTTTTGCGCGCGACGCCATTGTGGCAAGGGTATTTGGTGCAGGGATGGCCACGGACGCCTTTTTCGTCGCGTTCAAATTGCCGAACCTGCTGCGTCGTATTTTTGCTGAAGGGGCGTTTTCCCAGGCATTCGTGCCCATTCTGGCGGAATATAAAAGCAAGCAGGGTGAAGACGCGACGCGTGTCTTTGTTTCTTATGTCTCCGGGCTGCTGACGCTGGCTTTAGCGGTGGTGACCGTACTCGGGATGCTGGCCGCACCGTGGGTGATTATGGTGACCGCGCCCGGTTTTGCCGATACGGCCGACAAGTTCGCCCTGACCACGCAGCTGCTGCGCATCACTTTCCCCTATATTCTGCTCATCTCGCTGGCCTCGCTGGTGGGAGCGATCCTGAACACCTGGAACCGCTTCTCTGTTCCGGCGTTTGCGCCGACGTTTCTCAACGTCAGCATGATCGGTTTTGCCTTGTTCGCCGCGCCGCACTTCAACCCGCCGGTGCTGGCGCTGGCCTGGGCGGTTACCGTCGGCGGCGTGCTGCAGCTGGCGTACCAGCTGCCGCATCTGAAAAAAATCGGCATGCTGGTGCTGCCGCGCATCAATCTCAAAGATGCCGGGGCGATGCGCGTGATCAAGCAGATGGGACCCGCCATTCTCGGCGTCTCCGTCAGCCAGATCTCGCTGATTATCAACACCATCTTTGCCTCTTTCCTCGTGTCCGGCTCAGTTTCCTGGATGTACTACGCTGACCGTCTGATGGAGTTCCCGTCCGGGGTGCTGGGCGTGGCGCTGGGGACCATCCTGCTGCCGTCGCTGTCGAAAAGCTTTGCCAGCGGCAATCATGATGAATATTGCCGCCTGATGGACTGGGGTTTACGTCTCTGCTTCCTGCTGGCTCTGCCGAGCGCGGTGGCGCTGGGTATTCTGGCTAAACCGCTGACGGTGTCGCTCTTCCAGTACGGGAAATTCACCGCTTTTGATGCCGCCATGACCCAGCGCGCGCTGATTGCCTACTCGGTCGGCTTGATGGGGCTGATCGTCGTCAAGGTGCTGGCGCCCGGGTTCTACTCGCGTCAGGACATCAAAACGCCGGTGAAAATTGCCATCGTGACGCTGATTATGACCCAGCTGATGAACCTGGCGTTTATTGGTCCGCTGAAGCATGCCGGCCTGTCGCTGTCTATTGGTCTGGCGGCCTGTCTGAATGCCGGGCTGCTGTACTGGCAGCTGCGCAAGCAGGATATTTTCACGCCGCAGCCGGGGTGGGGAAGTTTCCTGGTACGTCTGATCGTTGCGGTACTGGTGATGTCAGCCGCGCTGCTCGGCATGATGTACGTGATGCCGGAGTGGTCCCTCGGCACCATGCCTTATCGTCTGATGCGGCTGATGGCCGTGGTAGGTGTCGGGGTGGTGGCTTACTTTGCCACGCTCGCGGTGCTGGGGTTCAAAGTGAAAGAGTTTGCCCGCCGTACGGCATAAACGCCAAAAGGGGAGTTCACCTTATGGTGCTCCCCGCTGCATGATTTGTCGCCCAAGCGTCAAATCGAAATCTTTTTAACTCCCGCAATACGCGCAGTCGCTGTTTGACCATCCGCACCGTACAGTCCGGTTTCTTTATGCGGTTTCAATACCTCAAGCGCCTGCTGATTACGCTCAATCTGACCTTCCAGTAGCCAGCCGTTGTGCTGGTTAAGGTCGCGCAGGTGCTGGGTTTTTTCGGTAATGGTTTGCCAGCGCTCAATAATATCGTCATTGGCGCTGCGCTTAGGATCTTGCTCAGCGCGGCGCTGTTGCTCCAGATAATCCAGCGTTGCCAGAAGCGAACTTTTGTCTTCAGTAATACGCTGCAGCGCGCTGCCGTTGATGTGGCCGGAAGAGAGATGCTGCTGCTCAGCGTCCATTACCGTTTTCAGGTCGTTAAGAACAACCGTCATTTGATCCAGTATTTCTGACAGTCGACTCATACGGTTAGTTACTCTGTAAGAAACTCTGTGCTTCCTGAATCAGGGCATCAGCAATCTTGCTGGTGTCCATTTTCAGCTCACCGTTACGAATAGCCGTTTTCAGCGCTTCAACACGTTCCATATTGATATCGTTGCTGCCTGGCTGCATCAGTTTTGCCTGCGCGTCGCTCAGGGTTACGCTGGTGCTGTTGGACGTTGACGGTTTTTCCAGACGCGTTTTCTGCGCAGGAGCGTCATTCGTTTCGCGAGGTTGTACAGCGCTTACCGGCTTCAGGGCTGATGTACGATCAATGCTCATAGTGTTGTCCTCATCGAGGGTTCGCGGCGTTTGCGCCTGACATCATCATTAGTGGAATATTTATCGGCACGCGCCGCGAAATCTTTAAAAAGATTATAGGTTAATCAGAATATTCCCATCAGAATCGACGGTTCCGCTCACCACCTGGCCTGAGGACATTCTGACGCGGGCGTTTTGCGCCACCGCGGCATTGTTTAACGCTTTTCCTTCACTGTTGATGCTAAAGCCATCTCCGTTGGCTACAACCATCACCTGTTGGCCCGCTTTTACCCGCCATGACTGACGCAGCATTGAGAGCTGTATCGGCTGGCCGGGTGCGACGTCGCGCAGGCTGACGGCGTCCTGTGCCTGGTTCATTTCCAGCATGGTGCGTGGAGGCAGCTGATCCAGACGGCCGCGCTTTAACGTCACGCTGTTCGTCTGCAGCACGCTGCCGCGCGCAATGGGCACGGCGGCGACAACATAATTGCCCGTCGCCTGAACTGCAACCTGTAAATAGCGTTTTTCGTTCGCGCAGCGTGCCAGCACGTTCACATTTCCCCACAGCCGGGTGGTTCCCGTCACGCTGAATGACGGTTGGTCACAGGTCGGGTACAGATTCGGTGGGGTGCGCACGGTAACGTTAACCTCATCGCTAAAGCCCGCCAGCTTTTCAGCAAAAAAAGCCGTCAGCCGATCCTGTAAACCTTCAGCCTGCACCAGAGGGCTAAACAGCAAGAAAGTTGCCACCAGGCCACGTTTTAACGTTTGCATCGCAAGTTCCACCGTTTCCAGAGTTGAATGAATTCTACCTGCAGTGGTTTTGCATCAACGCAATAAATAGCGACGCATTTTGCGCTTATTCCGTCGATAGGGGAGACCGGGTGAGATTTAAGCTGTGAACTGAAATTTTGCCATCAGCGGAGGAGACATGCTCGATAAACTCGACGCCGCGTTACGTTTTCAGCAGGAAGCGCTCAATTTACGCGCCCAGCGGCAGGAGATTTTAGCCGCCAACATCGCTAACGCCGATACCCCAGGGTTTCAGGCGCGCGATATTGATTTTTCCAGTGAACTCAAAAAGGTGATGGAGCGTGGACGTGCCGAAGGAACGGGTGTTGCACTTGCCATGACATCCTCTCGCCATATTCCTGCTCAGGCGATGACCGCGCCAGCGACCGATTTACTTTATCGCATTCCCGATCAGCCCTCACTCGACGGTAACACCGTGGATATGGACCGGGAGCGTACGCAGTTTGCCGATAACAGCCTGAAATACCAGACGGGCCTGACCGTACTCGGCGGACAAATCAAAGGCATGATGAACGTCCTGCAGGGGGGGAACTGATAGATGGCCTTGTTGAATATTTTTGATATTGCCGGTTCGGCGTTAACCGCGCAGTCCAAACGCCTGAACGTGGCTGCCAGTAACCTGGCGAACGCCGACAGCGTAACCGGACCAGACGGCCAGCCTTATCGTGCCAAACAGGTTGTCTTTCAGGTCGATGCTGCGCCGGGCGCGGCGACGGGCGGCGTGAAGGTGTCTGATGTGGTAGAGAGCCAGGCGCCGGACAGGCTGGTGTATGAGCCGGGTAACCCGCTCGCGGATGCCAGCGGATACGTGAAAATGCCAAACGTGGATGTGGTAGGTGAGATGGTGAACTCCATGTCGGCTTCTCGCAGCTACCAGGCCAACGTTGAAGTGCTGAATACCGTGAAGAGCATGATGCTCAAAACGCTCACTCTCGGCCAGTAAAGGAGACATGCATGTCCATCGCCGTAAATGTGAATGATCCTACGAACTCGGGTGTTAATAACACGAAGAGTACGACGGGTTCTAACTCCCTCACCGGGAGCAATGCCGCCGATCTTCAGGGCAGCTTTCTGACGCTGCTGGTGGCGCAGCTTAAGAACCAGGATCCCACTAACCCGATGCAGAACAACGAACTGACCACGCAGCTTGCGCAGATCAGCACCGTTAGCGGCATTGAGAAACTCAACACCACCCTCGGCTCCGTCTCCGGGCAGATTAACAGCGCCCAGTCTCTGCAGGCGGCAAGCCTGATTGGCCACGGGGTGATGATCCCGGGAACCACGATTCTGGCGGGCACCAGCACCACCGAAGGCAACACCACAACGACCACCACGCCGTTTGGCGTTGAGTTGCAGCAGGCGGCGGAGAAAGTTACTGCCACCATTACCGACAGCAACGGCACGGTCGTGCGCACCATTGATATCGGCGAGCTGAAGGCGGGCGTTCACACCTTTACGTGGGATGGCAGCCTGACCGACGGCACTAAAGCACCAAACGGTTCTTACAAAGTAGCGATCAGCGCCAGCAACGGGACGACCCAGCTGGTGGCGCAGCCGCTGCAGTTCGCGCTGGTCCAGGGCGTGATTAAAGGAAGCGACGGCAACAAACTGGATTTGGGAACCTCTGGTTCCACCACACTCGACGAAGTTCGGCAGATTATCTAAGCCTTAACACTTATCAGGAGTAAGTCATGGCCTTTTCTCAAGCGGTCAGCGGCCTGAATGCTGCGGCCACCAACCTGGACGTCATTGGCAACAACATCGCCAACTCCGCGACCTATGGTTTTAAATCCGGTTCTGCTTCATTTGCGGACATGTTTGCCGGTTCCAAAGTCGGCCTGGGCGTGAAAGTTGCGGGCATCACTCAGGACTTTACCGACGGCACCACCACCAACACCGGTCGTGGTCTGGACGTTGCTATCAGCCAGAACGGTTTCTTCCGTATGGTCGATTCCAACGGTTCTGTGTTCTACAGCCGTAACGGCCAGTTCAAGCTGGATGAAAACCGTACGCTGGTTAACATGCAGGGCATGCAGCTGACGGGCTACCCGGCAGCGGGAACGCCTCCAACCGTTCAGACCGGTGCGAACCCTCAGGCGATTACTATCCCGAACACCCTGATGGCGGCGAAATCAACCACCACCGCGACGCAGCAGATCAACCTGAACTCAACCGATCCTGTTCAAACTGCCCCGTTCGATGCGACCAACCCGGACACCTACAACAAAAAAGGGACCGTGACCGTATTCGACAGCCAGGGTAACGCTCATAACATGTACGTCTACTACGTGAAGACGGCCAACAATAAATGGGATCTTTACACTCAGGACGGCAGCGTTGCGGGTTCTACAGCGGCAAAAGCGGCGCAGATGAACTTTGATGCGAACGGTAACCTGGCGGGTGTCTACAACTACGACGCTGCCGGTGTACTGAGCGCAACGCCAAACGCCACGCCGGCCATTAACATCACCACGGGTTCTGTCAGCGGTGCGACGGCAGCGACCTTCTCCCTGAGCTTCCAGAACTCCATGCAGCAGAACACTGGTGCAAACAGCGTTGTGGCAACCAATCAGAACGGCTACAAGCCTGGCGACCTGGTGAGCTACCAGATCAACGACGATGGCACCGTGGTGGGAAGCTACTCTAACGAACAGTCTCAGGTTCTGGGTCAGATCGTGCTGGCAAACTTCGCCAACAACGAAGGCCTGAAATCGGAAGGCGACAACGTGTGGTCTGCCACTCAGTCCTCCGGCGTGGCGCTGCTGGGTACCGCAGGCACCGGTAACTTCGGCAAGCTGACCAACGGCGCGTTGGAAGCCTCCAACGTGGATATGAGTAAAGAACTGGTGAACATGATCGTCGCACAGCGTAACTATCAGTCGAACGCGCAGACCATCAAAACCCAGGACCAGATCCTGAACACGCTGGTTAACCTGCGTTAAGCGGCTAACAGGAAAGCGCAATGGATCACGCAATATATACCGCGATGGGCGCGGCAAGCCAGACGCTCAATCAGCAGGCCGTTACCGCCAGCAACCTGGCAAACGCCTCTACGCCGGGCTTTCGTGCGCAGCTTAACGCGCTGCGCGCGGTGCCGGTTGAAGGGCTGTCCCTGCCGACCCGTACGCTGGTGACGGCATCGACCCCTGGCGCAGATATGACGCCAGGGCAGATGGACTACACCTCGCGCCCGCTGGACGTTGCCCTGCAGCAGGACGGCTGGCTGGCGGTGCAAACTGCCGACGGCAGCGAAGGCTATACCCGTAACGGCAATATCCAGGTGAGCGCGACGGGCCAGCTGACGATTCAGGGGCATCCGGTTATGGGGGAAGCGGGTCCGCTGACCGTGCCGGAAGGCTCTGAGCTGACTATCGCCGCGGACGGCACCATTTCGGCGCTGAACCCGGGCGACCCGGCCAACACCGTTGCACCCGTCGGACGTCTGAAGCTGGTTAAAGCGGAAGGCAAAGAGGTGCAGCGCGGCGACGACGGCATGTTTCGTCTGACCCAGGCGGCGCAGGCGACGCGTGGTGCCACGTTACAGGCCGATCCGAGCATCCGCGTGATGTCCGGCGTTCTGGAAGGCAGCAACGTCAAGCCGGTAGCCGCCATGAGCGACATGATTGCCAGCGCCCGCCGTTTTGAAATGCAGATGAAGATTATCAGCAGCGTGGATGAAAACGCGGGCAAAGCTAACCAACTTCTGGCTATGAGTTAACAGGACTCCTTATGATCAGTTCTTTATGGATCGCGAAAACTGGCCTGGACGCCCAGCAAACCAATATGGACGTGATTGCCAACAACCTGGCAAACGTGAGCACCAATGGTTTCAAGCGTCAGCGTGCCGTTTTCGAAGATTTGCTTTATCAAACCATCCGCCAGCCGGGCGCGCAGTCTTCTGAACAGACGACGCTGCCGTCGGGCCTGCAGATTGGTACCGGCGTTCGCCCGGTGGCTACCGAGCGTCTGCACAGCCAGGGCAACCTGTCTCAGACCAACAACAGTAAAGACGTGGCAATCAAAGGCCAGGGCTTCTTCCAGGTGCAGCTGCCTGACGGGACCTCTGCCTATACCCGCGACGGTTCGTTCCAGGTCGATCAGAACGGCCAGCTGGTGACGGCGGGCGGATTCCAGGTTCAGCCTGCGATTACCATCCCGGCGAACGCCCTGAGCATCACCATCGGACGTGACGGTGTGGTCAGCGTGACCCAGCAGGGACAGGCCGCGCCGGTTCAGGTTGGGCAGCTCAACCTGACCACCTTCATGAACGATACCGGTCTGGAAAGCATTGGTGAGAACCTCTACACCGAAACGCAATCCTCCGGTACGCCAAATGAGAGCACCCCGGGCCTGAACGGCGCGGGTCTGCTGTACCAGGGTTATGTTGAAACGTCCAACGTGAACGTGGCGGAAGAGCTGGTGAATATGATCCAGGTCCAGCGCGCGTATGAAATTAACAGTAAAGCAGTGTCGACGACCGACCAGATGCTGCAGAAACTGACGCAACTCTAAGGTGTAGCCCGGTGCGGTAAACGCCGCACCGGCTCCCTGTTTTCGAAGATGAAGGCAATGCAAAAAAACGCGGCGTTTCGTTATCCGATACTGACTGTTCTGGCTGTCACCCTCAGCGGGTGTGCTTTGATCCCGTCTAAACCATTGGTCCAGGGTGCGACGACTGCCCAACCCGTTCCTGGCCCAGCGCCAGTGGTAAACGGCTCCATTTTCCAGACCGCGCAGCCGATTAATTACGGCTATCAGCCGCTGTTTGAAGATCGCCGCCCGCGTAACGTCGGCGATACATTGACCATTGTGCTGCAGGAAAACGTCAGCGCGAGCAAGAGCTCGTCGGCGAACGCCAGCCGCGATGGCAAAACCAATTTTGGCTTCGATACCGTGCCACGCTATCTCGAAGGGCTGTTCGGCAACGCGCGTGCTGATGTGAACGCGTCCGGCGGCAACACCTTTAACGGTAAAGGCGGCGCGAACGCCAGCAACACCTTCAGCGGTACGCTGACGGTCACGGTTGACCAGGTACTGGTTAACGGCAACTTGCACGTTGTGGGTGAAAAACAGATCGCCATCAACCAGGGTACTGAATTCATTCGCTTCTCGGGCGTGGTTAACCCTCGCACCATCAGCGGCACCAACACCGTTCCGTCCACCCAGGTGGCGGATGCGCGCATTGAGTACGTCGGTAACGGCTATATCAATGAAGCGCAAAATATGGGTTGGCTGCAGCGCTTCTTCCTTAATTTATCGCCGATGTAAGCGAGGTGACCCATGTTTAAATCGATCTTCGCCGTGGCGTTCGCGCTGGTGGCAACATTTGCCCAGGCTGACCGTATTCGCGACCTCACCAGCGTTCAGGGCGTACGTGAAAACTCCCTGATTGGCTATGGCCTGGTGGTCGGTCTGGATGGTACCGGTGACCAGACGACACAGACGCCGTTCACCACCCAAAGCCTGAACAACATGCTTTCCCAGCTCGGCATTACCGTGCCGGCGGGAACCAACATGCAGCTGAAAAACGTGGCGGCGGTAATGGTCACCGCGTCCTACCCGGCGTTTGCGCGTCAGGGGCAGACCATTGATGTGGTGGTCTCCTCAATGGGTAACGCCAAAAGCCTGCGCGGCGGTACGCTGCTGATGACCCCGCTGAAAGGCGTTGATAGCCAGGTCTATGCGCTGGCGCAGGGGAACATTCTGGTTGGCGGTGCGGGGGCATCCGCAGGCGGAAGCAGCGTGCAGGTGAACCAGCTGAACGGTGGTCGTATCACCAACGGTGCAATCATTGAGCGTGAACTGCCGACCCAGTTTGGCGCGGGCAACACCATCAACCTGCAGCTTAATAATGAAGACTTCACGATGGCGCAGCAAATTGCCGATACCATCAACCGCAGCCGCGGCTACGGTAACGCAACGGCACTCGATGCGCGCACCGTGCAGATTCGCACCTCCACCGGCAGCAGCAACCAGGTGCGCATGCTGGCTGATATTCAGAATATGGAAGTGAACGTTCCGGTCCAGGATGCGAAAGTGATCATCAACTCCCGTACCGGCTCGGTGGTGATGAACCGGGAAGTGTCGCTGGACAGCTGTGCCGTGGCGCAGGGTAACCTCTCCGTGACGGTTAACCGCTCCGCGAACGTGAGCCAGCCGAACACGCCATTTGGCGGCGGTCAGACGGTGGTAACACCGCAAACGCAGATTGATATGCGCCAGAGCGGTGGGTCGCTGCAGAGCGTTCGCTCCAGCGCCAACCTGAATAGCGTGGTGCGTGCCCTGAACGCCCTGGGCGCAACGCCGATGGATCTGATGTCCATCCTGCAATCCATGCAAAGCGCAGGCTGCCTGCGCGCCAAACTGGAAATCATCTAATGCTGACCGATAGCAAACTGTTGACCAGTGCAGCCTGGGACGCCCAGTCGCTCAACGAACTGAAAACCAAAGCAGGCAAAGACCCGGCGGCGAACATCCGCCCGGTCGCCCGCCAGGTGGAAGGGATGTTTGTACAGATGATGCTGAAAAGCATGCGCGAAACCCTGCCGAAAGACGGGATGTTCAGCAGTGATTCAACGCGTCTCTACACCAGCATGTATGACCAGCAGATTGCGCAGCAGATGACCGCCGGTAAAGGCCTCGGTCTGGCTGACATGATTGTGAAACAGACCGAAGCCGCGCAGGGCATTCAGCCTCAGGATCAGACGCAGCAGGTGCCGATGAAGTTCGACCTGGAAACGGTGACCAGTTATCAGAACCAGGCTCTGACGCAAATGGTGCGTAAAGCGATGCCAAAAGCCACTGGCAGCGGCGATGAGCCGCTCTCCGGTGACAGCAAAGACTTCCTGGCGCAGCTTTCTCTGCCCGCGCGCCTTGCCAGCGAACAGAGCGGCGTGCCGCATCACCTGATTCTGGCGCAGGCCGCGCTGGAGTCGGGCTGGGGTCAGCGTCAGATCCGCAAGGAAAACGGCGATCCGAGCTTCAACATCTTCGGCGTGAAGGCCACCTCCAGCTGGAAGGGGCCAACAACGGAGATCACGACCACCGAATACGAGAACGGTGCGGCGGTGAAGGTCAAAGCAAAATTCCGCGTCTACAGCTCCTATCTGGAAGCATTGTCCGACTACGTTGGCCTGCTGAGCCGCAATCCGCGTTATACCGCCGTTACGCAGGCGGCGACGGCGGAGCAGGGCGCTCAGGCCTTACAAAACGCGGGCTACGCGACTGACCCGAACTATGCACGCAAGCTCACCAGCATGATCCAGCAGCTGAAATCCATGGGCGAGAAGGTCAGCAAAGCCTATAGCACAGATATTGAAAATCTGTTCTGAAAGTTCTCAAGTCCCGGTGGAGGTTGCCGATAACCTTCATCAGGACTCGTGTCTGAACGTATAAAAGGAACCCCCATGTCCAGTTTGATTAACAGCGCCATGAGTGGCCTCAGTGCCGCGCAGTCGGCACTCAATACCGTCAGTAATAATATTTCAAGCTATAACGTGGCAGGTTACACCCGCCAGACCACGGTGCTGGGCGCATCTAACAGCACGCTGACCGGCGGTGGCTGGGTGGGTAACGGGGTTTATGTCTCCGGTGTCCAGCGTGAGTATGACGCCTTCATCACCAACCAGCTGCGCGCCGCGCAGACGCAGAGCAGCGGTCTGACGACGCGCTATCAGCAGATGTCAAAAATTGACGATGTGCTCTCCGATACCACCAACTCGCTCTCCACCACCCTGCAGGATTTCTTCAAAAGCCTGCAAACCCTGGTGAGCAACGCGGAAGACCCGGCAGCACGTCAGACGGTGCTGGGTAAAGCGAGTGGTCTGGTCAATCAGTTTAAAACCAACGATCAGTATCTCCGTGACCAGGACGCGCAGGTTAATACCGCCATCTCAAGCAGCGTGTCTCAGATCAACAACTACGCGGCACAGATTGCGAATCTGAACGATCAGATCTCCCGTCTGACCGGCGTTGGCGCGGGCGCGTCACCTAACGATCTTCTGGACCAGCGCGATCAGCTCGTGACTGAACTGAACAAAATCGTGGGCGTGGAAGTCTCCGTGCAGGATAGCGGCACGTTTAACATCTCTCTCGGTAACGGTTACAGCCTGGTACAGGGCAGCAAAGCCAGCCAGCTGGCGGCCGTGAAGTCCAGCGCCGATCCGGCTCGTACCACTATCGCCTACGTCGATGACGTGGCGGGCAATATTGAGATCCCTGAGAAACTTATCACCACCGGTTCTTTAGGCGGTTTACTGACATTCCGTGCTGAAGATCTGGATAAAGCCCGTAACAGCCTGAACCAGATGGCGCTGGCCTTTGCCGACGCGATGAACACGCAGCATGAAGCCGGTTTTGATGCGAACGGTGATGCGGGCGGTAAGCTGTTCAACTTCGGTTCTCCGGCGGTCCTTTCCAACAGCAAGAACGGCGGTTCGGCCGTTGTTACGGCTTCTGTGACGGACAGCAAACAGGTCCAGGCGACAGACTATAAGCTGCAGTTTAACGGCACTGACTGGACTGTCACCCGCACGTCAGACAAAACCAGCTTTACGATGAGCCCGGATGCCAGCGGCAATCTGTCGTTTGATGGCCTTAACGTCAACGTGAGCGGCACGGCAAATACCAAAGACAGCTTTACCGTGAAGCCTGTTTCCAACGTCATCATGAACATGGATCTCGCGATCAGCGACGAGTCTAAACTGGCGATGGCATCTGTGCAGAACGGTGGCGAAAGTGACAACCGTAACGGCCAGAAACTGCTCGATCTGCAAAACGGCAAAGTGGTGGGTGGGAACAAAACCTTCAACGATGCGTATGCCTCTCTCGTCAGTACCGTCGGTAGCTCAACGGCGTCACTGAAGGTAAGCAGCCAGACGAAAGCCAACGTGGAAACGCAGTTAATCAAGCAGCAGCAGACCATCTCTGGGGTAAACCTTGACGAAGAGTATGGCAATTTGCAGCGTTATCAGCAGTATTACCTGGCCAATGCCCAGGTTCTACAAACTGCCAGTACGCTCTTCGATGCAATTATCAACATTCGTTAAGGTTGAGGTGAACAATGCGTATTAGTACCCAGATGATGTACGAGCAGAACATGCGTGGGATCACCGATTCCCAGAGCAGATGGCTGAGCTACGGTGAGCAGATGTCCACCGGCAAGCGCGTCAATCGTCCTTCGGACGATCCTATCGCCGCGTCGCAGGCCATCGTTCTGTCACAGTCTCAGTCGCAAAACAGCCAGTTTGCGCTCGCGCGTACCTTTGCCACGCAGAAGGTCTCGCTGGAAGATAACGTGTTAACCCAGGTCAACACTGCGATCTCGAGCGTGCGCGAGAAGCTAGTTTACGCCTCAAACGGTACATTAAGCGATGACGACCGTCTTTCTCTGGCGACCGATATTCAGGGGATCCGCGATCAGCTGATGAACCTGGCCAACACGACGGATGGTAATGGTCGCTTTATCTTTGCGGGATACAAAACCGAGAGCGCACCGTTTGACGCCGCGACCGGAGATTACAACGGCGGCGCTGAGGCCATCACGCAGCAGGTTGATACGGCGCGAAATATGACCATTAGCCATACCGGCCAGCAAATTTTCGAAAGCATTACCAGTAATGCGGAACAGCTGCCGGGCGGTGGATATGGCCAGACCAACATGTTCAAAATCCTGGACTCTGCTATTGCCTCGCTGAAGACACCGATTGAGAACGATCCGGCTGCCGCAGCGGCGCAAAGCCAGGTGATTGCCAATGCGCAAATCGGCATCAAAAACTCCCAGAACAATATCCTCACGGTCGTTGCGGATGTGGGAACCAAGATGAACGAGCTGGAAAAACTCGATACGCTGGGCGATGACCGCGCGCTGGGTCAGACCAAGCAGATGAGTGACCTGGTGGATGTTGACTGGAACGAAGCGATTTCCTCTTACACCATGCAGCAGGCGGCCTTGCAGGCGTCTTATAAAGCGTTTAGCGATATGCAGGGCATGTCTCTGTTCCAGCTGAACAAATAACATCTTGACCTCTTGGAACATGTCTTGAAACTGGGCATGTTTTACTGCCCAATCCGTCTGGATTGGGCATTTTTTTTATACAACTTCTGCTGATGCGGAGGTGACTCGTGCGCTTTCTATCATACGGATTGCCAGCGCAATGACGCCACAGACCGTCGCCAGCGCGACCACGCCCGTCCAGCCGGCCAGCGAGTAAATATTGCTGCCTAACGCGGAACCCAGCGCCATCCCGATAAAGACCACCGTAAAGAGCAGGGCGTTGAGACGACCGCGCGCCTGCGGTTCAAGGCTGTATACCAGGTTCTGGTGAGCGACCAGGCTGGACTGCAGACCCAGGTCGAACCCGACGGCGGAGATCGCAATCAGAATCAGCTGTCCATGAACGCCCAGCGCGGGCATCAGGAACATCAGGGCGAATGAAACGGTCACAAGAGCGGCACCAAGCTGCGTGACTTTTCCTGCGCCCAGTTTGTCCGCCAGACCCCCTGCCAGCGGGGCAGCTAACGCACCGGCGGCACCTGCAATACCAAAACCACCCGCTACGGCACTACCCAGGTGATAGCGTTCCAGCAGCATGACCGCAAGCGTAGACCAGAAGGCGCTGAAGGCAATCGACAGGAAGCCCTGAGCCAGCGCCGCACGGCGCAGCGCCGGATAGCGACGCCACAGATGTTCCATTGAGCGCATCAGCGCGGGGTAGCTCAGCGTGGAGTGAATGGCAAAACGGGGAAGCACAAACCACATCATCACCCCGATGAACGCAATGCTCGCCGCCGCCAGCTGGTACATGACGCGCCAGCCAAACGCTTCGCCCACCACGCCGCTCACGGTTCTGGATAATAAGATACCCATCAGCAGCCCGGTCATTACCGTGCCCACGGTTTTCCCCTGTTTACCTTCCGGCGCAAGGATGGCTGCGGCAGGGACGATATCCTGTGCCATGGTGGCGGCCATGCCGATGAGCAGGCTTGCCAGCAGGAGAGAATGGATCTGCCCGGTCAGGCTACAGCCGAGAAGAAACAGCGCCAGCGCCGCACTCTTTATCAGGATTAACGTCCTGCGGTCGTGGCGATCGCCGAGCGGCAGCAGGAACAGGATCCCCAGGGCATATCCCGCCTGGGTGAGCGTCGGGACCAGGCCCATTCCTTCGATACTCAGGTGAAGGTCTGCGCCCATCAGCGGCAGCAGAGGCTGGGCATAATAGATAGATGCCACGCTGAAACCTGCACCTATCGCCAGCATTAAGATTACCCAGCGGCTCACGGCATGGGCGGCGGTTGTTGTGTTCATAAGATGTTCCTCATTCGTCGTGTGAGGCTATTTTTTATCAGTACGCCTTGCGACGGTAGCGGGCCCGGTGGTAAAACGCTTATACGTTGAACGTATAAGTGAAAATGCGATGAAAAGAGCTGAGCGTATAGACAGGGTGGAGTTAATGCGGACGTTTGTTCGTATTGTGGAGGCGGGCTCTCTCTCAGCGGCGGCGCGGCAGCTGGCCACGACCCAGGCCACGGTAAGCAGACGGTTACAGTCGCTTGAGACCATGCTGGGCGTGCGCCTGATTTTGCGCACCACCCACACGACGCGGCTGACGGATGACGGCGAGCGCTGCTATCAGCACGCCCGTCGGGTGATTGACAGCTGGCTGGCGCTGGAAGATGAGGTGGGGCAGACGGAAGATGAGCCGGTAGGCGTTCTGCGGGTGCGCGCTCCGCACGCGTTTGGTCAGGACCAGCTTCTGAAACCCGTAACCGAGTTTTTGCAACGCTATCCGCAGCTTTCGATTGAGTGGATGCTCAACGATCGGTCGGCAGACTTCCTCGGCGACAACCTTGACTGTGCTATTCGGGTGGGCGTGGAAGTCGATCCGGCGACCGTGTCCGTGCTGCTGGCGGAAGTGCCGCGCTCGGTGGTGGCTTCTCCGGCGCTGCTGGCCCGTTTCCCAACGGTTACCACGCCGGAGGATTTGCAGCAGTTTCCCTGGATAGCGATCAGCTCATTCTACCAGCGCCATGTGGAGCTTTTTCACGATGCATCACCCGCCACCGCGCGGATTGCTATTACGCCACGGCTGAGCACCGACAGCCTGTATGTCGCACGCAATACGGCGCTCACCGGCCTTGGCGTGGCGGTGGTATCCAGCTGGACGGTACAGGATGATATTCGGGAAGGGCGGCTGGTGCATTTGCTGCCAGAATGGCAGCCAGCGGCGCTACCGGTGCATCTGGTTTACCCCTGGTCGCGTTATTATCCGGCACGCTTGCGGCGTTTTCTGGAGTTGATGCGGCAGGTCATGCCTGAGGTGACCGGGATGAGAAAGCCTGTACAGCAGCCATAAAAAAAGCCGACCCGAAGGTCGGCTTTTTGCTTTCAGCGTCGTTATTCGACAGACTGCGGACGCGTCGCCGGTGCAGTCGCCTGATGCGTTGCACTGTGGCCGCCTGCAGCGCCTTTACCGTCGAAGCTGAACGCCGGGCGTACCCAGTCACTGTGACGCGGGGCTTCAGGCACGTAATCCGGCGCCGGGGCGCGCGTCATTGGTGCTGTCGCCACGTGGGATGCGGCTGGTGCAGAAACAACCGGCTCAGGTTTCACCTCAGGCGCTTTCGCTTCTTCGACAACCGGTTCAACCTGAATCTCAACGTCCTGAACAACTTCTTCAGTGGTGGTTTCAACGAGGGTTTCAGCGGTGTCTTCCACTGCGGCTACAGGTTCAGCCTCTTCAGCCACTTCCTCAGCCACCACGGCATCTTCTTCGGCGATAAGCTGCGGTGCGGCATCAACCGGCGCGGCGATCACTTCTGGATGGGTGGTTTCAACTTCCACTGAGTGAGGTACTTCAGCTTCAACAACCTCAGGTTCAACAACCTCAGGTTCAACCACGGTTGCCGCTTCAGTCACGACAGCTTCTACCGCGGCTGCTGGTGCGATCACCTCTTCGGTTACAGGCTGTTCTTCAACAACCTGCTCCGGGCGAGCAACCGGGTAGCGGATCCAGACTTTACCGGAGGCCATTTCTGGCGAAGCACAGGCAATGGTCAGCGGCATTGGCGACTGAGTTGGGTAACGTTCGTCACGATAGCGACGACGGCGCTGGCCGCTGACGCGCAGATGACGTGGGGAACGACGTGAACGGCGCGGCATGCCGGCGTTATCACGGTTTTCACCGTTATCATCCTGCTCAACGTTGTTATCAACGACCGCTGGCAGGTCAACTTTTGCAAGCTGAGTACCGGCTGAGCTCTCGCGGGTTTCAACCGGGACAATTGCTGACTCTTCGGTTGCTTCGGAGGCGAAACGAACTTTCTGAGCAAGCTGGCGCTGCTTACGACGCGGCATTACCTGAGTGCGTTCTTCCTGCTCGCCGTCCTGCTGTTCAACAGGCTCTTCGCGATTCAGGTTTTTGACTTCCTGCTGTGCCTGACGCTTCTCGTCGTTACGGCGACGGCTGCGTTCACGGCGCGGCTGCTGGTCGTCACGCTGTTTGCTCTTCTCAGACTCATCGCCCGCCTGCTGGCGAATTTCACGATCTTCAACATTCGGCTGTTGTTTCTCGCGACGGTTGCGACGGTTGTCTTCGCGTTGCTCACGGCCTTCGCCATTCTCAGAGCGGTTGTCACGGTTGTCACGACGCTCGTTGCGATCGCTGCGGTCGTTACGATCGCGGCGGTTGTTCTGACGCTTACGGCGATCCTGCTGACGCTCAGGCTTGGCCGCTTTTGGCTCTTCTTTCGGCTGCTCTGGCTGAACTTCTTCTTCAGCAAACATCTTCTTCAGCGCGCCGAAGAAGCGGCTCAGCAGACCCGGCTGTGCCGGCTGGGCTTTCGCTACCGCGGCTTCTGGTTTCTGCGCTACAGGTTTGGCCGCAGGTTTTTCCAGGGCAGCTTCCGGTGGCGCTTCAGGCATGATGAAGGTCGCTAACGCAGGCTGCTCTGGCAGTTTGCGCTCGGCTGGCTCTTCATCGGAAGGCAGGGACATCTCTTCTTCATGCAGCTTCGGCAGCAGGTAGCTGAGGGTGGTCGTCTCTTCACCCTTACGCACGCGCAGCACGTGATAGTGTGGGGTCTGCATCTGGTCGTTTGGCACGATGATACAGCGAACGCCACCCTGACGCGCTTCAATCGCACTTACCGCTGCACGTTTTTCGTTAAGCAGGTAAGAGGCAACGGGCACCGGCACAATGGCGTGAACCTCTTTGGTGTTCTCTTTCAGCGCTTCTTCTTCAATCAGACGCAGAATGGAGAGAGACAGCGATTCGTTATCACGCACGGTACCGGTGCCGGAGCAGCGCGGACAAACGTGATGGCTGGACTCGCCGAGAGACGGGCTCAGACGCTGACGGGACATCTCCAGCAGGCCAAAGCGTGAGATATGACTAATCTGGATACGCGCTCTGTCCTGACGCACCGCTTCGCGCAGACGGTTTTCAACCGCACGCTGGTGGCGAACAGGGGTCATGTCGATGAAGTCGATAACAATCAGACCACCCAGGTCGCGCAGGCGGAGCTGGCGGGCGATTTCATCAGCGGCTTCGAGGTTAGTGTTGTAGGCGGTCTCTTCGATATCGCCACCGCGCGTTGCACGCGCGGAGTTGATGTCGATAGCGGTCAGCGCTTCGGTGGTATCGATAACGATAGAACCGCCGGATGGCAGACGCACTTCACGCTGGAAGGCGGACTCAATCTGGGATTCGATCTGATAGTGGCTGAACAGCGGGATTTCACCGGTGTACAGTTTAATTTTGCTGGTGAAATCCGGACGACCCAGCGCGGCGATGTGCTGGCGAGCCAGCTCAAGCACTTTCGGGTTATCGATCAGAATCTCACCGATGTCCTGACGCAGGTAATCACGGAAGGCACGCACGATAACGTTGCTTTCCTGGTGGATCAGGAACGGAGCAGGGCGGCTTTCGGCTGCTTTCTGAATGGCTTCCCAGTGCTTCAGACGGAAGCTCAGGTCCCACTGCAGCGCTTCGGCTGATTTACCAACGCCTGCGGTACGCACAATAAGCCCCATGCCATCAGGCAGTTCGAGGCTTGCCAGCGCTTCCTTCAGCTCGGTACGGTCATCACCTTCGATACGGCGAGAGATGCCACCCGCACGCGGGTTGTTAGGCATCAGAACCAGATAGCTCCCTGCAAGGCTGATAAAGGTGGTCAGTGCGGCACCTTTGTTGCCACGCTCTTCTTTATCAATCTGAACGATAACTTCCTGACCTTCACGCAGAACATCTTTGATGTTTGGGCGGCCATGGGCGTTGTAGTTTGCGGGGAAATATTCGCGGGCGATTTCTTTCAGAGGGAGGAAACCATGACGCTCAGCACCGTAATCGACAAATGCAGCTTCAAGGCTTGGTTCAATGCGGGTGATTTTACCTTTGTAAATGTTCGCTTTTTTCTGTTCGTGTCCAGGACTTTCGATATCCAGATCGTACAGGCGCTGCCCATCCACAAGGGCGACACGCAACTCTTCTTGCTGAGTTGCGTTGATTAACATTCTTTTCATCGTAACTTACTCGTTATTCTTACATTGACGACAAAGCTGCGGGCAAGGTGACGCTTTCCGGGGTATGAACCGATGGCCTCGTGTCTGTTCACGTCGCCAACCTCACGGTTGTCGCTCGCTTAAGAGGCGCAGAGTGTCGGTTGCCTGTATTTCATACGGAAACACAGCGCAATTATCAGGGGAATTGCCTGGGTAGAACTCTCCAGAGAACAATCCTTATACCGGGAAGTACTGCAACCCGCAGCCCGCTAACTGCCTGAAAGATCAATACGTCTTACGCCATTGCTGCGTGGATGATCGGTCAGACAAAATTGGTCATTCCGTCAACATCCTTACTTAACCAGGATTTAACACGGAAAACAGCCTCATTATTCCACTGCTCGCCGGGTTATAGCAAGATGACTTTTACCAATTATCACCCGGTTACTCACAGTTTCTTCACTTCAGAATGGCGATTGGTTTAATAACCACCAAATCGGTTGCGTGAAACGGGGAGCTGGCCGGATAAAAGTAAATATAAGCATAGAAAAATGAGTGGCGCTAATGGCTGACGATATTTAGAATCGCCAACCATGAAAACAGAGACTCCAGCCGTAAAAATGGTTGCCATCGCCGAAGATGACGCGGGGCAACGTATCGATAACTTTTTGCGCACCCAGTTGAAAGGTGTGCCAAAGAGCATGATTTACCGCATCCTGCGCAAGGGCGAGGTGCGGGTGAACAAAAAACGCGTGAAGCCCGAGTACAAACTCGAGGCGGGCGATGAAGTGCGTATTCCGCCGGTGCGCGTTGCGGAACGTGAAGAAGAGACCGTTTCACCGAAGCTACAGAAAGTGGCGGCCCTGAGCGATGTGATCCTTTACGAAGATGACCACATTCTGGTGCTCAATAAACCGTCAGGAACGGCTGTCCATGGCGGTAGCGGTCTGAGCTTCGGCGTGATTGAAGGGCTGCGAGCCCTGCGCCCGGAAGCGCGCTTCCTTGAACTGGTGCACCGTCTTGACCGTGATACCTCTGGCGTACTGCTGGTGGCGAAAAAGCGTTCTGCGCTGCGTTCGCTGCATGAACAGCTGCGTGAAAAAGGGATGCAGAAAGACTACCTGGCGCTGGTGCGCGGTCAGTGGCAGTCCCATGTAAAAGTGGTGCAGGCGCCGCTGCTGAAGAACATTCTGCAAAGCGGCGAACGTATTGTCCGCGTGAGCCAGGAAGGAAAACCGTCTGAGACGCGCTTTAAAGTTGAAGAGCGCTATGAGTTTGCCACGCTGGTGCGCTGCAGTCCGGTGACCGGTCGTACCCACCAGATCCGCGTGCATACGCAGTTTGCAGGGCACCCAATTGCCTTTGATGACCGCTATGGCGACCGCGAGTTTGATAAGCAGCTGGCGGGGACGGGGCTGTCGCGTCTGTTCCTGCATGCGGCAGCGCTGAAGTTTACCCATCCTAATACGGGGGAAGTCATCCGTATTGAAGCGCCGCTGGACGAGCAGCTGAAACGCTGTCTTAAGGTTCTACGCGGCTGATTTTGCTTCCCTCCCTCTCCCTGTGGGAGAGGGCTGGGGTGAGGGCATCAGGCCGCAACCTTCCAGTCACATGGTCAGCGGATTACACTCTTCTCGCCTTAACATCTGACACAGGGCAATCAGCGGTAACCCCACCAGCGTGTTGGGATCGCGTCCATCCAGCTTGTCGAACAGCGCAATCCCCAATCCTTCACTTTTAAAGCTTCCAGCACAGTTCAGCGGACGTTCCCGGCGCACATAATCCACGATCTCTTGCTCGCTGAGATGGCGGAAGTGTACGTCGAACGGCTCGCATTCGGTTTGCAGATGACCGATGGCGGAGTTATAGAGCGCCAGGCCGGTATAAAAGGTCACGATAGTGCCTCGCGCACGCAGAAGCTGCTGACAGGCGTTCTCCTCCGTATGGGGCTTGCCGGTGATTTCGCCGTCCAGCACGCAAACCTGGTCTGAGCCTATAATCAAATGTGCGGGGTAACGTGCGGCCAGCGACTGCGCTTTCTCTTTAGCAAGACGCATCACCAGATGACGCGGTGATTCGCCCGGCTGTGGCGTCTCATCAACCTCTGGCGCGGCGCATTCAAACGGGATCCCGAGCTTTTCCAGCAGCATTCGGCGGTAGGGAGACGTGGAAGCAAGGACGAGATTTGGCATATTTTTATCACCAGATATAGCGTATCGATACCAGCCATTTTAAACTACAGGCCGCAATGTGTGCGAATAATTGGCAAAAGGCAGCTCTGGTTGCCTTTTTCTTTGACTCTATGACGTTACAAAGTTAATATGCGCGCCCTATGCAAAAGGTAAAATTACCCCTGACTCTTGATCCGGTTCGTACGGCTCAAAAACGCCTCGATTACGAAGGTATCTATACTTCCGATCAGGCTGAGCGTATTGCCGAATCCGTAGTCAGTGTGGACAGTGATGTAGAATGCTCCATGTCGTTCGCTATCGACAACCAGCGTCTCGCCGTTTTAACCGGTGATGCAAAGGTGACGGTAACGCTCGAGTGTCAGCGTTGCGGGAAACCGTTTGTACAGCATGTTCACACAACGTATTGTTTCAGTCCGGTTCGTTCTGACGAACAGGCTGAAGCACTCCCGGAAGCGTATGAGCCGATTGAGGTTAACGAATTCGGTGAAATCGATCTTCTGGCTCTGGTTGAAGATGAAATCATCCTCACCTTGCCAGTGGTTCCGGTGCATGATTCTGAACACTGTGAAGTGTCCGAGGCGGACATGGTCTTTGGGGAACTGCCTGATGAAGCGCAAAAACCAAACCCATTTGCCGTATTAGCCAGCTTAAAGCGTAAGTAATTGAGGAGTAAGGTCCATGGCCGTACAACAGAATAAACCAACCCGTTCCAAACGTGGCATGCGTCGTTCCCATGACGCGCTGACTGCAGTTACCAGCCTGTCTGTAGACAAGACTTCTGGTGAGAAACACCTGCGTCACCACATCACCGCTGACGGTTTCTACCGCGGCCGCAAGGTTATCACTAAGTAATCACGCGCAAGCGTGATTAGGCTTAGTGAGGATTTCCCCGTGCAAACGGGGAATTTACCGAACCAGGCTGCGACGATACCTTGACACGTCTAACCCTGGCGTTAGATGTCATGGGGGGAGATTTTGGCCCTTCCGTGACAGTGCCTGCAGCATTGCAGGCACTGAATTCTAATTCGCAACTCACACTTCTTTTAGTCGGCAATCCCGACACAATCACGCCATTACTCGCAAAAGCTGACTTTGAACAACGTTCGCGTCTGCAGATTATTCCTGCGCAGTCAGTTATTGCCAGTGATGCCCGACCCTCGCAGGCCATTCGCAATAGTCGTGGCAGCTCTATGCGGATAGCGCTGGAGCTGGTGAAAGAAGGGCGAGCTCAGGCTTGCGTCAGCGCGGGGAATACTGGCGCGCTGATGGGCCTCTCGAAATTGCTGCTCAAACCTATTGAAGGTATTGAGCGTCCGGCGCTGGTAACGGTGTTACCGCATCAGCAGAAGGGCAAGACGGTAGTGCTCGATTTGGGCGCTAACGTCGACTGTGATAGTACTATGCTGGCTCAGTTTGCCGTGATGGGATCGGTGCTGGCAGAAGAAGTCGTCGGGATCAACACTCCCCGTGTTGCGTTACTGAACATTGGTGAAGAAGAGACCAAAGGCCTGGACAGCATTCGCGAAGCGGCTGAATTGCTCAAACAGGTTCCCTCCATCAACTATATTGGTTATCTCGAAGCCAATGAGTTGTTGACGGGTAAAACGGATGTTCTGGTGTGCGATGGCTTCACCGGAAACGTCACGTTGAAGACCATGGAAGGGGTCGTACGCATGTTTCTTTCTCTGCTGAAATCTCAGGGAGAAGGTAAAAAAAGCGCCTGGTGGCTGATTTTATTGAAGCGTTGGTTACAAAAGAGCCTGACGCGGCGATTCAGTCACCTCAACCCCGACCAGTATAATGGCGCCTGTCTGTTAGGATTGCGCGGCATCGTGATTAAGAGTCATGGCGCCGCCAATCAGCGAGCATTTGCTGTCGCGATTGAACAGGCAGTGCAGGCGGTGCAGCGACAAGTCCCTCAGCGGATTGCCGCTCGCCTGGAATCTGTATTAGCTAAAAGTGACTGAGCGTACATGTATACGAAGATTTTAGGTACCGGCAGCTACCTGCCAAAACAAGTGCGTACCAACGCCGATCTGGAAAAAATGGTAGATACGTCTGACGAGTGGATTGTCACGCGCACAGGTATCCGTGAACGTCGTATTGCCGCGCCAGACGAAACCGTGTCGACCATGGGTTACGAAGCCGCACAGCGTGCTATCGAAATGGCGGGCATTGATAAAGAACAGATTGGTTTGATCGTGGTCGCCACGACGTCTGCCACGCATGCTTTCCCAAGCGCAGCGTGCCAGGTGCAAAATATGCTCGGCATTAAAGGCTGTCCGGCGTTTGACGTCGCTGCCGCGTGCGCAGGCTTCACCTATGCGCTGAGCGTCGCCGATCAGTACGTGAAATCCGGTGCCGTTAAATACGCGCTGGTGATCGGTGCTGACGTGCTGGCGCGTACCTGCGATCCAACCGATCGTGGAACGATCATTATTTTTGGTGATGGTGCGGGTGCGGTGCTGCTGGGGCAGTCCGAAGAGCCGGGTATCATCTCTACGCATCTGCATGCTGATGGCAGCTATGGCGAACTGTTGACCCTGCCTAACGCCGATCGCGTTAATCCGGACAACTCGATTTACCTGACTATGGCAGGAAACGAGGTGTTCAAGGTGGCGGTAACCGAGCTTGCACACATCGTTGATGAAACGCTGGAAGCGAATAACCTTGAGCGTACCGCGCTCGACTGGCTGGTGCCGCATCAGGCGAACCTGCGTATCATCAGCGCTACCGCGAAAAAGCTGGGCATGTCGATGGATAACGTTGTAGTGACGCTGGATCGTCACGGCAACACCTCTGCGGCGTCGGTACCGTGCGCATTTGATGAAGCGGTACGCGATGGACGAATCAAACGGGGCCAGCTGGTCTTGCTTGAAGCCTTCGGTGGCGGGTTCACCTGGGGTTCCGCGCTGGTTCGTTTCTAGTATAAGGAATAAAAAATGACGCAATTTGCTTTTGTGTTCCCGGGCCAGGGCTCTCAAACCGTTGGGATGTTGTCTGAAATGGCAGCACACTATCCGGTAATTGAAGAGACTTTCCGTGAAGCTTCTGATGCACTGGGTTATGATTTATGGGCGCTGACCCAGCAGGGGCCGGCCGAAGAACTGAACAAAACCTGGCAGACCCAGCCAGCGCTGCTGACCGCGTCCGTTGCGCTGTGGCGTGTCTGGCAGCAGCAGGGCGGTAAAGCGCCAGCGCTGCTCGCGGGTCATAGCCTGGGTGAATACTCTGCGCTGGTGTGTGCCGGCGTGATCGCGTTTGCTGACGCGGTACGTCTGGTTGAACTGCGTGGTAAATTCATGCAGGAAGCGGTGCCGGAAGGCACGGGCGGCATGTCTGCCATCATCGGTCTGGATGATGCTGCAATTGCAAAAGCGTGTGAAGAATCTGCTGAAGGCCAGGTTGTCTCTCCGGTAAACTTCAACTCGCCGGGCCAGGTGGTTATTGCCGGCCATAAAGAAGCGGTTGAACGCGCGGGTGCGGCCTGTAAAGCAGCGGGTGCTAAGCGTGCGCTGCCACTTCCGGTCAGCGTGCCGTCTCACTGTGCTCTGATGAAGCCTGCCGCCGAGAAGCTGGCGGTTGAGCTGGAAAAAATTACGTTTAACGCACCGACGATTTCCGTTGTGAACAACGTCGATGTGAAATGCGAAACCACGCCGGAAGCTATCCGCGACGCGCTGGTTCGCCAGCTCTACAGCCCGGTACAGTGGACCAAAACCGTTGAGTTTATGGCCGCTCAGGGCGTCGAGCATCTGTATGAAGTCGGCCCAGGTAAAGTCCTCACCGGTCTGACAAAACGTATTGTTGACACCCTGACAGCCTCGGCGATTAACGAGCCGGAAGCGATGTCAGCGGCACTCTCGCAATAAAAGAGGAATACCATGAGTTTTGAAGGAAAAATCGCCCTGGTCACTGGCGCAAGCCGCGGTATTGGGCGTGCAATTGCTGAAACACTGGTTGCGCGCGGCGCGAAGGTGATTGGTACAGCAACCAGCGAGAATGGCGCTCAGGCCATCAGCGAGTATCTGGGTGCAAACGGTAAAGGTCTGGTACTGAATGTGACTGAACCTGCATCTATTGAATCTGTTCTGGAAAATATTCGCGCAGAGTTTGGTGAAGTGGATATTCTGGTAAACAATGCCGGGATCACTCGCGATAACCTGTTAATGCGAATGAAAGACGACGAGTGGAACGATATCATCGAAACCAACCTGTCATCTGTATTCCGTCTGTCAAAAGCGGTAATGCGCGCTATGATGAAAAAGCGTCATGGTCGTATTATCACTGTCGGTTCTGTGGTTGGTACCATGGGAAATGCTGGTCAGGCTAACTACGCTGCGGCGAAAGCAGGTCTGATTGGTTTCAGTAAGTCGCTGGCGCGTGAAGTTGCGTCCCGCGGTATTACGGTAAACGTTGTTGCTCCGGGCTTTATTGAAACGGACATGACGCGTGCGCTGACTGATGAGCAGCGTGCGGGTACGCTGGCGGCAGTTCCGGCGGGTCGTCTTGGCGACCCTAAAGAAATCGCCAGTGCGGTTGCATTTTTAGCCTCTGACGAAGCGGGTTACATCACTGGTGAGACCCTCCACGTCAACGGCGGGATGTATATGGTTTAACCACGATGAAAAATATTTGCGTTATTAGGGCGAATGGCCTCAAAATAACGTAAAATCGTGGTACGAACTGCCGGGATTTAGTTGCAAATTTTTCAACATTTTATACACTACGAAAACCATCGCGAAAGCGAGTTTTGATAGGAAATTTAAGAGTATGAGCACTATCGAAGAACGCGTTAAGAAAATTATCGGCGAACAGCTGGGCGTTAAGCAGGAAGAAGTTGTGAACTCCGCTTCCTTCGTTGAAGACCTGGGCGCAGATTCTCTTGACACCGTTGAGCTGGTAATGGCTCTGGAAGAAGAGTTTGATACTGAGATTCCGGACGAAGAAGCTGAGAAGATCACCACCGTTCAGGCTGCCATTGATTACATCAACGGTCACCAGGCGTAAGTGAACATCTCCAGGCGGTCATTCGACCGCCTGAGTTTTATCTTTATTTAGTCCCACGAATCTCTTTTTTTTATCCCTCCCTGGAGGACAAACGTGTCTAAGCGTCGTGTAGTTGTGACCGGACTTGGCATGTTGTCTCCTGTCGGCAATACCGTAGAGTCCACCTGGAAAGCTCTCCTTGCCGGTCAGAGCGGCATCAGCCTAATCGACCATTTCGATACTAGCGCCTATGCAACAAAATTTGCTGGCTTAGTAAAGGATTTTAACTGTGAAGATATCATCTCGCGCAAAGAACAGCGCAAGATGGATGCCTTCATTCAATATGGAATTGTCGCTGGCGTTCAGGCCATGCAGGATTCTGGTCTTGAAATTACGGAAGAGAACGCAACCCGTATCGGCGCCGCTATCGGCTCCGGGATTGGCGGTCTTGGCCTGATTGAGGAAAACCATACATCTCTGATGAATGGCGGCCCGCGTAAGATCAGCCCGTTCTTCGTTCCGTCCACGATTGTTAACATGGTGGCGGGTCACCTGACCATCATGTTCGGCCTGCGTGGGCCAAGCATTTCAATCGCGACTGCCTGTACGTCTGGCGTACATAACATCGGCCAGGCCGCGCGCATTATTGCGTACGGCGATGCAGATGCTATGGTTGCGGGCGGTGCTGAAAAAGCCAGTACCCCACTGGGTGTCGGCGGTTTCGGTGCGGCGCGTGCGCTGTCTACCCGTAATGATAATCCGCAGGCGGCGAGCCGTCCGTGGGATAAAGATCGTGACGGCTTCGTGCTGGGCGACGGGGCGGGCATGATCGTACTGGAAGAATACGAACACGCGAAAAAACGCGGCGCGAAAATTTATGCTGAAATCGTTGGTTTCGGCATGAGCAGCGATGCTTACCACATGACGTCTCCTCCTGAGAACGGCGCGGGTGCTGCGCTGGCGATGGAAAACGCGATTCGTGATGCGGGTATTACCCCAGCACAAATTGGCTACGTGAACGCGCACGGTACTTCTACACCTGCAGGCGATAAAGCTGAAGCTCAGGCGGTTAAGTCTATCTTCGGCGAATCTGCCAGCCGCGTAATGGTGAGCTCCACCAAGTCCATGACCGGTCACCTGTTGGGTGCGGCGGGTGCGGTAGAGTCAATCTACTCCATCCTTGCGCTGCGGGATCAGGCTGTTCCGCCAACCATCAACCTGGATAACCCGGATGAAGGTTGCGATCTGGACTTCGTTCCTCACGAAGCGCGTCAGGTTAGCGGTATGGAGTACACCCTGTGTAACTCCTTCGGCTTCGGCGGTACCAACGGCTCTCTGATCTTCAAAAAGATCTTATCCTGACGTCCCGATAGCATTTAAAAAGGTCCGCTTGCCGGGCCTTTTTTATTAAGCCTAATCTTCTTGTCGGCTGCATGACATCCTGCCAGACTAAATGCCCATGCATAAGGAGCCACCATGTTTTTAATCAATGGCCTTGAGCAGGACACGCTGCCTGCCAGCGACAGGGCGATACAGTTCGGTGATGGTTGCTTTACGACGGCGCGCATTCTGGAAGGCGATGTCTGCCTGCTGGAGGCGCACATTCGACGCCTGCAGCATGGCTGTGAAAAGCTCATGATCCCCTTTACGCACTGGGACACGTTGCGTCAGGAAATGTGCCAAATGGCTACGGGGAAGGACAGCGGCGTACTCAAAGTGATCATCAGCCGCGGCAGTGGTGGCCGGGGTTACAGCGCTGCATCGTGTCTCAACCCTGCGCGTATTCTCTCCGTTTCTGCTTATCCCGCGCATTACACTCGCTGGCGAGAAGAGGGCGTCACGCTGACGCTGAGCCCGGTACGGCTGGGACGAAACCCGATGCTGGCCGGGCTTAAGCATCTCAACCGCCTCGAGCAGGTGCTCATTCGTACTCATCTTGAACAGACGGACGCCGATGAGGCGCTGGTTCTTGACAGCGAAGGGTTCATTACGGAATGCTGTGCGGCTAATTTATTCTGGCGACAGGGGGGAGAAGTGTTCACCCCGTCGCTGGAGCACGCTGGCGTAAATGGGTTAATGCGTCAGTTTTGTCTGCAACAGCTGGCACGCTCTGGCTTTCGCGTTGTCGAAGTTAGCGCAGGAGAAGCCGCGCTACAGACCGCCGATGAAGTCATCATCTGCAATGCGCTGATGCCTGTTGTACCCGTCCGTGCGTATGGCCAACAACGATGGTCTTCGCGCGAACTGTTTCAGTTTTTAGCCCCGAAATGTGAGCAAACCAGATAGTCATGAAAAAAATGTTGCGCTTTGTCCTTATCCTCATCGTTGTGCTGGCTGTCGCTGGCGGAGCAGGCGTATGGAAAGTTCGCCAGCTGGCGGACAGCAAGATCCTGGTTAAAGACGAAACGATCTTTACCCTTAAAGCGGGAACCGGCCGCCAGGCGCTTGGGGAACAGCTCTATGGCGACAAGATTATCAATCGTCCCCGGGTATTCCAGTGGTTATTGCGCGTGGAGCCTGAGCTGTCACATTTCAAAGCTGGCACCTATCGCTTTACGCCGGGAATGACCGTCAGAGAGATGCTGCAGCTGCTGGAAAGCGGCAAAGAAGCGCAGTTCCCTCTGCGGTTTGTGGAAGGGATGCGCCTGAACGATTACCTCAAACAGCTGCGTGACGCGCCATATATCAAACACACATTAAAAGACGATCGCTATCAGACGGTGGCCGAGGTGCTGAAACTTGAACATCCGGAATGGGTGGAAGGCTGGTTCTGGCCAGACACCTGGATGTACACGGCAGGAACGACCGATGTGGCGATTCTGAAGAGGGCGCACAAAAAAATGGTTGCCGCCGTAGATGCCGCCTGGGAAGGGCGAATGGAAGGACTGCCTTACAGCGATCGGAACCAGTTTGTAACCATGGCCTCAATCATTGAGAAAGAGACGGCCATCGCTGCTGAGCGCGATCGGGTGGCGTCAGTATTTATCAACCGTCTGCGCATCGGCATGCGTCTGCAAACCGACCCTACCGTAATCTACGGCATGGGCGAGAGCTATACTGGCAAAATCTCAAGAAAAGATCTGGAGACGCCAACGGCGTATAATACCTACGTGATTAGCGGTTTACCGCCGGGCCCGATCGCCACGCCGAGCGAAGCGTCGCTCAAAGCCGCCGCGCATCCGGCTAAAACACCGTATCTCTATTTTGTGGCTGATGGAAAAGGGGGGCATACCTTTAACACCAACCTTGCCAGCCACAATCGCTCTGTTCAGGACTATCTGAAGGCACTTAAGGAAAAAAATGCGCAGTAAATACATTGTCATTGAGGGACTCGAAGGGGCGGGTAAAACCACTGCCCGCAACGTGGTGGTGGATACGCTCAAAGCGCTTGGCGTGGCGGACATGGTATTTACCCGCGAGCCGGGCGGTACGCAGCTGGCTGAAAAGCTGCGCAGCCTGGTGCTGGATATTAAATCCGTCGGCGACGAAGTTATCACTGACAAAGCCGAAGTGCTGATGTTCTACGCGGCGCGCGTTCAGCTGGTTGAGACGGTTATCAAACCCGCCCTGGCCGACGGCAAGTGGGTGATCGGCGACCGTCACGATCTGTCGACTCAGGCTTATCAGGGCGGAGGGCGCGGCATTGACCAGACAATGCTCGCAACGCTGCGTAATGCCGTATTGGGTGATTTTCGCCCCGACCTGACGCTTTATCTGGATGTGACCCCGGAAGTGGGTCTCAAACGCGCCCGCGCGCGCGGTGAGCTTGACCGCATTGAACAAGAGTCGTTTGATTTCTTTAACCGCACCCGTGCGCGCTATCTTGAACTGGCCGCACAGGACAGCTCAATTTGTACCATCGATGCGACGCAGTCCCTGGACGACGTCACGCGCGACATTCAGCATACCATTACGCAGTGGGTGCAGGAGCAGCAGGCATGAAATGGTATCCATGGTTGCGCCCACACTTTGAACAGCTGATCGGCAGCTATCAGGCGGGTCGGGGGCATCATGCGTTACTGATTCAGGCATTGCCAGGGATGGGGGATGAAGCACTGATTTACGCCATCACCCGTTTTCTGATGTGTCAGCAGCCCGAAGGGCACAAGAGCTGTGGAAAATGCCGTGGCTGTCAGCTGATGCAGGCCGGCACGCATCCTGACTATTACACCCTTGAGCCTGAAAAGGGCAAAAGCGCGCTCGGTATTGATGCAGTGCGTGAAGTCGGTGAAAAATTGTATGAACACGCGCGACTGGGCGGCGCTAAAGTGGTCTGGCTTAAAGACGCCACGCTGCTGACCGAGGCTGCTGCTAACGCTCTGCTGAAAACCCTGGAAGAGCCGCCGGTAAAAACGTGGTTTTTCCTCTCATGCCGCGACCCGGGACGATTACTGGCGACGCTGCGCAGCCGTTGTCGTCTTCATCACCTTGCAGTACCTCAGGAATCGTGGGCGCTGAGCTGGCTTGAGCGTGAGGTGACAACGTCACCTGAGAGCGCGCTGACCGCCTTGCGCCTGAGCAGCGGCGCGCCTGCTGCGGCGCTGGCACTACTGCAGCCTGACGTCTGGTCAGAGCGAGAAACGCTCTGCCGCGCCCTGGATGCCTCACTGAACAGTCACGACTGGCTAAGTTTACTCCCTGCGCTTAACAGCGATCGGGTCGTTGAGCGTTTGCACTGGCTTGCCTCCTTGCTGCTGGATGCGCTCAAAATCCAGCAAGGTGCAACGCTTCTGACCAACCCGGATGCGTGGCCACTGGTGAATACGCTGGCGAACCGCCTCTCAGGGAAGATTCTTCACGCGATGCTCCATGAAATTTGCCAGAGTCGTGAACAGCTTTTAACCGTGACGGGTCTTAATCGCGAGCTTTTACTGACCGACCAGTTACTGTGTATCGAACATTACCTGCAACCCGGCGTCACACCGCCTGTTTCCCATCTCTGAGAGAGACATTATGTTTTTAGTCGACTCACACTGCCATCTTGATGGCCTGGATTATCAATCCCTGCATAAAAACGTGGATGACGTGCTGGCAAAAGCCGCTGCCCGCGATGTGAAATTCTGTCTTGCTGTGGCGACGACGCTGCCGGGCTACCGCTCCATGCGTGAGCTGGTAGGCATTCGCGATAACGTGGTTTTCTCCTGCGGCGTGCACCCGTTGAATCAGGACGAAGCGTATGACGTTGAGGATCTGCGCCGGCTGGCAGCAGAAGAGGGCGTGGTGGCGATGGGCGAGACCGGGTTGGACTATTTTTACACGCCGGAAACTAAGCCTCGCCAACAGGAGTCCTTCCGCAACCATATTCGCATTGGCCTGGAACTGAACAAACCGGTTATCGTCCACACCCGCGATGCGCGTGCGGATACGCTGGCGATCCTCCGGGAAGAAAACGTGACGGATTGCGGTGGCGTACTACACTGTTTCACAGAAGACAGAGAAACGGCGGGTAAACTGCTTGATTTGGGGTTTTATATCTCGTTTTCTGGGATCGTGACGTTCCGTAACGCTGACCAGCTCCGTGATGCTGCACGTTATGTTCCGCTCGATCGCATTCTGGTAGAGACAGATTCTCCATATCTGGCACCGGTTCCACATCGCGGTAAAGAAAACCAGCCCGCGATGACGAGAGATGTGGCTGAGTACATGGCCGTACTGAAGGGCGTCAGCATCGATGAGCTGGCCCGTGTGACGACGGAAAACTTCTCCACGCTGTTCCATATCGACCCCGCCCGCCTGCAATCTGTCTGATACACCTGTTTTTTTTAGGCTCGTAATTAATAAGTAAAGCGAGTAAAGTTCACCGCCTCATTTGGGGCGGTGAGTGTGTATTTAGACACATTCGGACATGCTTTTTGTAAATAACTGAAAGTTTTTCGACCGCCTTAAGCTGAAACGTGATAGCCGTCAAACAAACTCAGAGGGAATTATTTTACTCTGTGTAATAAATAAAGGGCGCTTAGATGTCCTGTCCACGGCACGGTACTCCCCCCGGGCCAATGCGTGAAAGCGTAAAAAAAGCACAAATACTCAGGAGCACTCTCAATTATGTTTAAGAATGCATTTGCTAACCTGCAAAAGGTCGGTAAATCGCTGATGCTGCCAGTATCCGTACTGCCTATCGCAGGTATCCTGCTGGGTGTCGGTTCTGCTAACTTCAGCTGGCTGCCAGCCGTAGTGTCCCACGTGATGGCCGAAGCAGGCGGTTCTGTCTTTGCTAACATGCCACTGATCTTCGCGATCGGTGTGGCTCTGGGCTTCACCAATAACGACGGCGTTTCTGCGCTGGCTGCAGTGGTTGCCTACGGCATCATGGTGAAAACCATGGCTGTGGTTGCTCCGCTGGTTCTGCATTTACCGGCAGAAGAGATCGCCGCGAAACACCTGGCGGACACCGGTGTTCTGGGCGGTATCATCTCCGGTGCGATTGCAGCGTATATGTTTAACCGCTTCTATCGCATCAAGCTGCCTGAGTATCTGGGCTTCTTCGCGGGCAAGCGTTTCGTTCCGATCATCTCTGGTCTGGCAGCGATTTTCACTGGCGTGATCCTGTCCTTCATCTGGCCACCAATCGGCTCTGCTATCCAGACCTTCTCTCAGTGGGCTGCTTACCAGAACCCGGTTGTGGCGTTTGGTATCTACGGCTTCATCGAGCGTTGCCTGGTGCCATTCGGTCTGCACCACATCTGGAACGTTCCATTCCAGATGCAGATTGGTGAATTCACCAACGCAGCAGGTCAGGTATTCCACGGCGATATCCCACGTTATATGGCGGGCGACCCAACTGCAGGTAAACTGTCTGGTGGCTTCCTGTTCAAAATGTACGGTCTGCCAGCAGCGGCGATTGCTATCTGGCACTCTGCTAAGCCAGAGAACCGTGCAAAAGTGGGCGGTATCATGATCTCCGCAGCGCTGACCTCGTTCCTGACCGGTATCACCGAGCCGATCGAGTTCTCCTTCATGTTCGTTGCGCCGATCCTGTACGTTATCCACGCGATTCTGGCGGGCCTGGCGTTCCCAATCTGTATCCTGCTGGGTATGCGTGACGGTACGTCCTTCTCTCACGGTCTGATCGACTTCATCGTTCTGTCCGGTAACAGCAGCAAACTGTGGCTGTTCCCAATCGTGGGTGCGTGCTATGCCGTTGTTTACTACACCATCTTCCGCGTGCTGATTAAAGCACTGGACCTGAAAACTCCGGGTCGTGAAGATGCGACAGAAGACAGCAAAGCTGGCGCTACCAGCGAAATGGCTCCGGCACTGGTCGCAGCGTTCGGCGGTAAAGAGAACATCACTAACCTGGACGCGTGCATCACTCGTCTGCGTGTGAGCGTTGCCGACGTAGCGAAAGTAGACCAGCCGGGTCTGAAAAAACTGGGCGCAGCGGGCGTAGTTGTTGCAGGTTCTGGTGTACAGGCAATCTTCGGTACTAAATCCGATAACCTGAAAACCGAAATGGATGAGTACATCCGCAGCAACTAAGTTGTGACCTGGGGAGACTAAGGCAGCCGAATGGCTGCCTTTTTTATTTGTGTCTTAAAAAACGCCACTGAGACGCGAGAGCGGTTACTCTTCAGTCAGCTGATGAACATTCAGGAAAGAAATCGAGGGAGGAGGTTGAAAGGACAGGAGAAACTCGCTCATACTCTTGGATTGTGTCACACACCGATCCCGGGAGTGTGTTTACAGCGGACGCATTGCGCCAGATTAAACAAAAAAGGAAAAGGTCATGGCTGAAGAAACGATTTTCAGTAAAATTATCCGCCGCGAAATTCCGTCAGATATCGTCTATCAGGATGAACTGGTGACGGCTTTCCGGGACATTTCCCCTCAGGCTCCGACGCACATCCTTATCATTCCCAATATTCTGATTCCGACTGTAAACGACGTAAAAACCGAGCATGAAGTGGCGTTAGGTCGTATGCTGACGGTGGCTGCCAAAATCGCTGAACAGGAAGGGATTGCAGAAGACGGTTACCGTCTGATCATGAACTGCAACCGCCATGGTGGTCAGGAAGTTTATCATATTCACATGCATCTGCTGGGTGGTCGTCCTCTGGGGCCGATGCTGGCACATAAAGGTCTTTGACATGCTGAAAGGGCGTATTGCAGCGCTGGTAATGGCGATGATGATTATGGGGTGCAGCTCGCGTCCGGCGATCCCCGTGAATGATGAACAGACGCTGGTCATGGAGTCCTCCGTGCTTGCCGCGGGTATTACGGCGCAACAGCCCGCGTTGACCATCAGCGAAATCAACTCATCTGCCTCCTCTACGCTCTTTAATGAAAGACATGAACCCGTGAGGGTCCACTACCGTTTTTTCTGGTATGACGTAAGAGGTCTTGAAATGCATCCGCTGGAGGCGCCTCGCAGCGTCACCATTCCGGCCAGGTCGTCGGTAACGCTCTATGGCAGCGCCAACTATCTGGGTGCGCATAAGGTGAGACTTTATCTTTATCTCTGAGGGGTGAACCTTGATTAAAAATTTGAGCCGCTATGCGCTCGTGACAGCTTTCGCTCTGTTTCTCGCAGGGTGTGTGACCCGAACTGAACAGCCTGCGCCTGTGGAAGAGGCTAAACCGGGTACTGAACAGCCGACGCCGCCAACGCAGCAGCAGCCAACCGTGCCGTCTGTACCGTCTATTCCGGCGCAGCCAGGCCCGATTGAACATCCGGACCAGACGTCACAGCCCACGCCGCGCGTGCGCCATTACGACTGGAACGGGGCAATGCAGCCGATGGTAGGCAAAATGCTGCAGGCGCAGGGCGTGACGGCAGGCAGCGTATTGCTGGTCGACAGCGTGAACAACCGTACCAACGGTTCGCTGAACGCGGGTGAAGCCACGGAAACCCTGCGTAATGCTCTGGCTAATAACGGCAAGTTTACGCTGGTCTCGGCTCAGCAGCTCGCGGTCGCCAAACAGCAGCTGGGCCTGTCGCCGCAGGATAGCCTCGGTACCCGCAGCAAGGCGATCGGTATTGCCCGTAACGTTGGCGCACAGTATGTGCTGTACTCTAACGCCACCGGTAACGTGAATACCCCAGCCCTGCAGATGCAGCTGATGCTGGTTCAGACAGGCGAAATTATCTGGTCAGGTAAAGGTGCGGTTACGCAACAATGACAGCACGCGTGAAGAGATTCTGACGCGCTATTTTCCTCAGTACCGCCTTATCGCGCCGCAGGCCCATTCCGGACTTGGCGGCGCGAGTTGCATTATAAAGCAGGGCGAACGACGTCTGGTCTTGCGGCAAAATCACGACCCCGACGCGCCTGCCCCTCATTTTCGTCGTCAGTTTCGTGCCCTGAGACGTCTTCCGGCGGATCTCGTACCTGCCCCTCGTTTTTTCAGACAGGGCTGGATGGCCGTGGACTATCTGGAAGGTGAAGTTAAAAGCGCGCTGCCGGACACGCCGGCGCTTGCGGCAATGCTGTATCATCTGCACCGGCAGCCACGTCTGGGATGGCGAATTACGTTATTCCCGCTGCTGGAACATTACTGGCAGCAAGCCCTTCCTGACAGGCGTACTCCAGTGTGGCTGGCACATCTTAAACGGCTGCGTAAAACGGGCGAGCCGCAGCCGATGCGGCTCGCGCCGTTGCATATGGATGTTCATGCCGGGAATATTGTTCATACGCCAGCGGGCATCAGGCTTATCGACTGGGAATATGCGGGAGATGGCGATGTGGCGCTGGAGCTGGCGGCCGTCTGGACGGAGAGTGAAGCCGCGAGGCAAATGCTCATCAGGGACTACGCCCGGGTAGCGCATATTGACCCCGACGCGCTGAGGCGTCAGGTCAGACGCTGGCGACCCTGGGTCGTCATGTTAATGGCTGGCTGGTTTGAAATGCGCTATCGGCAGTCCAGAGACGAACAATTTATTGCGCTGGCAGACGATGCCTGGCGTCAGTTACAAACTAAAGGATAAGAGAGGTGGATGTGGGTCCAGTCATGTTGGATGTAGAAGGGTTTGAGCTGGATGCGGAGGAGCGTGAAATTCTGGCGCATCCGCTGGTGGGTGGCCTGATCCTGTTTACCCGCAACTATCACGATCCGGCGCAGCTGCGTGAGCTGGTGCGTCAGATCCGCGCCGCGTCGCGTAACCATCTGGTGGTGGCAGTCGATCAGGAAGGCGGGCGCGTGCAGCGTTTTCGCGACGGTTTTACCCGTCTCCCGGCAGCCCAGTCATTTGCCGCGCTGCTCGGCACGGAAGAGGGTGGAAAACTGGCACAGGAGGCCGGCTGGCTGATGGCCAGCGAAATGATTGCCATGGATATCGACATCAGCTTTGCCCCGGTGCTGGATGTAGGGCATATCAGCGCAGCCATTGGCGAGCGCTCATACCATGAAGACCCGCGTATTGCGCTGGCAATGGCAACCCGGTTCATCGACGGCATGCACGACGCAGGCATGAAAACCACCGGGAAACACTTCCCGGGGCACGGGGCGGTGACGGCGGATTCTCACAAAGAGACGCCGCGCGATCCGCGTCCGGAAGCGGAGATTCGCGCCAAAGATATGTCGGTTTTCCAGTCGCTTATCACAGATAACAAGCTGGATGCCATTATGCCCGCGCACGTGATTTACAGCGACGTCGACCCGCGTCCTGCCAGCGGTTCTCCGCACTGGCTGAAAACCGTCCTGCGTCAGGAGCTGGGTTTCAACGGCGTGATTTTCTCTGACGATTTGTCGATGGAAGGGGCCGCGATCATGGGCAGCTACGCTGAGCGCGGTCAGGCATCGCTGGATGCGGGTTGCGATATGATCCTGGTCTGCAATAATCGTAAAGGTGCCGTTAGCGTGCTGGATAACCTGTCGCCGATCAATGCGGAACGTGTTACACAATTGTATCATAAAGGTTCATTTAGCCGTCAGGAGCTGATGGATTCGGCGCGCTGGAAGACGGTCAACGCCCGGCTTGAAGACCTGAATGAGCGCTGGCAGGCACATAAAGCCAGCCTGTAAACCCTCCCGGAAGGCGTAGCGTGGTGAGAAGACGATGATCATCTATTTACACGGTTTTGACTCAAACAGTCCTGGTAATCATGAGAAGGTGCTGCAGCTGCAGTTTATCGATCCGGATGTACGGTTGATCAGCTACAGCACGCGCCATCCGAAGCATGATATGCAGCATCTACTCAAAGAGGTGGACAAGATGTTGCAGCTCAACGTCGACGATCGCCCGTTGATTTGCGGCGTGGGGCTGGGCGGCTACTGGGCGGAGCGGATTGGCTTCCTGTGCGACATTCGCCAGGTGGTGTTCAATCCTAATCTGTTTCCGAACGAGAACATGGAAGGCAAAATTGATCGCCCGGAAGAGTATGTCGATATTGCGACCAAGTGCGTCAGCAATTTTCGTGAGAAAAACCGCGACCGCTGCCTGGTGATCCTTTCGCGTAATGATGAAGCGCTCAACAGCCATCGCGCAGCAGAGCTCCTGCATCATTACTATGAGATCGTCTGGGACGAAGAACAGACCCACAAGTTCAAAAACATCTCTCCGCATCTGCAGCGTATCAAAGCGTTTAAAACGCTGGGTTAATCAATTACCCGATGCATCAAAGCCCGGCCGCGAAAGCGTGCCGGGCTTTCTTTTTGTCCAGAATTGTCTACTTTTAAGCCATCAAAACTTGATGCATATCAATTTTGGTATGACCAATGCGCCTGACGTGGTATTCTCAATGCACCTGAATGGTTTCAGTGCTGTAACCTGTTGTTAATTAAGGGTTATTTTTATAACTTTTAATTAACAATTGGTTAATAATTTGAGGGGGTCACGTTGACTACGCCATTGAAAAAGATAGTGATTGTAGGCGGTGGTGCTGGCGGGCTGGAGCTGGCTACACAGCTGGGCAAGAAGCTGGGTCGCGGTAAAAAAGCCAAAATTACGCTGGTGGATCGTAACCACAGCCACCTGTGGAAACCGCTGCTGCACGAAGTGGCGACCGGGTCTCTGGATGAGGGCGTGGACGCGCTCAGCTATCTGGCGCACGCGCGCAACCATCATTTCCAGTTCCAGCTGGGCTCGGTGGTGGACATCAACCGTGAAAGCAAAACCATCACCCTGGCAGAGCTGCGCGATGAAAAAGGGGAGCTGCTGGTTCCCGAGCGTAAACTGGCGTATGACACGCTGGTCATGGCGCTGGGCAGTACCTCCAACGATTTCAACACGCCGGGCGTGAAAGAGCACTGTATCTTCCTCGATAACCCGCACCAGGCGCGTCGTTTCCATCAGGAAATGCTGAACCTGTTCCTGAAGTACACCAGCAATATGGGTGCGAACGGTAAGGTGAATATCGCCATTGTCGGCGGCGGCGCGACGGGCGTTGAGCTGTCTGCGGAGCTGCACAATGCGGTGAAACAGCTGCACAGCTACGGTTATAAAGGGTTAACGAACGAAGCGCTGAACGTCACGCTGGTTGAAGCCGGTGAACGCATTCTGCCTGCTCTGCCTCCGCGTATTTCCGGTGCGGCGCACAATGAACTTACCAAACTGGGCGTGCGGGTGCTGACGCAGACTATGGTGACCAGCGCCGACGAAGGCGGCCTGCACACCAAAGACGGCGAGTATATCAAAGCGGATCTGATGGTCTGGGCGGCAGGTATCAAAGCGCCTGACTTTATGAAAGAGATCGGCGGTCTGGAAACCAACCGCATTAACCAGCTGGTAACTGAGCCAACGCTGCAAACCACGCGCGATCCTGAAATCTTTGCCATCGGTGACTGTGCCTCCTGTGCGCGTCCTGAAGGTGGATTCGTGCCGCCGCGCGCGCAGGCCGCTCACCAGATGGCAAGCCTGGTGCTGCACAACATTCTGGCGCAGTACAAAGGCAAGCCAATGAAAGCCTATGTCTACAAAGACCACGGTTCACTGGTGTCGCTGTCAAACTTCTCTACCGTCGGCAGCCTGATGGGCAACCTGATGCGCGGCTCAATGATGGTAGAGGGGCGCATTGCCCGCTTCGTGTATATCTCCCTGTACCGCATGCACCAGATTGCGCTGCACGGCTACTTCAAAACCGGGCTGATGATGCTGGTGGGCAGAATCAACCGCGTGATCCGTCCGCGTCTGAAGTTGCACTAATCTTTCACTCCCTCCGGGCCCTCCGGAGGGAGTTTTTAGCATTTCATGCTGTAGATCACAGTTTGACTGCTTAAGAGTTCTCCTAAATACAATATATCTCCTCTCAACGCCCCTTTTTTGATCCTTTATCTTATTGGCGAAGCCGTGCCTCCATTGCAAAATTGTTACCAATAGCAACAAAGGAGGAAGTCCCGTGAATAAATCAATGTTGGCGGGTATAGGGATTGGCGTCGCGGCTGCGTTAGGTGTGGCTGCCGTTGCCAGTCTCAACGTATTAGATCGCGGCCCGCAGTATGCACAGGTGGTTTCTGCTACACCGATTAAAGAAACCGTGAAAACCCCTCGTCAGGAGTGCCGAAACGTCTCCGTGACGCACCGTCGTCCGGTACAGGATGAAAACCGCATTGCCGGTTCTGTTCTGGGTGCGGTTGCGGGTGGCGTGATTGGTCACCAGTTTGGCGGCGGCCGGGGTAAAGACGTAGCGACCGTGGTCGGCGCGCTGGGTGGCGGCTATGCCGGTAACCAGGTGCAGGGCGCGATGCAGGATAATGATACCTACACCACGACTCAGCAACGCTGCAAGACCGTCTATGACAAGTCGGAAAAAATGCTGGGTTATGACGTGACGTACAAAATTGGCGATCAGCAGGGCAAAATCCGCATGGATAAAGACCCGGGTACGCAAATTCCACTGGATGGAAACGGCCAGCTGGTTCTGAATAACAAAGTGTAAAAAAGATGTTCTCTGAATTTAGCTCCTCATGCGCTCAGGCTGAGGAGCTTTTTTTTGCTTCAGATTTTCAGTAGCTCAGGCCACAGCCGCAGCGTGGTTTCGCTAATATTCTGAAGCTTTTCCAGCGTGGCCCCTTCACGGGCGCTGATCGACATCCCCTGCAAAATACAGCTCAGGTATTGTGCCAGCAGCTGAGGGTTGCATTGCGCGGGGATTTCACCGCGCTGCTGGCGCTGAGCCAGAAAGGCGCTGAGCGTCTCCTCCTGCATCGCATGCCGCGATTTCACCGTATTGGCAATCTCTTTGGAGGACGCCGCAAGGGTGGCAGAAGTGTTAATCATAAAGCAGCCCGCAGGCGTGTCTTTACTGGTGAAGCAGGTCGCAACGGCGGTGAAATAGTCGCGAAGCGCCTGTTCGACGCTTTTCTCTTCACAGAACAGCTGGGCTTCGTGTTTCGCCGCAAAGCGCGAAATGTACCTGTCCAGCACCGCCCTGAACAGCCCCTCTTTATTGGTAAATTCGGCATACAGCGTCGGCGCTTTGGCTCCGGTAGCTTCTACCAGATCGGAAAGCGAGGTTGCTTCATACCCATGTTGCCAGAAGAGAGTCATGGCCTTATCAAGCGCTGCATCCCTGTCAAACACTTTTGGTCGGCCACGGCTTTTCTTCGCACAACTCGTGACATCGGTTGTCATTTGCCGTTGGTCCTCTGTTGGTTTGGTGAATGACCATTATAAAAATAAACGCAACCCGCCACCAGTACTGAATGCTTAAAAATAAATTAATCATATATGTATGAAAAATAACAATTTTAAAATTAAGTTAACGATCGTTATAAAATTATGTTGACGCGTGACCTGGATCACATTTATGATTTACCTATCGATCGTTAACTAAATGATTAACGACCTCCAAATTCATCTGCTAAAGGTAAACATCATGAAAAATGTAAAAACTCTCATCGCTGCCGCTGTTCTGAGTTCACTCTCTTTCGCAAGCTTTGCTGCTGTACAGGTGCAATCCACCCCTGCTGACCAGCATAAAGTCGGGACAATCTCTGCCTCTGCCGGTACTAACCTGAGTTCCCTGGAAGATCAGCTGGCGCAAAAAGCGCAAGAGATGGGTGCAAAATCTTACCGCATCACCTCGGTGACCGGTCCTAACACCCTGCACGGCACTGCGGTCATCTACAAATAAGCCGGGCATAAACCCTCATTTATGCCACTGCAATAAAAAACGCCCTGCTCAGCAGGGCGTTTTTTATTTCTGATTTACATCGACTGCTGGACGACATCGTTATGCCGGGTGACATCGGTCGGCATGCCTGACCGGGCTTCCATCGCGCGCTCCATCACCACGCTGTTGGTATTCGCATTCGTTTTGAAGCTTACCATCGCGGCATTCAGGTTAATGGGCAGCGTCTGCGGATCGTCGCCAATGTTTTTCGATAACGGCTGGTGAATCTCAACCAGCCGCACGCCGCCCGGCTCTTCTGAAACTTTAATCGGCGTATTGATAATATTCACTTTGGTTCCCGGCGTAACGACGTTAAACAGCGTTTTGATATCGTCATCGCGCAGACGAATACAGCCGGAGCTGACGCGCATGCCGATGCCAAAGTCCGCATTCGTTCCGTGCAGCAGGTAGACGCCGCCGTATGCCGCGAGGCGTATTGCGTGGTGTCCCATCGGGTTATCCGGACCAGCCGGCACCACGGCAGGAAGATCGATCCCCTGGGCCTTATAGCGGGCACGAATGTTGGCCGTCGGGGTCCAGGTTGGATTCGCGCGTTTATCCGAGACGGTGGTGACCATCGTCGGCGTCAGCGTGTCGCCGCCCAGCTGACCAATACCGATAGGGTAGACGGTGACTTCATTTTTACCCGGCGGGTAATAGTACAGGCGCAGCTCGGCGAGGTTTATCACCATCCCCTCGCGCGGGGCATCCGGCAGGATAGTCTGTAACGGGATGGTCAGTACGCTGCCCGCGCGCGGGACATACGGGTCGACGCCGGGGTTCGCCTGCAGCAGGGCCAGAAAACCGACGTTATATTTTTTGGCAATCGCTTCCAGTGAACCACCATTATTTTCAACCACATGAAAGCGGTTTTCGCCCACGACATTGCTGCCGGGAGGGGGAAGGGGCCAGGTGTTTGCACGAGCGGGAAGCGCAACCGCGACGGTGGCTGCCAGCGCCAACAGGGTCATCCAGCGAGTAAAACGCGAAGAGATCATCATCACCATAATCCATTTAAATGATAAGGTTATTGTTTTATAAGGCGTTAAATATAATTATGGCGAATGGGTGTGTCGGGAAGATCGGGTGAAGTGCAAAGAGTTTGTAAATTGTCCCCCCCGTAGCGCTGGGCTAACAGGGGGAAGGGAGGTCAGGCGATCGCGTTCTCTTCCAGCTGACGCATGAAGTTACGCACCCATTCCATACGGGTTTTGCGCTCCGTCAGCTCCTGGGTAAACTTCAGACGGGTTGGACCATCCAGACGGAAATGCTGCGGCTGTTTTTGCAGCAGGCCGATCAGCCACATCGGGTTGACGTGATTCTTCTCGGCGAATTCAATCACGCCGCCTTTTTCATTGCCTTCGAGC
This sequence comes from Enterobacter sp. 61D5, assembly GCF_034107965.1. Classification (NCBI taxonomy): domain Bacteria; kingdom Pseudomonadati; phylum Pseudomonadota; class Gammaproteobacteria; order Enterobacterales; family Enterobacteriaceae; genus Enterobacter; species Enterobacter sp. 61D5. The sequence goes on from NZ_JAWNFK010000008.1 coordinate 245,513, forward strand.
TTGCGGATCCCCAGCTTTTGCGCCTGCTGGCGCAGCCTCGCGATATCCAGCAAATTTCTCGCCGGATCGGGCAACAGACCAAAGCGGTCAATCAGCTCCACCTTGATCTCTTCCAGCTCGTTCTCCTTCTTCGCGCTGGCGATGCGCTTGTAGAACGACAGTCGGGTATTCACGTCCGGAATAAAATCGTCCGGCAGCAGGGAAGGCATACGCAGCTCAACCTCGGTCTGCTGGCTGGTGAGATCTTCCAGCGACGGCTCGCGTCCGGCCTTCAGGGCATCAACCGCGTTTTCCAGCAGCTCCATATAGAGCGAGAAGCCGATGGTCTCCATGGAGCCGCTCTGGTCTTCACCCAGCAGTTCGCCGGCACCGCGGATTTCGAGATCGTGTGTTGCCAGCGCAAAGCCTGCCCCGAGGTCTTCCAGCGAGGCGATGGCTTCCAGACGCTTTTGCGCGTCGGTGGTCATCGCTTTCGGATGCGGCGTCAGCAGCCAGGCGTAGGCCTGATGGTGCGAACGCCCGACGCGGCCGCGCAGCTGGTGAAGCTGCGCCAGGCCAAAGTGATCCGCACGCTCAATGATGATGGTGTTCGCCGTCGGAATGTCGATCCCGGTCTCAATGATGGTAGTACACACCAGCACGTTAAAGCGCTGGTGGTGGAAGTCGTTCATTACCCGCTCCAGCTCGCGTTCGCGCATCTGCCCGTGACCGATAGCTATGCGCGCTTCCGGCACCAGCTCCGCTAGCCTGTCCGCCGCTTTCTGGATGTTTTCCACGTCATTGTAGAGGTAGTAGACCTGCCCCCCACGAAGCACTTCACGCAAAATGGCCTCACGCACCACCAGATTATCGTACTCGCGGACAAAGGTTTTCACCGCCAGACGGCGCGCCGGCGGCGTGGCGATAATCGACAGATCGCGCATGCCGCTCATCGCCATGTTCAGGGTTCGCGGGATTGGCGTTGCGGTCAGGGTGAGGATATCGACGTCGGCGCGCATCGCTTTAATGCGTTCTTTATGACGCACCCCGAAGCGGTGCTCTTCGTCGACGATCAGCAGCCCCAGATCTTTCCACTTCACGTCGCTTTGCAGCAGCTTGTGGGTGCCGATCAGAATATCGATTTTACCTTCGCTTGCCTGTTCGAGGATCTGCGTCTGTTCTTTGGTGCTGCGAAAACGCGAGAGCATCTCGATACGTACCGGCCAGTTGGCGAAACGGTCGCGGAAGTTGTCGAAGTGCTGCTGTGCGAGCAGGGTGGTCGGCACCAGCACAGCTACCTGCTTGTTGTTTTCGACCGCAAGGAAGGCGGCGCGCATCGCCACTTCGGTTTTTCCGAAGCCGACGTCGCCACAGACTAAGCGGTCCATTGCCAGCGGCTGGCACATGTCGCTCAGCACGGCGTTGATGGCCTGGGCCTGATCCGGCGTGGTTTCAAACGGGAAGCTGTCGCAGAACAGCTGATATTGTTCTTTATCATGCTTAAAGGCGAAGCCCTGTTTGGCCGCGCGCTGGGCGTAGATATCCAGCAGCTCGGCCGCCACGTCGCGTACTTTTTCCGCCGCCTTCTGGCGCGCGCGCGTCCAGGCGTCGCCGCCCAGCTTGTGCAGCGGCGCGTTCTCTTCGGCGCCCCCCGCGTAGCGGCTGATCAGATGCAGGGAGGAGACCGGGACATACAGTTTGGCGTCGTTGGCGTAGGTCAGCATCAGGTATTCACCTTTGATGCCGCCCGCTTCCAGCGTGGTCATCCCCTGATAGCGCCCAACGCCGTGCTCCAGGTGAACAATCGGCTGGCCGGGATGCAGCTCGGCCAGGTTACGGATCAGCGTGTCCGGGTTGATGGTCCGACGGCTGTCCTGACGGCGGCGCGCGACGCGCTCGCCCAGCAGGTCGCTTTCGCAAATCAGCGCCAGGTTGTTGAGCGTGTCGATGAACCCGTGCTCGGCGGCGCCAATCATCAGATAACGACCGTTTCCGGCCGCTTCGCTCAGGCGCAGGATGCGCTTCGGCGCCACCTTAATGCGTCCCAGCAGCTCACCTAACGCTTCACGGCGGCCTTCACTCTCAACGGAGAACACCACCGGGCCGGTGAAGGACTCCAGGAACTTGCGCAGATTATCCAGCGGGGACTTCTGCTGCGCCTGAACGGCCAGGTCCGGCAGCGTCCGGAAGGCGAGGTTGGTATTGGCGGCCTTATCGGCAAGCGAATCGGTTTTCAGCTGCATGCGCGGCCAGCGCTTCAGCTCGGCGTTGAGCTCGTCGGTGCGCAGCCACAGCGCTTCCGGGGGCAGCAGCGGACGCATCGGATCAACGCCACGGTTTTCAAAGCGGGCGCGGGTTTCGCTCTCAAAGCGGCTGGCGCTGGCGTCGATATCCCCGGTGTTGACAATCAGCGTATTCGCCGGGAAGTAGCTGAACAGGGCAGGCAGCGGCTCGTTGAAGAACAGCGGCTGCCAGTATTCGATCCCGGCGGGAAGCGTGCCTTTACTGACCTGCTGATAAATATGTTCCGCGTCGCGCTTCACCTCGAACTTATCGCGCCACTGGCTGCGGAACAGTTCAATAGCGGTTTTGTCCGTGGGGAACTCATGCGCGGGCAGTAAATTGATGGACTCCACCTCTTCCAGCGTGCGCTGCGTGTCGGCGTCGAATACGCGCAGGCTGTCGATTTCATCATCAAAGAAATCCAGACGATAGGGCTGGTCGCTGCCCATCGGGTAGAGATCGAGCAGCGCGCCGCGGGTCGCGTATTCCCCGTGCTCCATCACCTGGTCGACGTGGCGATAGCCGGCACCGTCAAGCTGCGCGCGCAGGGCATCACGGGACAGGCGCTGGCCTTTTTTCATCACCAGCGCGTGGCCGTGCAGATAGCTGTGCGGACAGACGCGCTGCATCAGGGTGTTCACCGGCACAATCAGCACGCCGCGCTGCATGGTCGGCAGCTGATAGAGCGTCGACAGGCGCGAGGAGATGATCTCCTGATGCGGAGAGAAGCTGTCATACGGCAGCGTCTCCCAGTCGGCCAGGCTGAACACCAGGCTATCGGTGAACTGGCGAATTTCATCGTGCAGGCGCAGGGCGTTTTGCATATCCGGGGCAACCAGAATCACCGGGCCTGGATGACGCTCGGCGATTTCCGCCACCAGCGTGGCGCACGCCGCGCCCGTGAGTTCACCCAGCTGGCGCTGGTCGCCCGCTTTGACAGGCAAGGAATAACGATAGTGTTCAGGCATGGCTATGTCAGAGTCTCTTATGGATATACCAACAGTATTGGGGCATATCACTGATACGCAATGTCTTTATTATCCTCGATCGTTTTACATAAGCAAATCGTAACCGCACGGCAGGGCTAAACGCCCCCAAAACGGGGGCGGAGAGGGCATTAACGCGTTGAAGGTGACAGGGGCAGCGTAGACGGAGGAGAGAAGAAAACGTCCCCAAAAAGCGCGGTGGAGATTTTACGCACTCCGAGCCCGGCAAGGGTACAGATAAGCAGGCTGGCAAACGGGTAGACCAGCACCAGGGTGAGCTCTGCCCAGACCGGCCACGAGGCGGCATTCATTTCGCCAATCAGGAACAGGCTAAAGGCCTCAATCAGGATGCGGTGGGTGGTATAAATCGCAATGGTATTTGAGCCAATCACGTTCAGCAGATTGTTCGGGTTAACGGCGTAGCGCTGCTCAAGGCTGTAGAACAGCTTCATGATCAGCACAATCGACAGCAATGAGAGCAGCAGCGGAACGTTAGCAAACCACAGCACCACGGAGACGGCGGCGAAAGCGCCGGTTGCCAGCCAGCTGCGGCGCAGGTTGACGCTTTTCATCCACGCCATCAGCTCTGCGCCATACCACGCCCCGAGGCTGTAGTAGATCATGTTACGTACCACGCTGTTCATTCCCCACCACGGCAGCGGCAGGAAGTTAATCGCGATGCTTGCCAGCGCCAGCAGCCCCAGTACCGGCAGCTTCCAGCGGCTTAGCAGCTTACATAGCGTGAAGTAGACCACCAGAGCATACAGATACCATAGACTGGTGCTGGCGGTGACCATCCCCAGCACAAATCCTGAGAACGAGTCGGCGTAGGCCGCGTTCGACGAGGCGGCGAGCTCGCGCTCGGGTGCCAGCCAGGCGTTCAGGTGGGTCAACGCCTGCCATTGCAGAACGCCCCACAGCGCCAGGACCCAGACAATGCTCCAGATCCGTTTATCGAGACTGGTTCGCCAGTCCACTTCGTCAATATAACGACGGATCAGATAGCCGGAGATAAAGAAGAAGACCGGCATACGAAACGGTGCGAGATAGAGGTTAAAATAGACCCAGCATTTTGCGAGAAGGCCGGAGAGCGGGTGTTGTAGCCCGATCAGATGCGGATAAAACGTGATAACCGAATGGTAGATAACCACCAGGCAGATACACAGCCCTTTTATCTGGTTAATCCATAATGCTTTTTGCTTCATTGTTCGCCACTACCTTAATTGCCATAAACGAACGAGCAATTGTTGTAAAACGAAGCCGGGATGTAATGGGTAACAGTCTGTATCCGGCGGTTTTTCGGAAAAGGTGGAGGTTGCGAGGTGAGTATTCAGACAATAGCACCCTGATTTTTCTGAATTTTTCGGAAGAATGATTACCAAAGCTTACTGTTTCAGTCATTTACGCTTAACGGATTCGCTTATATACTCGTGGGTCTGCTATCAGCAAACAGACGGATTTCATGTATCAACCTGTCGCACTCTTCATAGGCTTACGTTACATGCGTGGGCGCGCCGCGGACCGCTTCGGTCGCTTTGTCTCCTGGCTTTCGACTATTGGCATTACGCTTGGCGTGATGGCACTGGTGACGGTGCTTTCCGTCATGAATGGCTTCGAACGCGAGCTGCAAAACAATATCCTGGGGCTGATGCCGCAGGCCGTTCTTTCATCATCCAACGGTTCGGTTAACCCGCAACAGCTGCCGGAAAGCGCGGCGAAGTTACAGGGCGTCACGCGCGTAGCGCCGTTGACGACCGGCGACGTGGTGCTGCAAAGCGCCCGCAGCGTGGCGGTCGGCGTGATGCTGGGTATTGACCCGGCGCAAAACGATCCGCTGACGCCGTATCTGGTTAACGTGAAGCAGACCGATCTGGAAGCCGGGAAATACAACGTGATTCTGGGTGAACAGCTTGCCGGCCAGCTTGGCGTCAACCGTGGCGACCAGCTGCGCGTGATGGTGCCTTCTGCCAGCCAGTTTACACCGATGGGGCGCCTGCCAAGCCAGCGCCTGTTTAACGTGATTGGTACCTTTGCCGCCAACAGCGAAGTCGATGGTTACCAGATGCTGGTTAACATTCAGGACGCTTCACGCCTGATGCGCTACCCGGCAGGGAACATCACCGGCTGGCGCCTGTGGCTCGATGCGCCGCTGAAGGTCGATACCCTCAGCCAGCAAAAACTGCCGGACGGCACCAAATGGCAGGACTGGCGCGAGCGTAAAGGCGAACTGTTCCAGGCCGTGCGGATGGAAAAAAACATGATGGGGCTGCTGCTGAGCCTGATCGTGGCCGTGGCCGCATTTAACATCATTACCTCGCTGGGCCTGATGGTGATGGAGAAGCAGGGCGAAGTCGCCATTCTGCAAACCCAGGGGCTCACGCCGCGCCAGATCATGGCGGTGTTTATGGTGCAGGGGGCCAGCGCAGGCATCATCGGCGCGCTGCTCGGCGCCGTGCTGGGGGCCTTGCTTGCCAGCCAGCTTAACAACTTAATGCCGATCATCGGTGCCCTGCTCGACGGCGCGGCGCTGCCGGTGGCTATCGAGCCGCTGCAGGTGGTCGGTATTGCGCTGGCCGCGATGGCCATTGCGCTGCTTTCTACGCTTTATCCTTCCTGGCGCGCTGCCGCCACTCAACCCGCTGAGGCTTTACGTTATGAATAAGATCCTGTTGCAATGCGACAACCTGTCCAAACGCTATCAGGAAGGCACTGTGCAAACCGACGTGCTGCACAATGTGAGCTTCAGCGTGGGCGAAGGCGAGATGATGGCGATTGTTGGCAGCTCCGGCTCGGGCAAAAGTACGCTGCTGCATCTGCTGGGCGGGCTGGATACGCCAACCGAGGGCGACGTGATTTTCTCCGGCCAGCCGATGAGCAAAATGTCCTCCGCGGCGAAGGCCGAGCTGCGCAACCGCGAGCTGGGCTTTATCTACCAGTTCCACCACCTGCTGCCGGATTTCACGGCGCTGGAAAACGTCGCGATGCCGCTGCTGATTGGTAAAAAGAAACCGTCAGAAATTAACGCTCGCGCCAGCGACATGCTGAAAGCGGTAGGCCTGGGCCATCGCGGTAACCATCGTCCCTCTGAGCTTTCCGGCGGCGAGCGCCAGCGCGTGGCGATTGCCCGCGCGCTGGTCAACAACCCGCGTCTGGTGCTGGCGGATGAGCCTACCGGTAACCTGGATGCCCGCAATGCGGACAGTATATTCCAGCTTCTGGGCGAGCTGAACGCCTCACAGGGCACCGCGTTTCTGGTCGTAACCCACGATCTGCAGCTGGCAAAACGCATGGGGCGTCAGCTTGAGATGCGCGACGGCCATCTGAACGCGGAACTGACCCTGATGGGAGCAGAGTAATGGCGTCACCGTTATCCTTACTCATCGGTTTACGTTTTAGCCGCGGCCGCCGTCGCGGCGGCATGGTGTCGCTGATTTCCGTCATCTCGACCATCGGCATTGCGCTCGGTGTGGCGGTGCTGATTGTGGGCTTGAGCGCCATGAACGGCTTTGAGCGCGAGCTGAATAACCGCATTCTGGCAGTGGTGCCGCACGGGGAGATCGAGCCGGTTAACCAGCCATGGACTAACTGGAGCGATGCGCTCACCAAAGTCGAAAAAGTGCCGGGCATTGCCGCGGCCGCGCCCTACATTAACTTTACCGGGCTGGTGGAGAGCGGGGTCAACCTGCGCGCCATACAGGTGAAAGGGGTTAACCCTGCCCAGGAAGCGCGTCTCAGCGCGCTGCCAAACTATGTGCAGAACGGCGCGTGGGCCAACTTTAAGGCCGGCGAGCAGCAGATCATCATGGGTAAAGGCGTGGCCGATGCCCTGAAGGTGAAGCAGGGCGACTGGGTGTCCATCATGATCCCGAACGCCAGCGCCGACCACAAATTGCAGCAGCCTAAGCGCGTGCGCCTGCACGTCACCGGTATTCTTCAGCTGAGCGGTCAGCTCGATCACAGCTTTGCGATGGTGCCGATGGAAGATGCGCGCCAGTATCTCGATATGGGCGACAGCGTGACGGGCATTGCCATCAAGGTGAACGACGTCTTTAACGCCAACAAGCTGGTCCGCGACGCGGGCAGCGTGACCAATAACTATGTCTACATCAAGAGCTGGATCGGCACTTACGGGTATATGTACCGTGATATTCAGATGATCCGCGCCATCATGTATCTGGCGATGGTGCTGGTGATTGGTGTGGCGTGCTTTAATATCGTCTCCACGCTGGTGATGGCGGTCAAGGATAAGAGTGGCGACATCGCCGTGCTGCGTACGCTGGGAGCGAAAGACGGTCTTATTCGCGCCATCTTCGTCTGGTACGGTTTGCTGGCGGGTCTGTTCGGCAGCCTGTGCGGCGTAGTGATTGGCGTGGTGGTTTCCCTGCAGCTGACGCCGATTATCAACGGGATCGAAAAGCTTATTGGTCACCAGTTCCTGTCAGGTGATATCTACTTTATTGACTTCCTGCCGTCTGAACTGCACTGGCTGGACGTTTTTTATGTGCTGGTTACAGCACTTTTACTGAGTCTGCTGGCAAGCTGGTATCCGGCGCGTCGCGCAAGCCGAATTGATCCGGCGAGGGTATTAAGTGGCCAGTAATTACGTCATGATCTAGCGGCTTTCGGGCCGCCAGGTTAAAAGAGGAATGCGTTATGTATTACGGATTTGATATTGGCGGCACCAAGATTGCGCTCGGCGTGTTTGATAAAGACCTCAAACTACAGTGGGAAACCCGCGTTCCCACGCCGCGCGAAAGCTACGACGAATTTTTAACCGCGATTGCCGCGCTGGTGGCGCAGGCCGATGAACGCTTTGGCGTCAAAGGCAGCGTCGGCATCGGCATTCCGGGTATGCCCGAAACCGACGACGGCACGCTGTATGCCGCCAACGTGCCTGCCGCCAGCGGTAAACCGCTCCGCGCCGATCTCTCTGCCCTTCTTGAACGCGACGTGCGTTTAGACAATGATGCTAACTGCTTTGCGCTCTCCGAAGCCTGGGACGATGAGTTCCGTCAGTATCCGCTGGTGATGGGGCTGATCCTCGGGACCGGCGTCGGCGGGGGGATTGTGATCAACGGGAAGCCAATCACCGGGCGAAGCTACATCACCGGCGAATTTGGTCATATCCGTCTCCCGGTGGATGCCCTGGAAGTCGTGGGGCGCGATTTCCCGCTGACCCGCTGCGGCTGCGGCCAGCACGGCTGTATTGAGAACTACCTCTCCGGTCGCGGGTTTGCATGGCTTTACGAACACTTCTATCATCAGAAACTTGAGGCCCCTCAAATCATTACCCTGTGGGAGCAAGGGGATGCGCAGGCGTGCGAGCACGTAGAGCGTTATCTGGATCTGTTGGCGGTATGTCTGGGAAATATTCTCACCATCGTCGACCCGGATCTGCTGGTGATCGGGGGAGGGCTGTCAAACTTTACCGCGATTACGGAACGGTTGTCCGGGCGTTTGCCCCGACATTTATTGCCGGTTGCCCGCGTGCCGCGTATTGAACGCGCGCGACACGGGGACGCAGGAGGCATGCGCGGAGCCGCATTCCTTCATCTCACCGAATAGTTTACGAGGTTTCTATGCTGTCGCGTCGCCAGGGTCGACTCAGCCGTTTTCGCAAAAACAAACGCCGCTTGCGTGAGCGCTTGCGCCAGCGGATCTTTTTCAGAGACAGAATGATGCCAGAAGCGATGGATAAACCCAGAGTGGTGGTACTGACCGGAGCGGGGATCTCCGCCGAGTCAGGAATTCGAACCTTCCGCGCGGCGGACGGGCTGTGGGAAGAGCACCGCGTGGAGGATGTGGCCACGCCGGAAGGCTTTGCCCGCGATCCGGATCTCGTCCAGGCGTTTTACAACGCCCGCCGCCGTCAGCTTCAGCAGCCTGAAGTCGCGCCGAATGCGGCGCATCTGGCGCTGGCGAAGCTGGAAGAGGCGCTGGGCGATCGTTTTCTGCTGGTGACGCAGAATATCGACAACCTGCACGAACGGGCCGGTAACAAGAACATCATCCACATGCACGGCGAGCTGCTCAAGGTTCGCTGCGCCTGGAGCGGTCAGGTGCTGGACTGGCAAGAGGACGTGCTGCCTGAGGATAAGTGCCACTGCTGCCAGTTCCCGTCGCGCCTGCGTCCGCACGTGGTCTGGTTCGGTGAAATGCCGCTGGGAATGGATGATATCTACAGCGCGCTGGCGATGGCCGACGTGTTTATCGCCATCGGCACATCCGGTCATGTTTATCCGGCGGCGGGGTTTGTCCACGAAGCGCGACTGCACGGCGCGCATACGGTAGAACTCAATCTTGAGCCAAGCCAGGTGGGCAGCGAGTTTGAAGAGAAACACTACGGTCTGGCAAGCGCGGTCGTCCCGGAGTTTGTCGACAAGCTGCTGAAAGGGCTATAACGGCAATCGCGTGAAAAGGCACCCGTCCAGCGGATGCCTTTTTATTTATGAATGGAAGAACGCCAGCGTCTTCTCGAGCGATTTAGCCTGCTCATCCAGCGAGAGCGCCGCCGCAGAGATCTGCTGAACCAGAGAGGCGTTCTGCTGGGTCGTGCTGTCCATCTGGTTAACGGCGGTGCTGACCTGGCTAATCCCGCGATTTTGCTCGTCCAGCGCCTGAACGATATCGTTGATGACCAGATGCACATGCGATACCGCTTCAATCACCTGTTTCATCATCACCCCGGTTTCATTGACCAGTTCAACGCCTTTGCTCACGCGCCCTGAGGACTCGGCAATCAGCTGAGAGATCTCTTTTGCCGCGTTGGCGCTTCGCTGGGCAAGATTGCGCACTTCCCCTGCGACGACCGCGAAGCCGCGCCCCTGTTCGCCTGCCCGTGCCGCTTCAACGGCAGCATTTAGCGCCAGGATATTGGTCTGGAAGGCGATGCCATCGACAATGCTGTTAATCTCGCCGATCTTACGCGCGCTTTCATCAATTTCCCCAATCACCATAACCACGTCGTTCACCAGCGTTTCGCCATGCCCGGCGAGGCTCGCGGCGCGATCGGTCAGCGTGGTCGCCTTGTGGGCGTTGTCGGCGTTATTCTTCACCGTGACCGAAATTTCTTCCATGCTGGCTGCCGTTTCAACAATCGCAGCCGCCTGTTCCTCGGTTCGCGAGGCGAGGTCAAGGTTGCCCGCCGAAATTTCGCTGGTGCCGCCGTGCACGGAGTGGCTGGCTTCGCTGATATTGTCGACGATGCGCTTGAGCTGCATCTGCATGGTGTGCAGGGCATAAAAAATGCTGTGAGTATCTCCGGAACGCACCGGGATGGTGTTGTTCAGATCTCCCCGGGCAACGGCCAGGGCGATCCCGGCGGCCTCCGAAGGTTCGCCCCCAACCGGACGGTCAACTTTACGGGTGAAGATCTGTGCCATGACCAGGCTAACCGCCACGATGCTTAACACCATCATGATGATGGCTTTCAGTAAAAATGCGCGCGCTTCGGCCATCACTTCGCTGACCGGCGTGATAATGGCGAGTTTCCACGGGGTCTGGCTATTACCGACGGCGATGTCCTGCCAGGTGATGAACACGTCCTCCTTCAGCAGCGGATCGTTTACTCGGGTGACGTCATGACCGGCAATCTGACCGGCGTAAGGCTTGCCTGCCGCGCGTTTGTCCGGGCTGGACACCACGTTATTAGCTGCGGAGAGGAGCAGGGCGTAGCCTGTGCCGTTCCACGGTTTAATCGCGCCGATCGTCGATTGCAGCGTGGCGAGGGAGAAGTCAGAGGTGACCGAACCCAGAAACTGACCGTCGCGCATGATGGGGGCGGCAATCGAGGTAAGCATCACGTCCACGCCGTTGTAGGGATAGATATAGGGTTCGATGATCACATCTTTATGGCGTTGTTTCGGCTGCAGATAATAATCGCCGCTGCCGGGCGTTTCGATGTCCGTCAGCAGGTGTAATGCCGGTTTGCCGGTGGCGTCCCGGTCAACGTAGCGGGCGTAGCGCCCGGCAGGATCTTCACCGCTTTGACCGGCCCAGACGGCATCTTTATCGTCGAACGCGTTAGGCTCAAAGGCCATCGACATGGAGAGAAACTGTGGGTGAGCCGAAAGGTAGTGGATGAGCAGCTGGTTCAGGCTCTGGCGATCGGATACGCCAGCCTCGCGCAGCGCCAGGGCGCTGTTGCCCATGTCCCGGGCGGCAGTCAGGGCAGAATCCAGCTGTTTGCTGACCTGCAACGCTTGCACCTCGGCAATCTGGCGGATATGTTTTTTGGCCAGAACCTCCTGCTGCGCCATCCACTGCCACATCATAAACCCGATCGTTGCCGTAAAGCCCACCGTTACGGTGAGGAAAATGGACAATAGCATCAACGTCTTGACTCTTATTTTTTTTCTTCGGACCATGGCGTCTTTCATTCTCATCTCCCGTAATATCGTGCATGTCGGGCAGGCACATATTCCTTATCGGATATTTTCTCCTCTTTCTGTAGAGCGCCAGGGATATTTAATTTAAATTTTGATTTGTAAATCCAGTTAATTAGTGTGGATGCTTTTATTTTGTGCATTCAATCAAAATAGTGCTCGATAAAGCTCGTTATCGTCGTGTAGAAAGAGGATGCTAATAAATATAAAGTTGTAGAGGAGGATGGGATATGTACGGATTTATTGCGCGACAACCCATTTTTAACCCTGAGATGAAGACGGTGGCCTACGAGCTGCTGTTCAGAGATGGGATGACAAACCGTTTTCCGGATGTGTCGGCGGAATATGCCACCTCCAGGATGATCTCAGATCAGTTTTTATGCGTGCCGTCCCAGCGCATTGCCGGAGCACATACGTCGTTTATTAATTTCCCGTCGCGAATGGTCATAGACCGCAGTGGAGAAGCGCTGGATAAAGAGAGCGTGGTCATTGAGATCCTGGAAGATGCTGTGCCGGGAGCGGAGCTGTTGCAGGCCGTCAGGGAGATGAACGCGCATGGTTATCAGTTTGCGCTTGATGATTTCACGCTTGCGCCAGAATGGGATGTTTTTTTACCCTATATTTCAATACTGAAATTTGACGTCAGAAATTATACCTTAGCGCAAATTAAACAGTATCTGAAAGAGCGTAAACATTTAACCGGGCATATTAAATATCTCGCTGAAAAAATTGAGACTAAAGAGGAATTCAGCCAATACCGGGAAGAGGGATTCTCGCTGTTTCAGGGCTATTTTTTCTGCCGTCCGGAGGTCATTAAATATAAACGGCTATCGCAAAATCAGCTGGCAATTTTTCGGCTGCAAATGGAGGTTGGGCGCAATAAGCCTGATTTTCGGATCGTCGAGTCGTTGATTAAAACCGATCTCACGCTGTCCTATAAGATTATGCGCTACATGAAGCACACCGCATTTAAACATATCGGTGCCTGTAATTTCAGCAAGTTAACCCTGAGCGAAGTCCTCAGATACCTCGGGGAAAACCAGCTGAGACGGTTTGTTGCGGTCGTGGTCCTCGCCAGTGCGGGCAATGACACCGTCAGCGAGCTTTACCCGCTGAGCATGATGCGCGGCAAGTTCTGCGAACTGATCGCAGAGACGATGAACGAACCGACGCTGGCTGAAAATGCCTTCATGTGCGGCCTGTTTTCTCTGCTCGATACTCTCCTTGAGCTGCCGATGGCCGAGTTGATGAAGCAAATTGCGGTCCCGCAGAGCGTGAGCAATGCGCTGTGCCATCAGGAGGGACGTTTAGCCGATATGGTGAGCCTGTGCCGTTACTATGAACAGCAGCAGTGGGACGAGGCGACCCGGGTTCGTCAGGCGCTGGGTCTGACGGATGAGGATGTGGTTGAGGCGATGAGAAAGGCGACAATCTGGGCAGGGGAGAATGCGGTCAGTTAATCTTCCTCACGCCGTACGGGCGGCGTGAGGAAGAACGCGATACCGTTTATCGGCCCGCTTTTAATTTCTGGTAATACTCTTCGTAGAGGCGGCTGGCGTCACCAACATCGTTCTGCCATTCACCTTTGCTGATGGTTTCGGCATCCGGATAGAGCGATTTATCGTTAGCCACTTCAGGCTTCAGAAGCTTGCGTGCGGCGAGGTTTGGCGTCGGGTAGCCAATCGTCTCGGCAACCTGTTTCGCTACGTCCGGGCGCAGCAGGAAGTTAATCAGCTTGTGCGCCCCTTCAACATTTTTCGCGTTGGCGGGGATCGCAAGGCTGTCCATCCAGAAGATCCCGCCTTCTTTCGGCCAGACCACCTCAAGCGGCGTACCGGCCTGGCGGGCGACATACGCGGAGCCGTTCCACACCATCCCCAGGTTCACTTCGCCTTCCATATACGGATTTGCCGGGTTATCAGAGTTGAACGCCGCCACGTTAGGCATCAGCTTTTTCAGCTCGTTATACGCCGCTTCAATCTCTTTCGGATCCGTCGTGTTGCCCGAGTAGCCCAGCTTGCGCAGCGCGACCTGGAACACTTCACGCGCGTCGTCGGTTAACAGCAGGCTACCCTTGTACTCTGGTTTCCAGAGATCGGCCCAGCTTGTCACCGTTTTTGGATCGACGGCCTCGCTGTTCACGCCGATCGCGGTTGCCCCCCAGATATACGGAATGGAGTAGTCGTTATTCGGGTCGAACGGCTTGTTGAGCATCTCAGGATCGAGGTTTGCAAAATTGGTTAGCTTCGTTTTGTCGATCTTCTGGATCATGCCCTCTTTGCGCATTTTGTCGACAAAGTAGGTGGAAGGCACGACCAGATCGTACGCGCCGTCTTTGTAGGTTTTCAGCTTGGCGTACATGGTTTCATTCGACTCGTAGGTCGAGTAGATAACCTTGATGCCCGTTTCCTTTGTGAACTGTTCCAGCAGGCCCGGCGGCACGTATTCGGTCCAGTTGTAGAAGTAGAGCGTTTTGCTGTCATCAGCGTGCGCGGCACCCATGCCAAGCACCAGCGCCGCAGCGGCGAGCATTTTTTTCATTTCATTGTCCCCTGAGATTTTGTTTTATCACGAGCAATAACCTGGCTGGCAATCACCAGAACCAGCGAAAACACCAGCAGAATGGTCGCCAGCGCGTTCACCTCCGGTGAGACGCCGACTTTCACCATTGAATAGATCTTCAACGGCAGAATTTCATAGCTCGGACCGGTGACGAAGGAGGACACGACCACGTCATCCATCGACAGGGTGAAGCTAAGTAGCCATCCGGCCGCCACGGCGGGCATCGCCAGCGGCAGGATGATTTTGCGCAGGATGGTCATCTCGCTGGCGCCCAAATCTTTCGCCGCCTCCAGCATGCGCACGTCGAATCCTTTCAGGCGCGCGAAAACGGTCACCACCACAAACGGCAGGCAGAAGGTGATGTGCGAGAACAGCAGCGACCAGAAGCCAAGCTGTACGCCCAGCAGCATAAACAGCACCAGCAGCGAAATGGCCATCACGATGTCCGGCGACATCATCACCACAAACAGCATGCCGCTGACGAACGGTTTGCCACGAAAGCGATAGCGGTACAGCGCCACGGCGGTGAGCGAGCCAATCAGCGTGGCGAAGGTGGCGGAGAAAATCGCCATCGTCAGCGAGTGCTGCGCGGCCTGCAGGAGGCTGTCGTTGTTCATCAGCAGGCTGTACCAGCTGGTGGTAAAGCCCTGCCAGTTAATCCCGAAGCGTGAGCTGTTAAACGAGTTCACGATCAAAATAACGATCGGGATATAGAGATAGGCATAAATGGCGGTCATAAAACCGCCGCGAAGCAGTCGACCGATCATTCGAGTTCCACCTTTTTATTCAGCAAGCGTGAGGCGCGCCAGTAGACCAGCAGCATCAGGCCCATGATCACCGTCAGCGTAATGCTCGTCGCGGATCCGAACGGCCAGTCGCGAATGTTGAGGAACTGGCTCTTGATCACGTTACCGATCAGCAGGTTTTTCGCGCCGCCCATCAGATCCGACACGTAGAACAAACCCATCGCCGGGAGCATTACCAGCAGACAGCCCGCGATAATGCCGGGCATGGTCAGCGGGATAATAATGCGGATGAAGGTCTGCAGCTTATTAGCGCCCAGATCTTTTGCCGCCTCCAGCAGCGGTTTATCCAGCTTCTCGATGCTGGAGTAGAGCGGCATCACCATAAACGGCAGCAGGATATAGACCAGGCCGACAATCACCGCGCTCGGGGTAAACATGATGCGGATAGGCGCATCAATCACTCCCAGCCACAGCAGAAATTCATTGAGATAGCCTTTAGTGCTAAGGAAGATCTTCAGCCCGTAGATGCGGATTAACGAGTTGGTCCAGAAGGGAACAATCAGTAAAAACAGCAGCAGGGGCCGCACCTTTTGCGGCAGGCCCGCGAGGAACCATGCGAAGGGATACCCCAGCACCAGACAGGCAAGGGTGGCAATCAGCGCCATATTGAGCGAGTGCAGCAGCACGTCAAAATAGAGCGGATCGAGCAGGCGCGCGTAGTTGTCCAGCGTAAAGACCAGCGAAACGAAGCTAGCGTCGTCGCGGGTCAGAAAGCTGGTGGCAACGATCATCAGGTTGGGCAAAAAGACAAACAGCACAAGCCAACCGACGATCGTGGCAATCACCACATTCTGGAATTTACTTGTGTTCTTCATCAGCCAGCACAACCTCCCAGCTTTCAACCCAGTTGATAACCATTTTCTGGTCGAGAGAGTGGTCGAAGTCAGGGTCGTCTTCGTTAAAGAATTCGCTGACCATTACCATTTTGCCGTTCTCCAGCTCGACAACGGACTCCAGCGTCATCCCTTTGTAGTTGCGCTCGCGGATATAGCCGATTAACCCTTCGGCCTCGGTATTGCCGTGAATTTCATCGACGCGCAGATCTTCCGGGCGCAGCAGAACGTTGAGCTTTTGTCCCTTTTCGACGGGGAAATTGACCGTGATATTGCACTCGCGTCCTTCAACGCTGGCGCGCACGCGCTGGTCGTCCAGACGCTCAATCACCGTGGCGTCGAAGATATTGATCTCGCCAATGAAGCTGGCGACAAACAGATTCTTCGGCTCTTCGTAGATTTCGCGCGGCGTGCCGTCCTGCTCGATTTTGCCGTCGCGCATCACCACGATGCGGTCGGACATGGTCAGGGCTTCTTCCTGATCGTGGGTGACAAACACAAAGGTAATGCCGAGCTTGCGCTGCAGGGCTTTGAGCTCGTTCTGCATCTGCTTGCGCAGCTTGTAATCCAGCGCCGAGAGGGATTCATCCAGCAGGAGCAGGCGCGGCTTGTTGACCACGGCGCGGGCGATGGCCACGCGCTGCTGCTGGCCGCCGGAAAGCTGATGGGGTTTACGCTGGGCAAACGTCTCAAGCTGCACCATGCGCAGGGCGTCGGTGACGCGCGGTTCAATCTCGTTCGCCGGAGTTTTTTGCATCCGCAGGCCAAACGCCACGTTTTCAAACACGGTCATGTGCGGGAACAGGGCATAGCTCTGAAAGACGGTATTGACGTGGCGATCTTCGGCAGGAACCCGGGTGATGTCCTGGTTTTCAAGATGGATGTGGCCGTTATCGACGCTTTCCAGCCCGGCGATAAGGCGCAGTACGGTTGTTTTGCCGCAGCCCGAGGGGCCAAGCAGCGTCAGAAACTCACCGTCATTGATGGTCAGAGTGAGGTCGGAAATAACGTCTTTACCATCAAAACTTTTACGAATTCGTTCAAGTTGCACCAGCGGTGAACGTGAACGGGATTGTGTATTCAATTTTTGCGCTGTCCCATATAGACGCCTCAGGCAGCAGACTGAAGCGGGGTTTGTGTGTAACCACCTTGGTGACTCGTAATGAGGGCGGACATTCTACGGCAATCCCCTGCGATCGCCAATCCTTGTCACTGATTCATAAGCTACATTTATTAACGCATAACGATATAAACGGAAAATATTCTCGTTTGCGGGATAAAAGTGACCTGACGCAATATTTGCGTTTTGATGCTTATTGATAATGTTGTCACAAAAAGTGAGGGTGACTGCATGGATAAATTACTTGAGCGTTTTTTACAGTACGTTTCGCTGGATACCCAATCTAAGCCGGGTGTTCGCCAGGTGCCCAGCACCGAAGGCCAGTGGAAGTTATTAAACCTGCTTAGAGAGCAGCTTGACGCCATGGGGCTGGTCAACGTCACGTTAAGCGAAAAAGGCACTGTGATGGCAACGCTGCCGGCGAATGTCCAGGGTGATATTCCGGCGATTGGCTTTATCTCCCATGTCGACACCTCTCCGGATTTTAGCGGTAAACATGTGAACCCGCAGATTGTGGAAAACTACCGCGGCGGCGACATTGCGTTGGGCATTGGTGACGAAGTGCTCTCGCCGGTGATGTTCCCGGTACTGCATCAGCTGCTGGGCCAGACGCTGATCACCACCGACGGTAAAACGCTGCTGGGGGCGGATGACAAGGCGGGTATCGCGGAAATTATGACCGCGCTGGCGGTGCTGAAGGGCAAAAATATCCCGCACGGGGATATCCGCGTGGCCTTTACGCCGGACGAAGAGGTCGGCAAGGGCGCGAAGCACTTCGACGTGGAGGCCTTTAAAGCGCAGTGGGCCTATACCGTAGACGGCGGCGGCGTCGGTGAACTGGAGTATGAAAACTTCAATGCCGCGTCTGTCACCATCAAAATTGTCGGCAACAACGTTCATCCCGGCTCGGCGAAAGGCGTCATGGTGAACGCGCTGTCGCTGGCGTCACGAATCCATGCGGAAGTCCCGGCGGAAGAGAGCCCTGAACAGACCGAAGGGTATGAAGGTTTCTATCACCTGACCAGCATCAAAGGCACCGTGGACAGCGCGCAGATGCACTACATCATCCGCGATTTCGACCGCAAAGCCTTTGAGGCGCGCAAGCGTAAGATGATGGAGATCGCCAAGAAGGTCGGTAAAGGATTACACCCTGATTGCTATATTGAGCTGATCATTGAAGACAGCTATTACAACATGCGCGAGAAGGTGATGGCGCATCCGCATATTCTCGATATCGCCCAGCAGGCGATGCGCGACTGCGATATCGAACCGCAGCTGAAGCCGATTCGCGGCGGCACCGACGGTTCTCAGCTGTCGTTTATGGGGCTGCCGTGCCCGAACCTGTTTACCGGTGGCTACAACTACCATGGTAAGCATGAGTTTGTGACGCTGGAAGGGATGGAAAAAGCGGTGAAGGTGATAGTGCGGATAGCGGAGTTGACCGCGAAGCGGTAAGAAAAAGCCCGGTGGCGAAGCGCTTACCGGGCATTAGAGCGACTCAGTCCTCAAAGAACCAGCACCCGCTGTTGACCAGCGCGGCCAGCATCGCGAGGAAAGAAGGATCTTCCAGCGCATCGCCAAAGGTGTCGGCAGTGAGCACCAGATGGCTGGCAATGGCTTCCAGCGCCGGACGGTGCGGAGAGTCCAGCTTCTCGCCGTTGACGAATACCTCTTCACCAATGCGCAGCACGCGCAACCCGCCCAGGCGCGTCAGCTTATCGCCCTGCTGAAGCGCATCATAAATCTCGTCAGCCTGATAAGGCGGCTCCGGCGGCGCAACGTCCAGCTCATGACGAGACTGGCTGATAAACTCACCAAACCACTGTTTGAAATGTTCCGGCTCGTTGATCAAATCCAGCATCATGCCGCGCAGCTTATCGAGTTCTTCTGGCAGAATATCCGCCGGATGCTCGCGCGCAGGCACATCAGGATCGCTGTAACGATAGCTGCCCAGCTCGCGTTGCAGAACATAGTCGGCAAATCCGCTGATCATCTCGCGGCCGCTCGGCGCGCGGAACCCCACGGAGTAGTTGAGTGAGTTTTCCAGGGAGTAGCCTTCGTGAGGGAATCCCGGCGGGATGTAGAGAATATCACCCGGCTCCAGCTCTTCGTCGATAATCCCTTCAAACGGGTCAACCTGAAGCAGGTCAGGATGCGGGCAGTGCTGCTTCATCGGCACTTTTTCGCCCACGCGCCAGCGGCGGCGCCCCGTCCCCTGAATGATGAACACGTCGTACTGGTCAAGATGTGGACCTACGCCGCCGCCCGGCACGGAGAAGGAGATCATCAGATCGTCCATGCGCCAGTCGGGCAGGGCGCGGAACGGGCGCATTAATGCGGCAGTCGGCTCGTGCCAGTGGTTGACTGCCTGCACCAGCAGCGACCAGTTGTTTTCACCGAGGTGATCGTAGCTTTCGAAAGGACCGTGGCTAACCTGCCATTTCCCGTCCTGGTGGCTGACCAGACGGCTGTCGACTTCGTTTTCCATGGCCAGACCTGCCAGCTCGTCAGGCGAGATAGGGTCGACAAAATTGCTGAATCCGCGTTTCAGAACCACCGGGCGTTTTTGCCAGTAACGTTCAATAAACTCGGGCCAGTTAAGCGTTAAGTGATAATCCATAATTTTTTTATTCCGCAGGCTCTTACTGACTCGGATTATAACGGAAGCTCAACCTCCCGGCTGCGAGATCCTCGCATTTTTCACATAACGGGTTAACTATCGTTCAATGTGGGCTGCTGGCGACCAAAAATAACCTCCATTCTGGCGCCGCCCAGCAGGCTTTCACTGGTTTCTATTTTACCGTCGTACTGGTCGACAATCTCACGGGCGACAGCTAATCCTACGCCCTGGCCAGGACGTAGCGTATCGGCGCGCTGACCGCGATCGAACACCACGTCACGCTTATTGCGCGGGATGCCCGGACCATCATCCTCAACGATAATATGCAGTTCGGTTTCCGTCTGACGCGCTGACACTTCCACGAACTCCAGACAGTATTTGCAGGCGTTATCCAGCAGGTTACCCATCACCTCCATGAAATCATTTTTTTCACCCACAAAGCTTATCTCTGGCGAGATATCGAGGCTGATGTTCACCCCTTTACGCTGATACACCTTGTTGAGGGCGGACGTGAGGTTATCCAGAAGCGGGGCTACCGGGTGCAGCTCGCGGCTCAGAAGCGCGCTGCCGGAACGCATGCTGGCGCGGTGCAGGTAATAACCAATTTGCTGGGAAATACGGCTGATCTGCTCCAGCATCACCGGCTCGGCATCATCGACGCTCAGCTTCGAACTGCGCATTGAACGCAGGGTACTTTGCATGACGGCCAGCGGAGTTTTCAGGCTGTGGGTCAGGTCGGTAAGGGTGGTACGGTATTTATCGTAGCGTTCGCGTTCACTTTTCAGAAGGCGGTTGAGGTTACGCACCAGGCTGGTGAGCTCACGGGTGGTTTCCGGGTTCAGCTTCTCGCGATGATGTTCTTCCAGCTCACGAACCTCTTTCGCCAGTGACTCAATGGGGCGCAAGCTCCACCACGCCGCTATCCACAGCAGCGGGATCACCAGCAGGAGATTCGCAGCCAGAACGTAGATGAACCAGCTCCAGACCATATAAGAACGCTTCAGCTCGACCGGAATGGTGTCGATCACCACAATGGTCAGCTGCGGCATGTTCAGCGTCGCCGGATAGAGGTTAATCGCGACGGAGTGCGTCATCTCCGTTTCGGCGTTGTCGGCGCGGATCTCGTTCAGCTTTTGCTGCAGGGAGCGATCTTCACGGATCAGGGAGCTGGTGGTGTTGAGATCGGCTTCAATTTCATGAAACCCGTTTGTTTTGAGCCAGTCCGGACGAATGCTTTTAACCAACCAGGGGATATCACGCTGCGCCCACAGTAATTTCCCCTTTTCGTTATAAATCAGGGCCAGCGTTGGGCTCTGCTGGTTAAGGTTTTCCGGCATTTCGACGGTGATTCGGTTGTTTTCCCACTTCGCCAGGGTATAAAACAGATTGCTTTCGCCGCGCAACAGTCGAAAGGTGGTTTTATCAAAGCTGACGCTGTAGCCCACCAGGGCCACCATGCCGTAGGAGAGCGACAGCACCAGCACGACGGCGGCTGTTGCCAGTAAGAAACGAACCCGCAGCGAGAGGGGCAGTATGTGGCGTAAAATCCCTCTCATTTAGCGTAATTCGAACAGGTAGCCCTGGCCACGGACGGTGGTAATCACATCCTGCGGATACTGCGCCTGAATTTTCTTACGCAAGCGTCCCATCAGCACGTCAATGGTATGGCTCTCGCGCAGTTCAGCATCAGGGTAAAGCTGGAGCATTAAGGAATCTTTGCTCACCACTTTGCCATTGTTACGGATCAGCGTTTCCATGATGGTGTATTCGAAGGCGGTGAGCTTAATCACTTCATCATTGATCGCTAATTCCCGGCGGGAGAGATCGACCTGGAATGGCGGGATGGAAATAACCTGTGAAGCCAGCCCGCTGTTGCGGCGTAACAGTGCCTGCATACGCGCCGCCACCTCTTCAATATGAAACGGCTTGGTGACGTAATCGTCTGCACCCGCGCTGAGCACTTCGACCTTATCCTGCCAGCCTTCACGGGCGGTCAGAACCAGAACCGGCAGGGAGACATCGTGGCTGCGCCAGCGGCGAATTAACGACAGACCGTCTTCGTCAGGCAACCCTAAATCGACAATGGCGATATCCGGCAGGTGCTCATTGAGATAATAATCGGCTTCTTTTGCATCTTCAGCATCGTCCACCTGATGTCCCATCTCCTGAAGCTGAACCTTCAGGTGATGACGTAGCAATGCGTTATCCTCAACAACCAGTACGCGCATCATCTCTTCTCCCTAAATAATTGGTATGAATAGTTTAACGCTGATTATGTTGTTGTGGGGATAAACATTGAGTAAACCGGGGAAAAGCATCCCCCTTTTCGGGCGAAAAGGGGGTGAGGGGCGTTACTTCAGCTCGTCGACCATGGTGATGGCGCGGCCAATGTAGTTCGCCGGGGTCATCGCCTTCAGGCGCGTTTTCTCTTCTTCCGGCAGCGCCAGACCGTCGATAAACTGCTTCATGCCTTCGGCGTCAACGCGTTTGCCGCGGGTCAGCTCTTTCAGCTTCTCGTACGGTTTTTCGATACCGTAACGGCGCATCACGGTCTGGATTGGCTCCGCCAGCACTTCCCAGTTGTGGTCCAGCTCGTCCAGCAGACGGTCACGGTTCACTTCCAGTTTGCTTACGCCTTTCAGGGTGGACTGATACGCGATCAGCGCGTAGCCAATGCCCACGCCCAGGTTACGCAGTACGGTGGAGTCGGTCAGGTCGCGCTGCCAGCGGGATACCGGCAGTTTGCTTGCCATATGCTGCAGCACGGCGTTCGCCAGGCCCAGGTTGCCTTCGGAGTTTTCGAAGTCGATTGGGTTTACCTTGTGCGGCATGGTGGAAGAGCCGATTTCACCGGCGATAGTTTTCTGCTTGAAGTGGTTCAGGGCGATGTAGCCCCACACGTCACGATCGAAGTCGATCAGGATGGTGTTGAAGCGCGCGATGCAGTCAAACAGTTCGGCGATATAGTCGTGCGGCTCAATCTGCGTGGTGTACGGGTTCCACTGAATGCCCAGAGAGGTCACGAACTCTTCGCTGAACTGGTGCCAGTCCACTTCCGGATAAGCGGCGATGTGGGCGTTATAGTTACCGACCGCGCCGTTGATTTTGCCGAGGATCTCAACCTGCTCCAGCTGACGGTACTGGCGCTCCATACGGTACGCGACGTTCGCCATCTCTTTACCCATCGTGGATGGGGTGGCTGGCTGGCCGTGGGTACGGGAGAGCAGCGGAATGTCGCGGTATTCCACGGACAGTGCTTTTACCGCGTCGATGATTTTACGCCAGTAAGGCAGCACCACCTCTTTACGCGCGGTGGAGAGCATCAGCGCGTGAGACAGGTTATTGATGTCTTCAGAGGTACAGGCGAAGTGAATGAATTCAGACACGGCATGCAGCGCAGGGACGCTTTCCACTTTCTCTTTCAGGAAGTACTCAACCGCTTTCACGTCGTGGTTGGTGGTGCGTTCGATGATTTTAATACGCGCGGCGTCTTGTTCGCTAAACTCGGCAACGATTTTATCAAGGTAATCGTTTGCCTTTTCGTCAAAAGCAGGAACTTCCTTGATTGCTGCCTGGGCGGCCAGCTTTTGCAGCCAGCGTACTTCAACCTGAACACGGAACTTCAGCAAACCATATTCGCTGAAGATCCCGCGCAGCGCGCTGACTTTATCGCCGTAGCGTCCATCGACAGGGGATACGGCGGTCAGTGAGGATAATTCCATAATTCGCAACTCCGGGAGGTTAACAATGAGCAAGAATTTGTTTTGCCTGAGTGGTCAGGCGATTACGAGAAAACATTAACTGCAGGCGGCCACCGCCCACCTGGTGCCACAGCACGGCGGCGCGGATCCCTGCCAGCAGGGACGCGCGCACTTTTGCCTGTACCTGCGGACTTTGCAGCACGGCAGGGGATCCGGTGACCTGAATACGCGGGCCCAGCGGGCTGATGACGTCAACATAAATGCCGGCCATAGCGCTCAGCAGCGTTTCTGACTGCAGGTCAAAATGATCGAGCTGACGCTGCAGCCCGGCAATGCGATCGCCCAGCGTATTCATTGCGCCTTTTGCGGCGTTCAGCTTACGCTCCAGTACCATCAGGCTTAACGTGTAGCGGGTCAGCTCCGCGTTTAATCCCTGACGGCTGCTGGCGTTAAGCACGCCCAGCAGAGTTTCAAGACCGAGACGAAGATTGGTTTCACTGCCGCCGAACACGCCCAGGGTCGAGCCGGGGTTGAGATCGATAACGCTGTTCAGCGAAACGTGCAGGGCGTCAGCGTCGCAATGACCCTGATGCGCCAGCTGTTGCACCAGACGGGCTGACTGGCAAATTCCCGCCAGCGCCAGGGTGATGTCATAGTAGTTCTTCGCCACACGGTCTCCTTTATGTGTGAATCGTATTAAACAGCAGGCAGCGGCAGTCGCTGTTCAATGATCCCGCCGCCCAGACAGATTTCGCCGCTGTAGAAGACAGCAGACTGACCCGGGGTGACGGCGGCGACCGGCTCGTCGAAACGCACGTCAATGCGATCGTCATCGAGCGCGGTAATGGTGCATGGAATATCGGTCTGACGGTAGCGTGTTTTCACCGTGCAGCGCAGCGTGCCTTTCAGCGGCTCACGATCGACCCAGTGCAGCTGCTGTGCAATAAGGCCAACGGACATCAGACGCGGATGATCGTGTCCCTGGGCAACAACCAGAATATTGTTTTCGACGTCTTTGTCGACAACATACCATGGATCTTCGCTACCTTCTTTGGTCCCGCCAATACCCAGGCCTTTACGCTGGCCGAGCGTGTGGTACATCAGCCCCTGATGCTGGCCAATCTCTTCCCCGTCGACGGTGACAATTTTACCCGGCTGTGCAGGCAGGTAACGTCCCAGGAAATCGCGGAATTTGCGCTCGCCGATGAAGCAGATGCCGGTAGAGTCTTTTTTCTTCGCGGTGATCAGGTCCAGCTCTTCGGCGATTTTACGCACCTGCGGCTTTTCCAGCTCGCCGACCGGGAACAGGCTCTGGGCGATTTGCTCGTGGCTAAGCGTATAGAGGAAGTAGCTTTGATCTTTGTTGCCGTCCAGACCGCGCAGCAGCTGGCTTTTGCCATTCACGTCTGCACGGCGCACATAGTGACCGGTCGCGATGTAGTCAGCGCCCAGATCTTCCGCGGCGAATTCCAGGAAGGCCTTAAATTTGATCTCTTTGTTGCACAGGATATCCGGGTTAGGCGTACGGCCCGCTTTGTACTCTTCGAGGAAGAGTTCAAAAACGTTGTCCCAGTATTCTGCGGCAAAGTTAACGGTGTGCAGTTCAATGCCGAGCTTATCGCATACGGCCTGCGCGTCGGCGAGATCCGCTGCGGCGGTGCAGTATTCCTCGCCATCATCTTCCTCCCAGTTCTTCATGAACAGGCCCTCCACCTTATAGCCCTGTTGCTGTAACAGGTAGGCGGAAACGGAGGAATCGACACCGCCGGACATGCCGACGATCACTTTTTTCTGGCTGTTATCTGACATGGAATACTCACGACATTGAACTTCAAGGCGGCGTATTCTATCACGCCCCCCCACCATTGGCACCCTCTGTAAACGGCCAGTTAAATGCGCCGATGACATCCAGCGGCAGGCGTGCGCCTGACTGCCAGCAGCGAATGCTTTCCGCAACCAGCGGCGAGCGCAGGTTTGGCGCGTTCAGGATCTCGTCGGCAGTGACCCACAGACAGCGGTCGATATCGTCATCCTGCGGCTCTGTGGCGCACGTTTCGCTAAGCTCAACGGCGAATAAAAAGCGCAGGAAGGGCGTGTGGTCAGGTGCAATCCACTGATGCATACGGATGAAGTGCTGAGGCTCAGCGCGAATGCCGGTCTCTTCCCACAGCTCGCGTTTCGCTGCCTGCAGCAGGGTCTCATTGGCTTCAAGGTGTCCGGCAGGCTGGTTCCACAGCGCTTTGCCGTTAATGCTCTCTTCGACAACAAGGAATTTACCCCGGGCGTGTACCACGCAGGCAACCGTGACATGAGGTTTAAACATAGTGACTCCTTAAGGGGTAACGTCGCGCCATTCGCCGTTTGCCAGCGTTTCCAGGGTGTAGCTGCCCATGGCGTAGCGAATCAGACGCAGGGTAGGGAAGCCGACGTGTGCGGTCATGCGCCGAACCTGGCGGTTGCGGCCTTCATAAAGGGTTATTTTGAGCCAGCTTGTTGGAATGGATTTGCGTTCGCGAATCGGCGGGTTGCGCGGCCAAAGCCACTCCGGTTCATTCACGCGTTCAATACCCGCCGGCAGGGTTGGGCCGTCGTTCAACGTCACGCCGCTGCGTAGCGCTGCCAGCGTCGCGTCATCCGGCTCGCCTTCCACCTGGACGAAGTAAATTTTGCCGGTGCGTTTGCCCGGCTGCGTGAGCTTCGCCTGCAGCGCGCCGTCGTTGGTTAAGACCAGAAGGCCTTCGCTGTCGCGGTCCAGGCGCCCGGCCGCGTAGACCCCCTGAACAGGAATATAGTCCTTCAGCGTGCTACGTCCGGCTTCATCGGTAAACTGCGGCAAAACATCGTAGGGTTTATTGAACAAAATAACCCGCTTCGGCTGGGTTTCCTGCGGTCTTCTGGCGGCTTGTCGCGAGCTGAATCGCTCAACCCGGTGTTTTGTAAAAGAAGTTTTCTTCATGGTATTTTCAGGCGTTATCAATTGCCGCATTATAGCCTAATAACGAAGACCTTTCATGGCGCAGGACAATCAGGTACTATCGAAGGGCTCATTACAATTTATTAACATAAGATCAGTAACAACCAGAAGCGCTCGAAGGAGAGGTTAATGGAAAGCAAAGTAGTTGTTCCGGCGGAAGGTAAAAAGATCACCCTGCAAAACGGCAAGATTAACGTTCCTCACAATCCGATTATCCCGTTCATCGAAGGTGACGGTATCGGTGTAGACGTTACCCCGGCGATGCTGAAAGTGGTTGATGCCGCTGTTGAGAAAGCCTACAAAGGCGAGCGTAAAATTTCCTGGATGGAAATTTACACCGGTGAGAAATCTACTCAAGTTTATGGCCAGGACGTCTGGCTGCCAGCAGAAACCCTGGATCTGATCCGCGACTACCGCGTTGCTATTAAAGGCCCACTGACGACGCCAGTTGGCGGCGGTATCCGTTCCCTGAACGTGGCACTGCGTCAGGAGCTGGACCTTTACGTGTGTCTGCGTCCGGTTCGTTACTATCAGGGCACCCCAAGCCCGGTTAAGCACCCTGAACTGACCGATATGGTTATCTTCCGCGAAAACTCAGAAGACATCTACGCGGGTATCGAATGGAAAGCGGACTCTGCTGACGCAGAAAAAGTGATTAAATTCCTGCGCGAAGAGATGGGCGTGAAGAAAATTCGCTTCCCTGAGCATTGCGGTATCGGCATCAAGCCATGCTCTGAAGACGGTACTAAACGTCTGGTGCGTGCGGCCATCGAATACGCGATCACCAACGACCGTGACTCTGTGACCCTGGTTCACAAAGGCAACATCATGAAGTTTACCGAAGGCGCGTTCAAAGACTGGGGTTACCAGTTGGCGAAAGAAGAGTTCGGTGGTGAGCTGATCGACGGCGGCCCATGGCAGAAGATTAAGAACCCGAACACCGGCAAAGAGATCATCGTTAAAGATGTGATCGCCGATGCGTTCCTGCAACAGATCCTGCTGCGTCCTGCAGAATACGACGTAATTGCCTGTATGAACCTGAACGGTGACTACATCTCTGACGCCCTGGCAGCACAGGTTGGCGGTATCGGTATCGCCCCTGGCGCGAACATCGGTGACGAGTGCGCCTTGTTCGAAGCGACCCACGGCACTGCACCTAAATACGCAGGTCAGGACAAAGTGAACCCAGGCTCTATCATCCTGTCCGCAGAGATGATGCTGCGTCATATGGAATGGTTCGAAGCCGCAGACCTGATCGTTAAAGGTATGGAAGGCGCGATCAACGCGAAAACCGTAACCTATGACTTCGAACGTCTGATGGAAGGCGCTAAGCTGCTGAAATGCTCAGAGTTTGGCGACGCGATTATCGCGAACATGTAATCCAGATTCTGGATTAAACAAGAGCGGGGGCCTGAGGGTTCCCGTTTTTTTTGCCTCTGCCTGCGGGAGACAACACGATGTTAGCCACCGTCCTTATCGCTGTCGTTGCATTCATTCATCTCTACATTCTTGTGCTGGAAATGTTCCTGTGGAATACCAAAACAGGGCACAAGGCCTTTAATCTGCGTCCTGATTTTGCGCGCGACACCCGCGTGCTGGCCGCGAATCAGGGGCTGTATAACGGTTTTCTGGCGGCCGGTCTGCTCTGGAGCCTCTGGCTCGGGGAAAAGGGTATTCAGGTGGCCATCTTCTTCCTGACCTGCGTGCTGATCGCCGGGCTCTTTGGCGCAGCCACCGCCAGCCGAAAAATTTTGTATGTACAGGCCGCGCCCGCTCTTGCAGCGCTGCTTGCGTTACTCATCTGAAGCAATGCTTTGGTTGAGATAGGGCGTCCGATATACTGATGGCTTTACCCGTAAAGATTAGCGACGAGACAGTTATGAACAACGATATCCCACTGAAATTTTATGACATTGCCGATGAGTACGCGACGGAAGCCGCTGAGCAGGTCGCTGAGTCAGAGCGCGACGCGCTGGCACATTATTTCCAGCTGCTGCTCACCCGTTTATCGAATAATGAGGAGATTAGCGAGGAAGCCCAGCAGGAGATAGCCGCTGAGGCCGGGATCCGTGCGGGTCGCATCGATGATATTGCGAACTTCCTCAATCAGTGGGGAAATGAATAGTCTGCTTCAAAAGCCGTTATGCTGATGCTTTGCGATACAGCTCAGCATCACGCTATCGGACCACATGCATTTATTCCGCAGAATATGCGACGCGGGGGCGTCGATAAACAGCGCGAAAATAACGGTCAGACAAAAGAGTACCACTGGGAATAGTAAGGATAATTTCACGTTTTTAACCAAAATATGAGTGTGCTTCAGGGTAATCTACCGTCTGAATGTGACGACTATATGTTTTTGCGTAAAAAATAGAAATGCCCGACTGGAGAAAAACGGACGCGCAAGGCTTCGGATTACGGTGCGACCCCGGTGAGTCGCTTCGCCAGCTCGCTTCGGGTGAGTGCTTTTGAAAAATACCATCCCTGAATCAACGCATCAGGATATCGGCTTGCAATAAACCGATATTGAATTTCATTTTCCACGCCCTCGAAAACAAGCGTTTTATTCAATCTTTCAAGGGCATCGCTGAAGATTACAAAGATGTTTTGCTTATAATGCTCGCTGATGCCGTCCACCAGCGACTTATCGATTTTGATTTCATCATATTCAAGCAGCGACAGGCGGGCGAGATTCGAGTTTTGCACGCCAAAATCATCTATTGATATTTTAACGCCGAGCGATTTCAGCTCCTGACAGAATCCCTCGAGGATATCTGCCGTGGAAACGGCTTTTTCGGAGAGTTCGACCTTCATCAGGGAAAGGGGAAGGTGGTTGGCAAAACACGCACGGCGCAAAATGGTAATGAACTGTCCATCTTCAATTTCCTTGTGCCCAACGTTTATTGAGACTATCAGCTGGTGTTTTATCACCAGTGGGGCAATTTCGGAAAGGGATTTTTCGATAATATTACTGTAATATTTTTTATACAGACCGATCTTCTTAATTAATGGGATAAACAGCTCCGGAGAGACGTCCCCGTGCTTTTGATCGCGCCATCTCGACAGAACTTCGATGCCCACGATTTTTTGATCGTGAATGCGAATAATGGGCTGATAGTTAACGCTGATGGTATTCGTGATGACGGCTTTTATCAGCGTACGTTCCAGAGAAAAACGGTCTTCATAGATACGGAAGATAAATAACGTTATCGCAATCCAGATAAAACAGAGTATGACCGCGAGAAGCGCAAAGATAAACGGAGGTAACGAGGCCAGCCCGGCGTCGTGATGCTTCACGATGACGCACAGGTCCCAGAAGGCGCTGCACTGTGTCAGAGTCAGGGTAAACAACGTCGAATGCAGCCAGCTCTGCTGATTTAGCTCCGTGGCGGCCGAAAAAAAGACTCTTCCGAAGTCTTTGGTGGTAGCACTGAGCGAATAGCTTGCGGTGACCGGGGTGAATTTATCGTAAGCATAGCGGGAGGTGAAGATAATAATATTATTATAAATTGCCGCATTGCCCGTGAAAAAGTCTTTTCTCGAAAACTGGGCCAGGAGAAAGCCCCTCGGCGTTTTATGCAGTTCTGCAGGAACTGCAACGGGCGTCGCGAGTTTTCCCCAAAAAGCGGTACAGACAATTTTTCCCTTATCAATAAAGCCGATATCGGCAAAATAAAGATTATTAAGCTTAATTTGTCTGTAGCGATCGAGGCTGGTTTTATCACATCCCTGCGTCGTGATGCTTTTGAGACCCAGCGCCACGCTTTGGGATACGTCTTCTGAATAATGTAAAAGGGTACGGGATATTTCACGCTGTTTGCTCTTCTGCTGACCAATGATTACAGCATTGACCGCATAAAGAGACAGGAAAACCAGAAGCGTCGAAACGATAGCAACGGCAATGAGCTTTTTCATTTTCCAGTTATCCAGTCCGCTCCCTGATTTCACAAATCTTAACACAGCCAGGGCAAGGAACAAGCCTGATAGTCACGTCATGTGAGTAAATGCCGGCAGGTGAACTCATACGAAAGCATCAGTTTTTTAAGACAATTCTCAGCTAAGCTAATTTCATTGTTATAAGCAATACCGGGTTAGCACAGGCTCTTCTTTCAGAACATCCATGCTTGTTTTTTCTATTAAGGAAAACATCGTGCGCAACGTGATGATCCCTATTCTAAGTGCTCTGTTTCTTTTTCTGAGCGGCATTTTGATTATTAACTGGCAGCTATGGCAGATGGCGAAGCTGAGTAATAGTCATACCGCCACGGCCAGCACCCAAAAAATAGAAAACATTCTGGCTGAAGCAGTCAGTGCGGCCAGCACGGCGAAGCGCGTTGCGGCCGAAGGGTGTACCAGTAGCGGACAGCTGGCGCTGGGGACAGAGGCAGCGCTAAAACCGCATCTGCGCGCCATCATGATCGAGCAGCAGGGTAAAATCATCTGTACTTCCCTTCCCGGGAATGGCGTGTTGATTATTCATCCTGAGACGTTACCTGCCGAAAAATTGATGCTGTTACCGGGCAGTCGACTGGTGAACGGCATTCCGGTGCTTGTCTTTCAGATGTCCATCGCGGGAGGGCGCGTCATCGTCAGCATCAGTGACGCGCATTTGCAGGACGTCATTGCAAGCGCATCGAATAGCATGGATCTGGGGCTGGTTGTTGGCGAAAGCATGCTTGTTCGCAACGGTGCCGTGAGGGGCTGGAAAGCGGCCTCCTGGGCGGGAGCGCTTACGGCATCAACGCAATTTCCCTTCAGCCTCGCCTGGCAACCTCCTGCCTTTTTCAGCCTGACGCGGCTTTTGCAACAGGGATGGAGCCTGATACTGCTTATTCTTGCGCTATCGGTGGCGGTGGGTATTTTGATCCGCCGATACAAGGGGAAAAGCACCTCATTTGAAGACGACTTACGTAAGGCTATTTTGCAGGGGGAGATCGTGCCGTATTACCAGCCGATCGTGAACGGCGATACCGGCGGGTTATATGGCGTTGAGGTCCTGGCAAGATGGAAGCATCCAAAGTCAGGCTTTATCCCGCCAGATGTCTTTATTCCGATTGCCGAACGTAGCGGTTTGATTATTCCACTGACTAAAGGGTTGATGGCGAAAGTGGTGACGCAGCTTAAGCCGCTTTTGCCTAAGCTACCGGACGGGTTTCATATCGGAGTAAACATCAGCGCCAGACACATTAATGCGCCTTCCTTTATCGGTGACTGTCGCGTCTTCGGGAACGGGTTTCAGGGTAAAGAGGTCAAACTGGTTCTCGAGGTGACCGAGCGTGAACCGCTGATCGATAATCCTCACCTGGTGGAAAACCTTAACATGCTGCATAACGCCGGTTTTGTTATTGCCCTGGATGATTTTGGTACGGGTTATTCCGGGCTGTCATGCCTTAATGCACTTGCCATTGATTATATTAAAATTGATAAAAGCTTTGTGAACCGGGTTTCAGATGAAAAGGATTCAACGATCCTGCTGGACTGCGTCATTGAGCTGGCGAAAAAACTCTCATTGCGCATTGTAGCTGAAGGCGTAGAAACAAAAGCGCAGCTGGAGTATCTCAACCGTAATGAGATAACCCTGTTACAGGGATATTATTTTGGTAAACCCGTCTCCTATATCGATTTTATTAAAGTCATTTTATCTAAACCCAGGGAGACCGTCAGTTTGTAAAACGAAATAAAGACGAGCTTCTGTTGTATGCTTAAGTGCAATTCATTTTCCTCTTATCCCGAGCTTTGTTACAGTGACAAGAGTTGTCAGCCAGGGATGTCAGGCGTGATAAGGTGGAAAAGCTCGTGCATGTGAAAAATACTTTTTACACAACAACCATTACCGTCATCATTGTCTCATTGATCATCTCGCTGTCGCTTGCCGTCCAAATTGCCACGTCCAGGCAGCAGTCAATCCAGCAAATTAATACCAGCGTTGCTAACCTGAGCCATACCCTTGATGTCTACACCGAGGGGATCATGCGCCAAAGCGAAATGTTAATTACTACCGTTTCCGACATAATCGAAATTTATGGCATGACCCCGCAACAGGCGACCAATATTCAGCGGATGATAAATGATCAGGATAATCTTCTTACCCAGATTAATAATGTGGTTGTTTACGACGCTCAGGGCGATATCTTTACCGCGTTGCACGAAACTTTTACAGGCCCACGCAAAGGATCGGACAGGTCATTTTTTATCTATCACAGGGAAAATAAAAATCAGCAGATTTTTATTGGCGAACCCGTAGTCAGCAGAACCAATGGCAAATGGGTCATCACCATTAGTCGGCGCCTTGAAACCCACACCGGGGCATTTAGCGGTGTCGTGGTGGTGACGCTGGGTATCGAGAATTTTCTCGCGCTTTACGGGCAGATTAATATTGGTCACCTGGGCGTCATTGGCTTAACGACGCAATCCGGCGTGCTGCTGGTCCGGTATCCCTTTAAAAATACCTATATTGGCACGATTGTTTCTGATTCACCGCTCTTCAGGAAATATCTCAAGGTACAAAATACGGGGATAGCCAGCTCCATCTCGCGGTTTGATAAAATCGAGCGCATCTATGCCTATGAGAAAAACCGACGCTACGGGCTGGTGACCACCGTGGCCGTC
Source organism: Enterobacter sp. 61D5 (assembly GCF_034107965.1). Taxonomy (NCBI): domain Bacteria; kingdom Pseudomonadati; phylum Pseudomonadota; class Gammaproteobacteria; order Enterobacterales; family Enterobacteriaceae; genus Enterobacter; species Enterobacter sp. 61D5. Next base: position 278,370 of record NZ_JAWNFK010000008.1, read on the forward strand.
AGTATTGATGAAGCCCTCGCTCCGTGGCGCAAGCAGGCTATTCAGCTGGCGCTGCTCATTTTCGTTTTCACTGCGATACTTATCGTCGCGTCGTACTTCCTGTATTCCGACTTATCCAGAAAAACCAGAGATAATAAGGCGCTGAAGATTATCGCTTCTGAGGATGCGTTGACCGGGCTGTATAACCGTCGCATTTTTGATGAAAGAATCCTCTCTGAAATCGCGACTTGTGCCGCGCATGACGCAGCGATTTCGATACTGATTGTGGACGTGGACTACTTCAAAAAATACAACGATAACTACGGCCATCCGGAAGGGGACCGGTGTCTGGCGCTGCTGGCAAACAGTCTCAGGGAGAGCCTTACCGGTGATAATCAGATTGTGGCGCGCTACGGCGGAGAGGAATTTGCGCTGATATTACCTGATACGGATATCCAGGAGGCGCTTCGACTGGCGCAGACGATTATTCGCAACGTGTTTTCCCTGCAAATCGCGCATGCTTTTAGCCCCTTCGGGCGGGTGACGGTAAGCGTCGGGATTTCCACCGCGCGTGCGGTCGACATCGCGGGCAGCCAGCAGAATATCATTATTGCCGCTGACCAGGCGCTCTACCAGGCAAAACGCGCAGGACGTAACCGGTACGCGTTTGTTGGGGTATGAACTAAAAAAAAGCCCACTCAGGAGTGGGCAAGAAATACTGGAAGCAATGTGAGCAATGTCGTACTGAATACCTGAGTGTTTCGCTCAACTATTCAGTGTTGAGAAAGATAATCCTTCTCAATAAAAGATGCAACCCCACAGTTTATGTGGCCAGTTCTTTTTGTTGATGAATAATTGCGCACTCTCTCTTTGTGATGCCTATCACAAATTTCCTTTCTGAAATCCTGTGCTATTCTTTTTTGTGTCGTTGATTTAATGACAAAAACCATACAGAGAGGAAAGTTATGGGAATTTTATCCTGGATTATCTTTGGGCTTATTGCGGGTATTCTGGCGAAGTGGATCATGCCGGGCAAAGATGGCGGTGGATTTATCGTCACCGTAATACTGGGTATTATCGGCGCGGTAGTCGGCGGCTGGATCAGTACGCTGTTCGGTTTTGGCAAAGTCGATGGCTTTAACTTCGGCAGCTTTGCCGTCGCGGTCATCGGTGCGCTGGTTGTTCTGTTTATCTACAGAAAAATCAAAAGCTAAGGCTTAAAAGCGTTAAAAAAGGCTGCCAGATGGCGGCCTTTTATACGTGGCGGGTTTACCACCAGCCAAGCTGCGTGCCGGCAAACGCCGCGATGGCAACGATCAGCATAATGAGGGTCGTTTTTCTCATTTATGCCCCAGGCGCCGCGTAACCACCGACAAAAAACCATGCTAAAAAAATCACCGCCGTTAGAAAAATAACGACCGGGAAGAGGATCCCTATTCTCATATCATCACCTGTTTCGGTTCTTGTAACGCCGTAGAGTGTACGGGGTTAATCCATAGTGAGAAAGCGTGTTTTGCTTTTTCCTTTCTTATCCTGATACATCGCGACATCCGCGGCGCGTAATGCGCTGTCCGGATCGGTGACCCGAGGGTCCACTTCGATAACGCCGACGCTGGCTCCGGGGTAAATGAGGTTGATGCTACCCAGCCAGTATTCACCGGCAATACAGGCGCTGAGGCGCGTTTTGAGCAGCGTGACCTGCGCGTTATCTCCTTCGCTGTGGGATGTGCTCAATGACGCGACCAGAAACTCATCGCCGCCCAGCCGGCCAATGATATCGTCCTGCTGTTTTTCTTCCGTCAGACGCTTGCCCACTTCAATCAGGAACTGGTCGCCAGCCTCGTGGCCGTAGCGATCGTTAATCAGCTTGAAATCATCCAGATCGATGAACGCGATGACGGTGTTACGCTTAAGGTGCCGCGCCAGGGAAAACAGCGTGGTCAGATCTTCAAAAATGGCGCGACGGTTGGGTAAACCGGTAAGGGCATCCGTGTAAGAGTGCGCGATGAGGGCCGCATTGGCTTCGCGAAGCTGGGTTACCAGCGACTCTTTCTGAATGGACTGGGCAATCAGCCCGGCGAATAACTTCAGAACCTGTTCACCGCGCTCGCTAAGCGGCCTTCTGGCCGTGCTGGTGGCACAAAGCGTTCCGTAGAGCGAACCATCCGCAAGATGGACAGGAATACTCATGTAGGTCGTAATGCCGAGCGCTTTCGCCGCCTCGCACTCCGGCCAGCGTTCGGGAACGTCGTTGCTGAATACGGTGTCGCTATCCAGCGCGCGCTTACACAGTGTTTCATCCCACGGGACGCTCAGCCCCTCAGGGATTGTCATCTGCTTGCTGTTGCGGGCGTAGAGGATATGCTGCAGTCGGGCTTCGATATCTACCTTGGTGAGGTAAGTCGACTCCATGTCAGTCACGATCTCCAGCATCTCCAGCAGCTGGCGAACGAGACCTTCAAGGGATTGTTCAGTGGCGAGGGTTTCTGAAACACGGGCAAGGATAATATCCGACATGACGTAGAATGACTCCCAGGCAGAAGACGTCTGCATCTGCATGTTATGCTGAGTTTTTAGACTTCAGGCATAGTAAAACATGAATATAAAAAATTTAATATATGCAGGGAGGGGGCAGCAGCAGAGAAAAAAAGGCCCCGTTGTTGAGACCGGGGCAAAGACATCTTGATTACGGAATGATGTTCTCTGGTCATATCGAGAACATGCCACACTATAGTGTTGAAAAGTGCAGTTAAAATGGAGAAATCATGGAGAAAGGGGCGATGACCCGTTACCCTTAGACTGTCATGATGTCACAAGGATCAATGAGATGAGATTTCTGCTTCTGGCGCTGGCGCTTCCCCTGGTGGCCTGCACCGCAAAAACAACTCCACCCGATGCCCCGAAACCGCCGCACGCTATCGGTATGGCGAACCCGGCCTCCGTGTACTGCCTGGAGAAAGGCGGGGAACAGATCCCGGTTCAAAGCCCGCAGGGCGTACGCACGGAGTGCAAACTACCGGGCGGCGAAGTGATTGATGAATGGACGCTCTATCGTCGCGATCGTCCGCAACCCGCCAGGTGACAGACGTATAGCGCCTGCGATACACTTCTCTTTAGGATAATTCTTAGCTAGTTCCTGGCTACCGTTACCGTGAGAGAAGTATGTTTCAGCTTAAACCGGGCAGCATGGCGATGATCATCGGTGCCCGCACGGCGTCAGGCCGTCGCAATATTGGTAAATCTGTTGAGCTGTTTGGCCTGTGCCAGCCTGGCCTGCGTTTCGTTAACCCGGTCAACGGCGTGATGACGCAATTACCCGCTACCTCAGATCGCGCGCTTTGGCTGGTGACAGGTGATGTTTACGCCTTTGACAATCAGCATGGCTTTGCGTTTGTCCGCGCCGAACATCTGATGCCGCTCACTCCCGATGAAGCGCCGCAAATTCTCGATGAGCTGGCGATCGGCTGATCAGAGATGGCGTAGCCAGTCGGCTAATACCAGGGCGTGATTTTGCTTCGTGTCTTTGGCAGCAAAGAGCAGGGTCACGGTCTGCCTGTTCGCCAGCGTCGCCAGACGCATTCCCTCGTCAGCATGCTGCGCCAGCTCTTCCCGATAGGCCTTACTGAAGGCGGCGAAATCAATGGTTTCGCTATGAAAGGCCTTGCGTAATTCATTCGAGGGCGTGAGCGCTTTACACCATTCATCATACGCGAGGTCCGTCTTTTTAACCCCGCGCGGCCACAGTTTGTCCACCAGCACCCGATAGCCGTCGTTCGGGCCAGCCTGCTCGTATACGCGTTTGCATTGAATCATAATTCTACCCTCCCAATTTAAGGTATTGTGATAATTGCAGAAGATCGGTAGTCTGAGGTTCCTTATGTTATCTGATAATACTCTGGCATAAGGAACCTTTCATGGAACACCTCCCGGTTAAAACGACGCTGCGTATTGCGCTGGTTGGCGATTACAATCCCAACGTTATTGCGCATCAGGCGATCCCGCTAGCGATTGACGACGCCGCCGCAGTCCTTGACCTCACCGCCGATTACGACTGGCTTGCCACCACTGAGCTGACAAGTCCTGAAGATCTGGTGGGCTACGATGCCATCTGGCTGGTGCCTGCCAGCCCCTATAAAAACACCGAAGCGGCCTTTATCGCCGCGCGCTATGCGCGTGAAAACGGCATTCCATTCCTTGGCACCTGCGGCGGATTCCAGCACGCGCTGATTGAGTATGCCCGCAATGTGTTGGGCTGGGCCGATGCGGCACATGCCGAGACGGATACCGAAGGCACTATGGTGATTGCGCCGCTGACCTGTTCGCTGGTGGAAAAAACCGATGCCATTGAGCTGCGCAAAAATACGCTGATCGCGAAAGCGTACGGCAAGCCGGAAATTGAAGAGGGCTATCACTGTAACTATGGCGTGTCGCCGGCGTTTTCCCAGGCGCTGGAAAGCGGTGATATGCACGTTACGGGCTGGGACGAACAGGGAGAAATTCGCGCCGCAGAGCTGGTTACGCATCCGTTCTTCGTGATCACCTTATTCCAGCATGAGCGTGCAGCACTGGAAGGCCGTCCGGTCGTGCTGGTGCAGGCGATGCTGCGCACGGCTCGCGGGTAGGAAAAGGCAGACCCGATGGTCTGCCACAGTCTCTAACGGGGCGCGATTTCGCGGTCTCGCCCGGCAAGCACGCCGCAGAGCGCCATTATCACGGCGGCCAGGGCGCAGCCCAGAAGCGGGATTTGCCAGTCTCCCGCGCTATCGTGAATTTTCCCCATCAGCGGAGGGCCGCAGGCGGCGAGCAGATAGCCGATCGACTGCGCCATGCCGGACAGCGCCGCAGCTTGGTGCGCGGAGCTGGCGCGCAGACCGATGAACGTCAGGCCGAGGATCATCGTTGCCCCTGTGCCAAAGCCAAACACCAGCGTCCACATCACCGCCATGTCAGGCATAAACCATAGCCCCGCCGCGCTTACCGCGCACATCAACGCCACCGCACCGGCGATCCCCCGCTGGTCTTTCAGACGGTGGAGGACCAGAGGAACGGCAAGCCCCGGCACGGCCGTGGCCAGCTGCAACAGCCCGTGCACCGAGCCGGCCTGCGCTTCGCTGTAGCCGTGGCTGAGCAATATCGCCGGCAGCCAGCCGATGATGACGTAGTAAATCAGCGAGTTAATCCCCAAAAAGAGCGTCACCTGCCAGGCGAGGGCCGAGCGCCAGATGGCGCGGTTATGCAGCGCGCCAGCGCCCGTTACCGTCGCAACGTGTTTCTGACGCCACTGCGGCAGCCAGAGCAGCAGAGCGACCAGCGGAAACGCCATCAGCATCAGCAGCGCGCCATGCCAGCCCGCGCTACCCTGTGCCAGGGGAACAATCATCGCTGAGCCAAACGCCGCCGAGACGCCCATCGTCAGGGAATAGGCCCCGGTGAGTCGGGCTACCTGGCCCGGGAAGTCACGCTTAATTAATCCGGGTAACAGCACGTTACCGAGCGCAATCCCGCAGCCGATGACCGCGGTTCCGATGAAAAGCAGCGCGGCGGAAGGCAGCGAGCGAAGTGCAATTCCGGCGCAAATCAGCAGCAGGGCGACAAACAGGCTGCGCTCCATGCCGATACGTCGGGCAACGCCTGCGGCAAGCGGTGAGACAAGGGCGAAAGCCAACAGGGGCAGGGTGGTCAGCAGACCGGTTTGCGCCGTGCTTAAGCCATAATCAAGACGAATAGTGTCGAGCAGCGGGGCTGCGCCGGTAAAGGTGACGCGAAGCGTAGTGGCAATCATCAGGATGCCTGCAATTAACAGCGCGCCGTGTTTTCCTGAGGTGCGAATAGCAGTAGTCATTATGTTCTCATACGTTCAAGCGAGCGCACACAATACCGATTTTCCCGGCGGTTGAAATCAGGCTAAAATGACAGTTTATCGCTAAAATCGGACAAACTGATGATTGGTCTGGGACTGGACGGCTATGATCCCGATAGCCAGCACGATGCGGCCGTCGCATTTCGCATCCGCGTGGTGGCGGAGGAACAGTATATTCCCCGACATCATCACCGTAAGGGGCAGCTGATTCTCGCCCTCGGCGGCGCGATCACCTGCGAAGTGGAAAATGCCATGCTGATGGTTCCGCCCCAGTACGCCGTCTGGATCCCCGGGCAAATGCCGCACAGCAACAGGGCTACCCCGGGGGCGCAGCTTTGCTTTTTGTTCATTGAACCGGGGGCGGCAAGCTTGCCCGACCGCTGCTGCACCCTGAAAATTTCCCCTCTGGTGCGCGAGCTGATTTTATCCCTGGCGGAAAAATCGCGTGAACAACTCTCACTGGCGGGCACATCGCGCCTGGTGGACGTTCTGTTTGACGAACTGCCGCTCCAGCGTCAGGAGCATCTGCAGCTGCCCGTCTCACCCCATCCTAAAATTCGGCTGATGAGCGAGAAAATGGCGGAAGAGCCTGCCGCATGGCAGACGCTGGCGCAGTGGGCGAGCCACTTCGCCATGAGTGAACGCAGCCTGGCGCGGCTGGTGGTGAAAGAGACCGGTTTAAGCTTTCGCCGCTGGCGCCACCAGCTGCAGTTGATAGTGGCCTTACAGCATTTGATCGGTGGAAAATCGGTACAGCAGGTGGCTCAGTCACTCGGCTATGACTCTACCACCGCGTTTATCACCATGTTCAGGAAGGGACTCGGCCAGACGCCAGCGCGTTATATAGCCAGCCTGACTACGACTTCCCAATAAACAGAGAGACCAGGCCCGCCGCAATCAGCGGCCCCACCGGAACGCCGCGAAAGAGCGCCACGCCCAGCACGGTGCCCACCAGCAGACCCGCCACCAGCGAGGGCTGGCTGCTCATCAGCGTAACGCCGCGCCCGCCCAGCCACGAAACAAAAATCCCCACCGCGATCGCCACCAGTGATTTCCAGTTTACAAACGAGTGCAGCAGGGTTGAGGCGGGAAGCGTGCCGCTGGCGATAGGCGCCATTACCCCGATGGTTAAAATGATGATCCCGATGGTGAGGCCTTGTTTTTCTATCCACGGGAAGAAGGTATTTAACGGGGTCACGCGAACAATAATCAGCACCAGAATCGAGATGGCGACGGTGGTGTTATGGCTGACAAAGCCGAGCGCGGCGAGTGCCAGAAGAATGAGCAGAGTAGGGTCAAACATAGTGAATCCTTGCCAAAATAATTAACCTGCTTACAGTACGCGCAAACGCGGCGGAGGACAGATTTAAAAATATTATATTGCTGTCATAACCCTGTCATTTACACGGATTAAAACGAAGGCAGATATCGCAAAAGGGGTCGCGATCATGAACGATCACATGTTTGTTGAAACGCTGATTATCTCCTCATCGTTTTTCGCAATTGCCGTTATTCTCGTCGCCTCCGTGCTTTTCCTGGAAAGAAAAGGCTGACAGGGTCGCCAGCCATATCGGTTACGCTTTGTGGAAGGTCACCAGCTCAGGACGGGCGATGCGCAGGTAGTCCTGGGTATCCATTATCACGGATTTCTCCAGTAAACCGGCGTTAAAGGCGATTTCGTCAAAGCGCTCGAACAGCAGCGGGTCGGCAACCAGCGCCAAATCAGGATGGAAGCTAAAGGGCGGAATCGCGCCGAAAACGCAGGCGGTCAGGGTATCGACCTCAGCCGGGCTGGCGAGGGAGGCCTTCAGCCCGCCAAAATGGCTGGCAAGCTGGCCCAGGTCGGCCTGCAGATCGGCGGCGAGGATCGCCAGAACGTGTTTTTTTACGCCGTTTCCCTTCACCTTGCAGACCAGGGCCTTTGCGCCTTGCCGCAGATCGGTCCCGCGAATTTCACTTACCGCCTCACATTTCCCGACCGCCTCGTGCTCCATGACGCGAAACCGCGCGCCCTGCTCGGTGAGTAAGGTAATCAGCTGCTGGTGGGTTCCTGCCCCAATAAAGTCGTCAGTCATAACGATTTCCCGGTGATAATCCTGTATGCAGGGTTCTACATTAGCACGGGATGAACGAGGTCGAAAGAAAACAGCCAGCGTGTTCGCTGGCTGTTGGATTATGCGTTGCTGGTAGCAGATTGCTTGTGGAACAGCTCCCTGAACACCGGATAAATATCATCCTGGTCACGGATATGCTGCATGGCAAAATTATCGAACATTGCTTGCAGATGTTCATACTCCCGCCACAGGGTCTGGTGCGCGCGACGGGTAATTTCGATATAGCTGTAGTAACGCACCACCGGCAGAATTTTCTTCGCCAGAATCTCGTGACACAGCGGTGAGTCGTCGGCCCAGTTGTCGCCATCGGACGCCTGCGCGGCATAAATGTTCCACTGTGCCGGGTCGTAACGCTCTTTGACCACTTCATCCATCAGCTTCAGTGCGCTTGATACGATGGTCCCGCCGGTCTCCTGCGAGTAGAAGAACTCATGTTCATCTACTTCTTTCGCCTGAGTATGGTGACGAATATAAACCACCTCCACGTTCTTATAGGTTCTGCTCAGGAACAGGTAGAGCAGGATATAAAAACGCTTCGCCATATCCTTGGTGGCCTGATCCATCGAGCCGGACACGTCCATCAGACAGAACATCACCGCCTGGCTGGAGGGCTCAGGGCGTTTTTCGTAGTTCTTGTAGCGCAGGTCAAAGGTGTCGATAAACGGTACCCGTTCGATCTTCGCTCTAAGTTCCGCAATCTCTTTACGCAGGCGCTCCTCTTCCAGCAGTTGCGCCGGTTCCGTGTTCTCCACGACCTTCAGGCTGCTCTCCAGCTCGCGCAGTTCGCGCCGTTTGCCCGCCGTCATGGCCGTTCGTCGCGCCAGTGAATTCTGCAACGAACGCACGACGCTGATATTGGCGGGCACGCCGTTGGCGGTATAGCCCGCGCGATGGGTTTTGTATTCATTAAGCTGACGATGCTGATTCTTTTTCAGATTCGGCAACGCCAGGTCTTCAAACAGCAGGTCGAGATATTCGTCTTTCGAAATCTGGAAGACAAATTCGTCCTGACCTTCACCGTCCTGGCTGGCCTGTCCCTGACCGCTTCCTGAACCACCGCCGCCGCCCTGAGGACGCTCAATTCTGTCGTTCTGAACGAAGTGGTCATTACCTGGGTGTACGCGATGGCGCAGGCCGCCTCGCCCCTGATGAAACATCGGTTCGCTGATGTCATCGGTGGGGATGGAGACAGATTCGCCGCTGTCGACGTCGGTCACCGAGCGTTTATTGATGGCCTCGGAGATAGACTGTTTAATTTGCGCTTTATAACGACGCAAGAAGCGCTGGCGGTTCACCGTGCTCTTGTTTTTGCCGTTAAGACGCCGGTCAATAAACCAGGTCATATACCCCCCGTACTGCATTTGCCAACTTGCATTTTGTAGGCCCGGTATGCGCTAACCGCCACCGGGCACTTGTTTTTAAGACGATTTACGCACGCGCAGATACCATTCGCAGAGCAGGCGGACCTGCTTGCGGGTGTAGCCTTTTTCCATCATACGGTCGACAAAGTCGTCGTGCTTTTTCTGCTCATCGGTTGAGGTTTTGGCGTTAAACGAGATCACCGGCAGCAGCTCTTCGGTATTGGAGAACATTTTTTTCTCAATGACCGTGCGCAGCTTCTCGTAGCTGGTCCAGTTCGGATTGCGCCCGTTGTTATGCGCTCTGGCGCGCAGGACGAAGTTCACAATCTCGTTACGGAAGTCTTTCGGGTTGCTGATCCCGGCAGGCTTCTCGATTTTTTCCAGCTCCGCGTTCAGGGATTCACGGTCAAACAGCTGGCCGGTATCCGGGTCGCGATACTCCTGATCCTGGATCCAGAAGTCAGCATAGGTGACATAACGGTCGAAAATGTTCTGCCCGTATTCTGAATAGGATTCCAGGTAGGCCGTCTGGATCTCTTTGCCAATGAACTCGGCGTATTTCGGGATCAGGTAACCTTTGAGGAACTCAAGGTAGCGTTCAGCCTGCTCCTGCGGGAACTGCTCGCGTTCGATTTGCTGCTCCAGCACGTAGAACAGATGAACCGGGTTGGCCGCCACTTCCGCATGGTCGAAGTTAAAGACGCGGGAGAGGATCTTAAACGCGAAACGCGTGGACAGACCGTTCATCCCCTCATCAACCCCGGCATAGTCGCGGTACTCCTGGTACGACTTCGCTTTCGGGTCGGTATCTTTCAGGCTTTCACCGTCATAGACGCGCATTTTTGAATAAATGCTGGAGTTTTCAGGCTCTTTCAGACGCGAAAGGATGGAGAAGCGCGACAGCGTTTCCAGCGTGCCGGGCGCGCAGGGGGCGTGCACCAGCTCGCTGTGGTTAAGCAGTTTCTCGTAAATTTTGATCTCTTCGGAGATCCGCAGGCAATAAGGCACCTTGACGATGTACACGCGGTCAAGGAAGGCCTCATTGTTTTTGTTATTACGGAAGGTCACCCATTCAGATTCGTTCGAGTGGGCGAGAATAATCCCGTTAAACGGCAGGGCGGAGATACCTTCCGTCCCGTTATAGTTTCCTTCCTGGGTAGCCGTCAGCAGTGGATGCAGCACCTTAATCGGTGCTTTAAACATCTCGACGAATTCCATAATCCCCTGGTTAGCACGGCACAGCGCGCCTGAGTAACCGTAGGCATCCGGATCGTTTTGCGCGAAGTTTTCCAGCTTGCGGATATCGACTTTACCTACCAGAGCCGAGATATCCTGGTTGTTCTCATCACCGGGTTCTGTTTTGGCGATGGCGATCTGTTCAAGGATAGACGGCCAGACCTTCACCACGCGGAATTTGGTGATGTCGCCACCAAACTCGTGCAGGCGTTTTGCCGCCCACGGCGACATGATGGTCCCGAGATAGCGACGCGGGATGCCATACTCTTTATCCAGAATCTGCGCGTCTTCCTGCGGATTGAACAGGCACAGCGGATGGTCGTTCACCGGGCTGCGTTCACCGTTGGCGCTCAGCACATAGATAGGGACGCGCTGCATCAGCGACTTCAGGCGTTCAGCCAGCGAGGATTTACCGCCACCCACCGGGCCGAGTAAATAGAGGATCTGTTTCTTCTCTTCCAGACCCTGAGCGGCATGCTTCAGATAGGAGACAATCTGTTCGATGGCATCTTCCATACCATAGAACTCTTCAAACGCCGGGTATCGGGCGACCACCCGATTCGAAAAGAGACGGGAAAGCCGAGGCTCCAGGGCAGTGTCAACCATGTTTGGCTCACCAATAGCCATCAATAGCCGTTCTGCCGCATTGGCATAGGCACTGCGATCTTGCCGACAGATGGTAAGAAACTCCTGCAGTGTGAACTCTTCGTCCTTGGCAGCTTCATAGCGCTGGCGATAGTGATCGAATATATTCATGGCATGCCGTCCTTTCGTTTTTTAGCACAGGATAAGAGCCGTTCGTATGAGTAGTGGAGGCTCCCGGAAGAGAATCTCTCGCACCTCACTGCCAGAGCAGCAACCTGTGTGCCAGGTCAGACGCTAAGAACCGTAGGGTGTTCAGGAAAACTCTTCTTAAATTAAAGCGTAGATGGCATTTGCAAAACTTGCATGCCCAGAAAATCTACTTTCAATGACATATCAATAACTCATCCAAAAATTTCCACTGTCGTTATAAGACAAATGCACGTTTTTCATTCAGTGGTCATATAAATGAAAGCGGGTTGTCATCTGAAAAGTTAAAAATAACGGGTTAATCAGACTGATTAGCAGGCAAAAAATTTTGGGATGTACGGGAATGGCGGTTACACTTCATCCGCTGATTATTTGACTACAGGAAAGAATGGATTGTGACCAAACTCAAACTTCTGGCATTAGGCATCTTTGCCGCGACCGCAGTGAACACCGCACAGGCGGAAAGTCAGTGGACGGTTGGCGCGGGTGTTGGCGTCATTAACAGCCCGTACAAACAGTATGACCGAGATGTTTATCCTGTTCCCGTTATCACCTATGAAGGCGATAACTTCTGGTTCCGCGGGCTCGGCGGCGGTTACTATCTCTGGAACGATAAGGCCGATAAGCTCTCCATCATGGCCTACTACGATCCAACGCACTTCAAGCCGGGTGACAGCGACAGCCATGCGCTTCGCCAGCTCGACAAGCGTAAAAGCACCATGATGGCCGGGCTCTCGTATGTACATAACACCGAGTATGGCTTCCTGCGTACGGCCCTGGCGGGTGACACGCTGGACAACAGCAACGGCTTTATCTGGGATCTGGCGTGGTTGTACCGCTACACCAACGGCGGGCTTACCCTGACGCCGGGTATCGGTGTGCAGTACAACAGCGAGAACTACAACGACTACTATTACGGCGTCTCTAAAAACGAGTCCCGCCGCAGTGGTCTGAAAAGTTACAGTGCAGATGACGGCTGGGATCCTTACCTGGAGCTGACCGCGAGCTACAACTTCCTTGGCGACTGGAGCGTGTACGGTACCGGCCGCTATGAGCGTCTGAGCAACGAAGTGAAGGATAGCCCGATGGTCGATAAGTCCTGGGCAGGCATCTTCTCTGTGGGCGTGAGCTACAAGTTCTGATTGTGCATTAATTTAGTGCAATCTTTGCATCAAAACGGGGCGCTTGCGCCCCGTTTGCTTTAGCGTGGTGCAGTAAATTTATCGCTTAACAATGCGAATCGTCTGCCCTAAACGAGACGGTTTTTCTTCACTCGCTTTCTGCGGGTTGCTCACGCGAGCGGTTTCCACGCAGACAAACGTTTTGTAGCCATCATCCGTCATGTCGGCCATGCTGACGGACAGCGCAGGGCCCGGGTTCCAGCCCACCACGTCGCTGTGATGATGATGGACCACTTCAATGCCGCGGTTCAGGGCGCCGTCGTGGATCACGCTGCACGCTTCCGGGTGCAGGTAAACGCGGTCGGTACGGTCAGGGAATGCCTGAACGCCGTCGCTCAGTTTGCCTTCTTTCGCGTTATCGACTTTGTCGATATAGGTATCGCCCAGGCCGCTCACCTTCACTGCGCTGATATCACCCACGTTGAAATAGGTGTGCAGGGCAGAGGTGGTTTCGAACTCGCCGTGAGCTTCCAGTTCTATTTCACAGGTTTTACCCAGCTTGAAGCGGGCATACAGGGTGAAATCGTGCGGCCAGAGGGCGCGGGTTTCATCATTAGCCTGCAGCTCAAAGGTCAATACTGCGCCGTTGTCATCTTCGTTATGCGCTTTCAGCGTCCACTGCTGGTTGCGGGCAAAACCGTGAGACGGCAAACCCGGCTGTGCGGATGGGCCGAACCACGGCCAGCAGATCGGTACGCCACCGCGGATTGCGGCCCCTTTTTTGAAGGAGGTCGCATCGCTCAGCCATAAGCCTTCTGCTTCGCCTTTCGGTTTCCAGGAGAGCAGGTGGGCGCCGTTGAGCGCTACGGAGGCTTTAACGCGTGGGTGGTCAACGACGATAACGTCGGCACCGTCAATCTGACGGCGGGAGAGCACAGGGGTAAGTTGTTCGACTACCGGAAGTGCAAAAATTTTATTAATCATTAAGCAATCCTCTGTCTTATAAATAAAAAAAGGCGACCGAAGTCGCCTTTTTGGATCAAGCACTCATCTCAACTTATTTGGAGATGTGAGCGATCAGGTCCAGTACTTTGTTAGAGTAGCCGGTTTCGTTGTCGTACCAGGATACCAGTTTAACGAAGTTGTCGTTCAGTGCGATACCTGCTTTAGCATCGAATACTGAAGTGCAGATTTCGCCGTTGAAATCGGTAGATACAACGTCGTCTTCGGTGTAGCCCAGAACGCCTTTCATTGCGCCTTCGGAAGCAGCTTTGATTGCTTTCTTAATTTCTTCATAAGAAGCAGCTTTTTCCAGACGAACGGTCAGGTCAACAACGGATACGTTAGGAGTTGGAACGCGGAACGCCATACCAGTCAGTTTGCCATTCAGTTCTGGCAGTACTTTACCTACAGCTTTAGCAGCACCGGTAGAGGATGGGATGATGTTCTGAGCCGCGCCACGGCCGCCTCGCCAGTCTTTGTGAGACGGGCCATCAACGGTTTTCTGGGTAGCGGTGGTTGCGTGAACGGTAGTCATCAGACCTTCGATGATGCCGAAGTTGTCGTTGATAACTTTAGCCAGCGGTGCCAGGCAGTTGGTGGTGCAGGATGCGTTAGACACGATATCCTGGCCAGCGTAAGTTTCGAAGTTTGCACCACGAACGAACATTGGGGTGTTGTCTTTGGAAGGACCAGTCAGAACAACTTTCTTCGCACCCGCAGTGATGTGTTTACGTGCAGTTTCGTCGGTCAGGAAGATACCGGTTGCTTCAGCAACAACGTCAACACCGATTTCGTTCCATTTCAGGTTAGCTGGGTCTTTTTCAGCAGTAACGCGGATGGTTTTGCCATTAACAACCAGGTGGCCGTCTTTCACTTCAACGGTGCCGTCGAAACGACCGTGAGTTGAGTCGTACTTCAGCATGTACGCCATGTATTCAGCGTCCAGGAGATCGTTGATACCAACGATTTCGATGTCAGAACGTTTCTGAGCAGCACGGAAAACAATACGGCCGATACGGCCAAAACCGTTGATACCTACTTTGATAGTCATATATTCCACCAGCTATTTGTTAGTGAATAAAAGGTTGCCTGTAAAATTACAAAAACCTTACGCAGCGTCAAGCGGAATCGTGTCAATCATTGCGACAAATCAATCCTGTGACTAACGTTTGTGCGACTGACTCGCCTCACTTTCCCTTTGAGCTTGCACCCATATGGGGGCTGAGCCGGGATTTTAAAGTCCTCGCAGGATAAAAATGTGAACGTGATCACAATTGCCTGACCGCTTATTCGCGACACATAAGTTTAGATCAAAAGTGCACGCAAGGGTGTTAATGTTTTGTTAGAATCCGGGTTGAAAGATGTCTGTTTCTACAGCGAGATGTAAGCATATGTCGAACCAACGTAACCCTGACGATTTGAAAAAAAACCTCACAGAAATGCAGTTTTACGTGACGCAGAATCACGGAACGGAACCGCCGTTCACCGGGCGTTTACTGCACAACAAGCGAGACGGCGTCTACCACTGTCTGGTCTGTGATGCCCCTCTGTTCAATTCACAAACGAAATTTGATTCTGGCTGCGGCTGGCCGAGTTTTTACGAGCCGGTGAGCGATGAGGCCATCCGCTACCTGACCGACTCGTCGCACGGCATGGTGCGTACGGAAATTCGCTGCGGCAACTGCGATGCGCACCTTGGGCACGTCTTCCCGGATGGCCCACAGCCTACGGGCGAGCGTTTCTGCGTAAATTCGGCCTCAATGAGCTTCACCGATGATGAAAACGGTGACCAGATTAAGGGTTGAAAAAACGATTCAGCAAATTATTCCTTTGAAAGGGCGCGAGTGTGAATATAGATGACATGATTAGCGGCATGACGCCGGAGATTTATCAGCGTCTGGTGACCGCCGTAGAACTGGGAAAATGGCCCGATGGCGTTGCGCTGACGCCGGAGCAAAAAGAGAACAGTTTGCAGCTGGTGATGCTGTGGCAGGCGCGCAATAACACCGACGCGCAGCACATGACCATCGACACCCAGGGCCAAATGGTGATGAAGAGCAAGCGTGAGCTGAAAGAAGACTTCGGCATCACGCCGAAGCCGATTGCGACGATGAAAATGCAATAACGGTGCGGGTTGATACCCTCTCCCACAGGGAGAGGGCGTAAAAGACTACGCCTGCGTTTCCAGCCAGTCTTCGAGCGTATACAGCGTCGCGCCTTCCGCAGCCATATCCATAAACGCCTGAGCGCTGTCCTGCGGGTGAATGTTCACCCCGCGACAGCCGTCGGTGATGACGCTGACGGTATACCCCAACTGGAGCGCGTCCAGCACGGTAAACTTCACGCAGTAATCCGTCGCCAGACCCAGCACGATCAGCTCCGTGATTTCGTGATGACGTAACCACGCGTCCAGCGCCGTTTTCTGGCGATGCCCGTTATCAAAAAACGCGCTATAGCTGTCGATAGCCGGGTTTTCACCTTTATGGAACACCGCATCGATGGCTTTCTGGTTCAGGAGCGGATGCAGCTCCGCGCCTTCCGTCTGCTGTACGCAGTGATCCGGCCAGAAGGTTTGCGCCAGCCCGTCGAGTTCACCCTGGGTGAACGGCTCAACGTTGTGCTGGCTGGCAAAGCTGCCATGGTTCGTCGGGTGCCAGTCCTGGCTTGCAACAACCGCTTCACCGCGAGATTTGCACCAGTCAATCAGCGTGTTTGCCACGTCAACGGTGCTGTCACCTTCGGCGACGGCCAGCGCACCGCCCGCGCAGAAATCATTTTGCAAATCGACCAGTAGCAGGGCGCGTTGCTTCATGAGCACTCCTTATTCGTCCGGGGTCAGCTCGCCGCGCAGGTTTTGCATCATCGCGCTGCGAATGGACTGAATATCCAAATCCTGACTCAGTAAATAGTGAAGTTTAGTCAGCGTTGCCTCAACGGTCATATCGAAGCCGCTGATGACTCCCGCATGTGCCAGCGCGTTGCCGGTGGCATAGCCGCCCATGTTGACCTTTCCGGACATACACTGGGTCAGGTTCACGACCACAATTCCGCGTTCGCTGGCTTCCTGGAGCTCTTTCAGGAATTCGCCGTTCTGCGGGGCATTACCTACGCCATAGGAGCGCAGAATCAGCGCTTTCACCGGCTGGCGAAGGAAGTTACGCACCACGTCGGCAGAAATACCCGGGTAGATAGTGACCACGCCAATCGGCTGCGGAGTGATCGGATGCACGATCAGCTCGCCGGCGGTGTTCGGTGCAGGCGGCGTGCCCAGACGACGGATATGAATTCCGGCCTCCAGCAGCGGCTGCAGGTTAGGGGAGGCGAAGGCGTCAAAACCGTCAGCATGGGCTTTGGTGGTGCGGTTGCCGCGATACAGACGGTTATTAAAGAATAACGACACTTCGTTGATCGGATAATTCGCCGCCACGTACAGGGAGTTCAGCAGGTTGATCTGCCCGTCCGAGCGCAGCTCCGCCAGGGGGATTTGCGACCCGGTGACGATAACCGGCTTGCTCAGGTTCTCCAGCATGAAGGAGAGCGCCGAGGCGGTAAACGCCATGGTGTCGGTGCCGTGCAGGATCACGAAGCCGTCGTACTGGTCGTAATGGGCTTTAATGTCATCCGCGATGTGCTGCCAGTCTTCCGGCGTCATGTCGGAGGAGTCCATCAGCGGCTCGTATTCGTGGATGGTGAAGTCAGGCATTTCCGGACGGTGGAATTCCGGCATCAGCGCAAGCTGACGCTGAAGGTGGCCGGAGACAGGGATATAGCCGTTTTCAGAGCGCTGCATACCGATGGTACCGCCAGTGTAGGCTACATAAATCGATTTCTTCTGCATGGTAGTGAGTTCTTGTTCTTCAAAAGAAAAAAATCCCCTCTTCGCGGGAAGAGGGGACGGTTTTTAACGGACGTTAGCGCAGGTCAGGCAAAACGCGTAACGACTCTGTGGATCGTTAAAGGCCGCGAGCTTATCGCTTTCCGCCTTCATCGCTTTCGCTGCCGTGGCGACCGGCGCAGGCAGGTAAGCCTGCATCGCCTCCGGCAGCATGGCGCGTACCGAGCCGGACATGCTGTCCATGACCATATCGAAGAACGAAGGCTCGTCCAGGTAATACTCGATATGCCATTGCTTGAGCTTCGCCAGCTCGGCGGCTTTTTTCACCGCGTCATCGAAGTCGCCCAGGCTGTCCACCAGACCGTTGCTCTTCGCATCCTGGCCGGTCCAGACGTGGCCCTGTGCGATCTGGTCGATCTGCTCAGGCGTCTTTTTACGCGAGTCCGCTACCAGGGTGATAAAGCGCTTATAGCCGTTTTCAATGCTGAGCTGCATCATCTCAGAGACTTCAGGCGGCAGGGATTTGGTCACCGACACATCCGCCAGCGGAGAGGTGGCCACGCCATCGGTATGCACGCCAAGAGAATCCAGGCTGTTTTCCACGGTGTTGATCACCCCGAAGATGCCAATCGAACCGGTCAGCGTGCTTGGGTTAGCCACGATGTAGTTGGCTGGTGTTGAGATCCAGTAACCCCCGGAGGCGGCCATTCCGCCCATGGATACGACGACCGGCTTGCCGGCGGCACGCGCCGCAGCCAGTTCAGCGCGGATCACCTCGGAGGCGCTGACGCTGCCGCCAGGGCTGTTCACCCGCAGGACAATCGCTTTCACTTTTGGATCCAGGCGAGCATCGCGGATTTGTGACGCGGTAGTATCGCCGCCAACGTTCCCCGGAGTCTCCTGACCGTCCATGATGGCGCCGTTGGCAAAGACCACCGCGACGCTGTCACCGTTCTCATCCGGCTTTTTCGTCGAGTAATCATACATGCTGATGGCGCTGTAATTTTTGTCCTCTTTGCTCCAGCCAAACTGTTTGCTCAGGGATTTTTCAATCTCGGCGCTGGTGCCCAGGGCATCAACCAGTTTGTTATCGAGCGCATATTTTGCAGTATCACCGTCAACCTTACGCACGCCTTCGAGCACGCCCTGCGCGCCAGGGAATGCCTGCTCAGGCGTAATCTGACGGTTAGCGGCAACGGTGCCGAGATAGTTCTGCCACAGCTCGCCAATCCAGCGGCTGTCCGCTTCGCGGGCGGCAGGGGACATATCGTCGCGGATAAACGGCTCGACGGCGGATTTGTACGTGCCGACGCGGAAGACGTGGGTGGTGACCTTCAGCTTGTCGAGCAGGGATTTGTAGTACAGGCCGTTGGTGGCAAAGCCGTGCAGATCCACCGTCCCCTGCGGTGAGAGCCAGATCTTATTGGCGAAGCTCGCCAGGTAATATTGCCCCTGGCTGTAGCTGTCGCCCACGGCAATCACCGGCTTGCCGCTGTCGCGGAATTCGCGCAGCGCTTTACCGATGTACTGCATTGAAGGCTGATCGCCTCCGGCAAAATCTTTCAGATCCAGCACGATCCCGGTGATGTTCCGGTCGTCTTTGGCCTGGCGGATGGTATCGACGATATCGAACAGGGAGTTTTCCTGCAGACGGTCTGATGTCGCGCCAAACAGCTGACGGCTGATTGCCCCCAGACGGTTGCTGGCGGACGGTTTATCAACAATAACGCCGGTGATATCGAGTAACAGGGCCCCGCGAGTCGAATGCTGCGCCTGATTCGCGTTGCTGATATGCATCCAGATGCCCGCGCAAACCAGAACCAGCAGGATGAAGAAGATGTTCATCACCAGGTTGCGGACGAAGTTGAGCAGTCGCCACGTCCATTTAAAGAAACCGGCAATGATTCGCCAAAGGGTTCGCATGTATTCTCCCTAACCAGAAAATGACTGTTTCCGTCGCCACTGGACGGTAATGTTGGGTTATCGTAATGACCCAACCGCCACTTGTCAGCAGGAATCGCCTGCCAGGCTGTAACAAAATCTGCCGTCGTGTTAATTTTGTGAGTAAATTTCAAGAAAGGAGTTAACCAATGGACGCACTCGAACTGCTTGTTAACCGCCGTAGCGCTTCCCGTCTGGCCGAACCTGCCCCGGCAGGCGAGCAGCTGGAGAACATTCTGCGTGCCGGCATGCGTGCCCCCGATCACGGCACGCTGCAGCCGTGGCACTTCTTTGTGATTGAAGGCGAAGGCCGCGATCGTTTCAGTCAGCTGCTGGAGCAGGGCGCGGTTGCCGCCGGTCAGGATGAGAAAGGTATCGACAAGGCGCGCAATGCCCCGTTCCGCGCCCCGATGATTATCGCCGTCGTGGCGAAATGCCAGGCTGACCATAAGGTGCCGGTCTGGGAGCAGGAAATGTCCGCAGGCTGTGCGGTGATGGCGATGCAGATGGCCGCCGTCGCGCAGGGCTTTAACGGTATCTGGCGCACCGGTGCGCTGACCGAAAGCCCGGCGGTCCGTGATGGTTTTGGCTGCGGTGAGCATGACAAAATTGTCGGTTTCCTCTATCTCGGCACCCCGCAGCTTAAAGCCTCCAGCACCATCAGCATTCCGGACAGCACGCCTTTCGTCAGCCGTTTCTGATAACGCACCTAAACTGTCTGGATTCTGAGCATCTGCCGCAGAATTCAGACAGCCATACTTACCTCTTTATGGAATGAGCGCTACCATAGCGCGATTGAGATGACAGGAGATGTCCATGAGCGAGCAAACCATTCGTTTAACGCAGTACAGCCACGGAGCCGGTTGCGGTTGTAAAATTTCCCCGAAAGTGCTGGAGACCATCCTGCACAGTGAACAGGCGAAGTTTGTCGACCCGAACCTGCTTGTCGGCAACGAAACGCGTGACGATGCTGCAGTTTATGACTTAGGTAACGGCACCAGCATTATCAGTACTACCGACTTCTTTATGCCGATTGTCGATAACCCGTTCGACTTCGGGCGCATTGCGGCCACCAACGCCATCAGCGATATCTTCGCAATGGGCGGTAAGCCGATCATGGCGATTGCCATTCTGGGCTGGCCGATCAACACCATCCCGCCGGAAGTGGCCCGTGAAGTGATTGATGGCGGTCGTTTTGCCTGCCAGCAGGCGGGGATTGCGCTGGCCGGTGGTCACTCTATTGATGCGCCGGAGCCTATCTTTGGCCTGGCCGTCACCGGCGTAGTGCCGACCGAACGCGTAAAGCGCAACAGCACCGCGCAGGCGGGCTGTAAATTGTTCCTTACCAAGCCGCTGGGTATTGGCGTGCTGACCACCGCTGAGAAAAAATCCCTGCTGAAACCGGAGCACAAAGGTCTGGCAACCGAAGTCATGTGCCAGATGAACCTCGCCGGTGCGGCGTTTGCCAATATCGACGGCGTGAAGGCGATGACCGACGTCACCGGTTTTGGTCTGCTGGGGCACCTCTCTGAAGTGTGTCAGGGCGCGGGCGTGCAGGCGCAGGTCTGGTATCAGGACGTGCCGAAGCTGCCGGGCGTGGAGGAGTATATTGCTCAGGGCGCGGTGCCGGGCGGTACCCAGCGCAACTTCGCCAGCTACGGTCACCTGATGGGCGAAATGCCTGCGGAGTGGCGCAACCTGCTGTGCGATCCGCAAACCTCCGGCGGCCTGCTGCTGGCGGTCACGCCGGAATCGGAAGCCGAGGTTCAGGCCACTGCCGCCGAGTTCGGCATCACCCTGACGGCAATCGGCGAGCTGGTGACCGCGCGCGGCGGTCGACCGATGATTGAGATCCGTTAATTCGATGCGGTTGTTTATTGCCGAAAAGCCGAGCCTGGCCCGTGCCATCGCCGACGTGCTGCCTAAGCCGCATCGCAAAGGTGACGGCTTTATCGAATGCGGTAACGGGCAGGTGGTCACCTGGTGTATTGGTCACCTGCTTGAGCAGGCGCAGCCGGACGTCTACGACAGCCGCTACGCCCGCTGGAATTTAAACGATCTGCCCATCGTGCCGGAAAAATGGCGCCTGCAGCCCCGACCTTCAGTCACCAAACAGCTCAACGTGATCAAGCGCTTCCTGCATGACGCCGCTGAAATCGTGCACGCGGGTGACCCGGACAGGGAAGGGCAGCTGCTGGTGGATGAGGTGCTGGACTATCTTGAGCTGGCGCCGGAAAAGCGCCAGCAGGTGCAGCGCTGCCTGATAAACGACCTCAACCCGCAGGCCGTCGAGCGGGCGATTTCGCGCCTGCGTGCCAACAGCGAATTTATTCCGCTGTGCGTCTCGGCATTAGCCCGCGCCCGCGCCGACTGGCTGTACGGCATCAATATGACCCGCGCGTACACCATTCTTGGGCGCAACGCGGGCTATCAGGGCGTACTTTCCGTGGGGCGCGTGCAGACGCCGGTGCTGGGGCTTGTCGTGCGTCGTGACGAAGAGATTGAGAACTTCGTCGCCAAAGATTTCTTTGAGGTGAAAGCGCATATCGTCACGCCTAAGGACGAGCGCTTTACCGCCGTCTGGCAGCCGAGCGATGCCTGTGAATCGTATCAGGATGAAGAGGGGCGTCTGCTCCATCGTCCGCTGGCGGATCACGTGGTTAACCGCATTACCGGGCAGCCGGCTATCGTCACCAGCTATAACGATAAACGGGAATCAGAACCCGCACCGCTGCCGTTTTCGCTTTCTGCACTTCAGATTGAGGCGGCCAAAAGGTTTGGCCTGAGCGCGCAGAACGTGCTGGATATCTGCCAGAAGCTCTACGAAACCCATAAGCTCATCACCTATCCGCGTTCGGACAGCCGCTATCTGCCGGAAGAGCACTTTGCCGGACGCCATTCGGTGATGAACGCCATCAGCGTGCACGCGCCGGATCTGCTCCCGCAGCCGGCAGTAAACCCGGACACCCATAACCGCTGCTGGGACGACAAAAAAGTCGATGCCCACCACGCGATTATCCCGACGGCGCGTGCCAGCAGCGTCAACCTGACCGAGAACGAAGCGAAGGTCTATAACCTGATCGCCCGTCAGTACCTGATGCAGTTCTGCCCGGACGCGGTATTCCGTAAGTGCGTGATTGAGCTTGAAATTGCCAAAGGCAAGTTTATCGCCAAAGCGCGTTTCCTCGCAGAAGCTGGCTGGCGCACGCTGCTCGGTAACAAAGAGCGCGATGAGGAGAACGACGGCACGCCGCTGCCGGTGGTCGCCAAAGATGACGAACTGCTGTGCGAGAAGGGTGAAGTGGTTGAACGCCAGACCCAGCCGCCGCGCCATTTCACCGATGCGACGCTGCTGTCGGCGATGACCGGGATCGCCCGGTTTGTGCAGGATAAAGATCTGAAGAAGATCCTGCGCGCCACCGACGGTCTGGGGACGGAAGCGACGCGAGCGGGGATCATCGAGCTGCTCTTTAAGCGCGGCTTCCTGGAGAAAAAGGGACGCTACATCCACTCAACGGAACCGGGCCGGGCGCTGATTCATTCTCTGCCGGAGCTGGCCGCGAGGCCGGACATGACCGCGCACTGGGAATCGGTGCTGACGCAGATCAGCGAGAAGCAGTGCCGCTACCAGGACTTTATGCAGCCGCTGGTCGGGACGCTTTATCAGCTGATCGATCAGGCGCGCAGCACGCCGGTGAAAACGTTCAGAGGGATGGTTGCACCCGGTGGCGGCGCGAAGAAACCGTTCAAGAAGAAAAAGAGCGCGGCAGCCTCTTAAACCGTAGGCCGGGTAAGGCGAAACCGCCACCCGGCGAAAAGCAGCTCTGCGGCCTGATACGCCCGGTTTTCTCCCTCTCCCTGTGGGAGAGGGCCGGGGTGAGGGCACCCGGCCGCACGCGATAAACCTTAAATCACGCCCTGACCAATCATCGCATCCGCCACCTTCACGAATCCGGCGATATTCGCCCCGCGCACGTAGTTGGTTTGCGACGCCTCGCCGCCGTACTCCACGCAGGCATGGTGGATATCCAGCATGATATGGTGCAGGCGCGCATCCACTTTCTCCGCCTTCCAGCCGAGACGCGCGGCGTTTTGCGCCATCTCGAGGCCGGAGGTCGCCACGCCGCCCGCGTTAGCGGCCTTGCCCGGGGCAAACAGCACGCCCGCTTCCAGGAACAGGTCCGTCGCGTCGATGGTGGTCGGCATATTCGCCCCTTCGGCCACCGCTTTTACGCCATTGCTAATCAGCGTGCGCGCGGCGTCCGCATCCAGCTCGTTCTGCGTGGCGCACGGCAGGGCGATATCCACCGGCACGCCCCACGGCTGTTTCCCTTCCATGTACGTCAGGCCAAACTCTCGGGCATAATCCGCCACGCGACCGTCGCGGCTGGCTTTGATTTCGCACAGGCGCGCCAATTTCTCTGCCGTGAAGCCGGCTTCATCCACCACCGTGCCGCTGGAGTCAGAGGCGGTCACCACGCGAGCGCCAAGCTGCATCGCCTTCTCAATAGCGTACTGCGCCACGTTACCGGAGCCGGATACCGCGACGCGCATGCCTTCAAAGCCTAAACCGTGACGCTTGAGCATCGCCTCGGTGAAGTAAACCAGGCCGTATCCTGTCGCTTCCGGGCGGATCAGGCTGCCGCCAAACGACAGCCCCTTGCCGGTAAAGACGCAGGCGCTGTTGTTGGAGAGCTTTTTCATCATCCCGGCCATAAAGCCCACTTCACGTCCGCCCACGCCTATATCACCGGCAGGAACGTCGGTATCCGGGCCGAGGTGGCGATAGAGTTCGGTCATCAGCGCCTGGCAGAAGCGCATCACTTCGCCTTCGCTTTTGCCTTTCGGGTCGAAATCGCTGCCGCCTTTCCCGCCGCCCATCGGCAGCGTGGTGAGGGCGTTTTTAAAGGTCTGCTCGAAGCCGAGGAATTTCAGAATCGACAGGTTCACGGACGGATGGAACCGCATGCCGCCCTTAAACGGACCTATGGCCGAGTTAAACTGTACGCGCCATGCGCGGTTAACCTGTACCTGATTGCGATCGTCAACCCACGTCACGCGGAACTGGATCACGCGCTCTGGCTCGACAAGACGTTCAAGCAGAGACATCTGGCGATAGCGCGGGTTTTGTTCAAGGAAGGGCCACAGGGTGGTCATCACTTCACGCACGGCCTGCGCGAACTCGCTTTGGTGCGGGTCGCGCTGCTGAACGTGGGCAAGGAAACTTTCCAGAGAGCGTATCTGATCCATAGATATAAGAACCTCTTATCGTATTTTGTGTTTATTACTTATGCGATTTGTGTTGTTTTTTTGACTATACCACCCGTACCGCTTTGTGAGGCAAGCAGAAATTCAGGACGAAAGGGAAATTAATGAGAGGGCGGGCGTCATAACTAAAAGCGATGAAGAGATAAATTAAAGGTTCCGCGCGGGTTTACCGTTATAGTCATTATCAAGGGAACAACAGGAAGATGTGTCTATGAACCGTTTTGTACTCACCGGGTTATGTCTGATCTTTACCGCAGGCGCGCAGGCTGACCGCATTCGCCCGGATGTGGAAGTGAATGTGCCGCCGGAAGTGTTTAGCTCCAGCGGCCAGAATCAAACGGTACAGCCCTGTAATCAGTGCTGCATCTATCAGAATCAAAACTATTCGGAAGGGGCCGTTGTGAAAGCGGACGGCATTCTGCTGCAGTGCCAGCGCGACGAGCGCGCCATCAGTACGAACCCGCTGGTCTGGCGTCGCGTAAAACAATAAACGCTTCCAGCAGCGGAATATCCGCGGGGGCTAAGGCGTAGCCAAACGCCTCTTCCGGCGTACACCACGCGAGTGCGCTGTGGTAGTGCGCCGTGAGCTCGCCGCGAAAAGCAGGAACGTGCCAGGCATGCAGGTTAATCAACCGCTGCGACACTTCCCGCTGGTGGCTTGCCACGTATTGCCCCGGCAGGGCGTCAATGCCCAACTCTTCACGCAGCTCGCGGATAAGCGCTTCTGGCTGGGTTTCTCCGGCCTCGACTTTACCGCCTGCAAATTCCCACATTCCCGGCTGGTCGGCGTGGAGAGGGCGCTGCGCCAGTAAAATGTTGCCGTCTTTTTCGATGATGGCGGCAACGACATCGAGTGTTTTCAGCATGGTCGTCAATAATTAATAGCGAAAAAAGACATATTATCTTGCCCTTTCTCAGAGTCCAGTAAACAGGAGAATCAGGTGAAAGAGTCCACCGCCTGGGTTGCCCCCCTCGAATCCCTTCCCGCCAGCCTTAAACCGATTGTCGCCATGCAGAAAAAGCATTTTGGCGCGGTGCTGAATCCCACCCGGTGGTGGGGGCGAATGCCGCGTCTGTTCTGGCTGGTGGCGCTGTTTGTCGGCTTTCTGGAGCGTCGTCACGCGCGCCTGACGCCCGCGCTGCGTTCGCTGCTCATGACGCGGGTATCCCAGCTCTGTCACTGCGCTTTCTGTATTGATGCCAACAGCCTGCGGCTGGCCAAGCGCTGCGGCGCGCTGGATAAGGTTCAGGCCGTGAGCGACTGGCAGGATTCCGCCTTGTTCACCGAGCAGGAGCGCGCGGCGCTGGCCTACGCCGAGGCGGTAACCGCCACGCCGCCCCGGGCGGATGAGACAGTCAGAACGGCGCTGAAACGCCACTTCACGGATGATGCCATCACCGAGATGACGGCGCTGATTGCGTTTCAGAATCTCTCCGCCCGCTTTAATGCCGCGCTGGATATTCCGGCGCAGGGGCTGTGCGCTACGTTTAACGAGACTCCTCATGTTTGACCGTCACCTGCACCCGCGGGTAAAGCCCGCGCTAAATCGTCTGGTTTCCGTGCTGGATAAGCCGGGCATCACGCCCGACGGATTGACCCTGACCGGGTTTGCCATCGGCGTGCTGGCGCTGCCGTTTCTGGCCCTCGGCTGGTATCCGGCGGCGCTGGCCGCCATCGTGCTTAACCGCCTGCTGGATGGTCTGGACGGCGCGCTGGCGCGCCGGAGAGGGCTGACCGATGCGGGGGGATTTCTCGATATCGCGCTCGATTTTCTGTTCTACGCCCTGGTGCCGTTTGGCTTTGCGCTCGCGGCTCCCGCAGAGAATGCGCTCGCG
Organism: Enterobacter sp. 61D5; assembly: GCF_034107965.1. Classification (NCBI taxonomy): domain Bacteria; kingdom Pseudomonadati; phylum Pseudomonadota; class Gammaproteobacteria; order Enterobacterales; family Enterobacteriaceae; genus Enterobacter; species Enterobacter sp. 61D5. Next base: position 304,715 of record NZ_JAWNFK010000008.1, read on the forward strand.
GCCGCCTGGCTGCTGTTTGCGTTTATCGGTACCGGCAGCAGCTTTCTGGCGTTTGCGGCGCTGGCCGCGAAGCACGATATCGACAACCCCGGCTACGCGCACAAGTCGTTTTATTACATCGGTGGGTTAACGGAAGGGACGGAGACCATCGCGCTGTTCGTGCTGTGCTGCCTGTTCCCGGCGCACTTTACGCTGTTCGCGTGGGTATTCGGCGCGCTGTGCTGGCTGACCACCACAACGCGCGTCTGGAGCGGCTATGTGACGCTGAAGTCACTCAGCCCTTAGAGAGCGCTCTCTGGCCCGCGCTCTCCGGTGGTGACCGGGTTCTGCGGGTGACTGCTCCATTCGTACCAGCCGCCGTCATAGACGGCGACATTCTTCCAGCCCATCGCCCGGGCGTACATAAAGGTTTCTGACGCGCGCCACCCGGTGCCGCAGTAAAACGCGACGTGCTGTTCCGGCAGAATATTCCAGCGCTTCCACTGGGCGGCGATATCGTCCGCGCTGCGCATGGTGCCATCCGGGTTATGGAAATCTTCCATATGGGTCGCGTCGCTGCCCGCATGACCCCAGCGGGCACCGGCAATTTCACCTTTTGGCTTGATATAGCTGTAGCCGCTGGTTTTGCCGATGAACTCCGGCCACGAACGAATGCTGACCAGGGAGGCATCCTGACGGTGCAGCATTCCGCGCGCCTGTTCCATATCAACCATCAGCTGCGGCTGGCCGGGGATCGGCGCGCCAAAATCGGGGGCTGGCGTCACTTTGCCGGGCGTGCCGCGTTCAACCGGCAGGCTAGCATCCGACCACGCCTTCCAGCCGCCGTCGAGAATACGCACATCCTTCACGCCCGCATACAGCATGATCTGCGCCACGCGCGCGGCGGCGTAAACGTCACGGCCATACAGAATGACGGTAGTGTCGTGACGGATCCCGTGCTTCGCCAGCATCGCTTTCAGCTTGTCGTCGGAGACTTTATTCCACAGCGGCTCGCTTTCCACCTCGTTGGTGTCGATGTAGCCCGCGCCGGGAATGTGGTTCAGCAGGTAAAACTTTGGTGCGCCCCAGGCGGCTTCAATCACTTTCCAGTCACCGGCCGGCGCGGCGGTCACGGGTTTACCCTGCTGGAGGCGGTGGATCCACTGCGGGTAAACCAGCTGTTCAAAGTGAGGCAGGCGCTGAAGGCGGTCGGGCGTCTGCAGAGCATCGCTGAGCAGCGAGACGTGGCGGTATCCGGCTTTCTCCAGGCGGGATTTCACCGCCAGGTTATCGTTCTCGTCGCCGTAGAGGGCGATGGCCGTCGCGGGCGTAAGCTGATGCTGTTTTGCCCAGCTCGCAATCTGCTCGTCGCTCATTGCGCCCAGCCAGGCGGCAGCAAGGTTGAGGGCGGCGGGTTCGTGCCCGGAGGGGCCGCTGAGGGTCTGCGGCCAGCCGTTGTAAAACGCGCTGGGACGGGTGTCGACAGGCGTGCCGTGCTGCGCCTGAAGCTGAGACAGCGTCATCGCGTTGCCCATATCAGCCGCCAGAGAGGAAAAGGAAGCGAGGCCGCAGAGCAGGGCCAGCGCGGTCAGTTGAGAAACACGTTTCATCGAATAACCTGACGTCAGTAAAAGAGGGGGGCATTGTCGTCTCTCCCGAAACGGAAAACATTGCGTTAGCACATTATTGCCAGCGAGAAATCTCAATCAGCTCGCCGCCGGGCGGAATATCGTCCTCATCGTGCGTGACCAGCACCACCGGGATATTGCGCGTGCGGACGGCGTCAAATACCCATGTCCGAAACGTCGTGCGCAGCGTTTTATCGAGGCGGCTGAACGGTTCGTCCAGCAGCAGCGCCTGCGGCTCTGCGAGGAGGGCCCGCAGCAGGCTGACACGGGCACGCTCCCCGCCGGAGAGGGTGGCCGGATCGCTGGCGTAATGACCGCTCAGGCCGGCGGAATCCAGCGCCTGCTCGACCGCTTCCCGACGCGCTCTCCCGACGATCCGCTCAGGCAAGGCCAGCAGCAAATTTTGCCCGACGCTGAACTGTTCAAACAGCAGCGCATCCTGAAAGAGAATGCCCAGCCCGCGGGCTTCAACAGGGAGGCTATCGCAGCGACGCGCGTCGAGCCACAGTTCGCCCCGCGCCTGGAAATCGTCTGACAGCGCGCCGACCATCCACGCAAAAAGGGTCGATTTGCCGCTGCCGGACGGCCCCATCAGGGTAACGATCTCCCCGCGAGGAACGCAAAAATTGACCTCGCGGAAAAGCGGTTCGATGGTGAGATCTTTTACCTTCAGCATTAACGTAATCCTTGACGGTAGCGGCCCGCGAGCCGGGATAACAGTGCGGCAAGACCAAACACCGTGCCCGTAACCAGCAGTAATCCCAGCGCCCGGTTAGCGAGAATCGGGATGCTGCCCCCGCTGCTGAGCGCGACGGTTTCGGTGGTCAGCGTGGCGAAGCGCCCCGCGCCAAGCCAGAGCGTCGGCATGTATTGCGCCATGCTGACGGAAAAACCAATAGCAAAGGCCAGCAGCGCCGGGCGCACCAGCAGGGGGCATTTCAGCAGTAGAAATATTTTTGCCCGTCGCCAGCCGAGCGTTCTGGCGGTAAGGATAAGCCTGGGATCGATTCGCCGCCAGGCGGGCTGCAGAACCAGCAGCATCCACGGCAACACCCAAAGCAGATGGCTCCAGAGCACGGCGGCATAGTGCCCGTCGAGCCCCAGACGTAATGCAATAAAGTATTGCCCGGTGACGAGCGGCAGCGCCGGAAGGGCGAGCGGTAACCACACCCACGCTGCGCCGCGCTGCGGTCCCCATTCCAGCCAGAGAAAAATGACGATGAGGGCGATCAGGCTCGACAGCAGGCCGAATGAGAAGCTGGTCCCCACGGAACCCACGTCGCCCCCTTGCGCCAGCATCAGCAGTACCGCCGTGCACAGGATGCCGCACGCGGGCAGTAACCCGCTGAGTGCCCGCTCAGGCAGGACGCGCTGAGACCTTCGGCGCCCCCCCGCGAGGTCCGGGATTGTGCGACGCCATACCCTCCAGAGGCCGTATCCGAGGGCGGCAAGCGCGGCCAGCAGTATAAGAAGAAGCAGGCACAGCAGCGTTCCTTTTACCTGCAGCTGCGCGTCGCCCTGGCTTAGCCACTGCCAGGCCAGCACGGCCAGGGTGGGCGGGTTGCCGGGCCCGAGAACGATCGCCACGTCCACGACCGAGAGCGACCATGCCAGCACCGCCAGCATCACCGCGCCGAGGACAGGCGCGATCGCCGGGAGGATCAGCCAGCTGAGCGTCTGATAACGCCCGTAGCCAAAGGTCTGCAGGACGATCTTCTGCTGCGCGAGCCGTTGTTCCGGCAGTACGGCGTAAATGGCCCACAGCACGAACGCGCTCTCTTTGACCGCGAGCGTCAGGCCCAGCCCGACGCCGTAGCGGTCAAGCGGAGCCGTACAGACGGTACAGAGCTGATAAAACAGACCGCCCTCGGCAAACAGCAGTAACGCGCTGGTGGCGAACGCCACATGGGGGATCGCCAGTAGCCAGGGCAGCCGGGTCGTGAGGCGTCGCCAGCGTTGACCTGGCCACAAAAGGCAGACGAAGAAAAGGGCAATCAGCAGCGCCCCCAGCGTGGCGATGAGCATTGAGACCAGCGTGGCGACGGTCGCCTGCGGCAGCTGCGGATCGTTCAGCAGACGCTGCCAGTTTGTCGCAGAAAGCGCCGGTGCGAACAGCATCACGCCGGCGGGCAGGATCGGCAGATAAATCACCGCCATCGCCAGCCAGACAAGCCCGCTCAGCGGGTGCCGTAACGACGCAGCCATTCCTGCTCCAGCGCGTTCACCCACGCGGACTGCGGCTCTGCAAGCACCTGCGGCAGCCCCTGAGGCGTATGGGCCAGCAGCTGTTTCGCTTCCTCTTCGGGCAGCGTTTTCGCATCCAGTACGCTCGGGTCTCCCCAGATGGCCGGGTCGGCCTTGCGGATTTGCGCCTGCGGCGAAAGCAGGAAATTAGCGACCACTTTCGCACCCGCGCTCGTGGCGGCATTGGCCGGGATAGCCACAAAATGGACGTTGCCGAGCATCCCGCTCTGGAAACCAAAGCTGTAGCTGTCGGCAGGCAGTTCGCCGCTCGCCACTTTCTGCTGCGCATGGGCCGGGTTAAAGGTCAGCGACAGGTTCAGACTGCCGCTGGCAAGCAGGGCATCCATTCGGGCAGGTGAAGGGGGAAAGTCTTTGCCTTCGCGCCACAGCAGCGGGTGCAGCTTATCGAGGTAGGCCCAGAGCGGCGCCGTAACCTCAGCAAATGTTGCATCTGGCGCGTTCTGTAAAGCCTCAGGGCGATCGGTGAGCGTCAGAAGCAGCTGCTCAAGAAATGCCGTGCCGGTAAAATCGGGCGGGCGAGGATAGCTGATCTTGCCCGGGTGCTGGCGCGCGTACGCCAGCAGCGCCTGAGGATCCTCCGGCGGGGTCGGCATGCTGGCCTGTCGGGCGATAAAGGTCAGCTGCGCGCCGCCCCACGGGGACTCCGCCCCGTCGGTTGGAATCGCAAAATCTTCCGTTACGGGCTTGCGGGTATCGACATAGCGCCAGTTTGGCAACGTCTGAGCCCATCCGGTTTGCAGCAGGTTCGCCTCTTTTAACGTGCGGAAGTTTTCGCCGTTGACCCACAGCAGGTCAACCGAGCCGTTGGCCTTACGCCCCGCTGCGGCTTCCGTCTGGATCCGTTTTACCGCATCGGCGGCGTCCGCCAGCGGGACAATTTTTAGGGTAATGGCGTAGTGCGTTTGCATCTCACCGCTGACCCACTCAAGGTAGCGGTTGACCGCCGGATCGCCGCCCCAGGCGTTAAACCAGACGGTCTGGCCTTTGGCCTGCTGTTGGATAGCGTGCCAGCTTTCGGCGGCACACAGGGGGGCTGCCAGCAGCAGACCAGTCAGGAACGCGCAAAAACGCACACGGCGCATAATGCCTCACTTTTTAACAGACGGGAGATAACGGGAAAACAGCTGGCGCGTAGCCAGCGGCAATAACCCCAGTAGTGTAAAGGCGATTAGCATGCCCGGCGACAAAATATCGCGCAGGGACGCAACTTTACCCAGCTCGCGCCCGGCGTTGAGAAAGACCACCGTCGCGGGCAGCATGGCGACCTGGCTGACCCACCAGTAGCGGCAGACTTCAATGCGGGTCAGCCCCATCAGCAAATTCACCAGGAAAAATGGGAACAGCGGCATCAGGCGCAGGGCAAAAAGATAGCCCGCGCCGTCATGCGCCATACCGGCGTTCACCGTTTTCATCTGCTGAGCAAACCGCCGCTGGACCCATTCGCGCAGCAGATAACGGCTGGCGAGCATCGCAAGCGTCGCCCCGAGCGTGGAGGCAAACGAGACCAGAAGGGTGCCTTCCCACAGGGGAAATAACGCCCCGCCCAGCAGGGTGAGGATCGCCGCGCCGGGGATCGACAGGGCGGAGACCACCACGTAGAGCGCAAAAAAGATCAGCGCGCTTTGCAGCGGCGCGTGGTCAACATGGGAGAGGAGTGCCTGCTGGTGGGTTTTAATCCCTTCCAGGGAGAGTGTGCCAGGGGGAAGCATGACAAACGTCAGAATAAATGCGCCCAGAAGGGCGCACAGGAAAGCGAGTTTTCGAATGTTCACGCGTCATTACAGCTTGAATTTAGCCCACACCGGCGCGTGGTCAGACGGTTTTTCCATGCTGCGGATCTCGTAGTCGATCCCGGTTTCGATGCAGCGCTCTGCCAGCGGCGAACTGGCGAGCAGCAGGTCGATACGCAGGCCACGGTTGTCGTCAAAGCCTTTTGAGCGGTAGTCAAACCACGAGAAGCGATCCTGCGTGTCCGGGTTGGCGGTACGGAAGGTATCCACCAGACCCCAGTCAAGCAGGCGCTGCATCCACTCGCGCTCTTCCGGCAGGAAGGAGCATTTGCCGGTACGCAGCCAGCGTTTGCGGCTGTCTTCACCGATGCCAATATCCAGATCGGTCGGGCTGATATTCACATCACCCATGATCAGCACCGGATTATCTTTGCTCAGTTCGGTGGTCAGGTAGTTCTGCAGATCCTGATAAAACTTGGCTTTGGCCGGGAATTTGGTCGGATGGTCGCGGCTCTCGCCCTGGGGAAAGTAACCATTAATCACTGTGATGTTACCCAGCGGGGAAGGCAGTTCCGCCATGATGATGCGGCGCTGTGCTTCTTCATCATCGCCGGGAAACCCGCGGCGGACTGAAACTGGCGTCTCTTTGGTCAACAGCGCAACGCCGTAATGGCCTTTCTGCCCATGATAGAAGACGTTGTAGCCGAGCTTAGCCACCTCTTCGAGGGGGAACATGTCGTCGTGAACCTTAGTCTCCTGCAGGCCGATCACATCTGGCTGATGTTGCTCAACAATGGCTTCAAGCTGATGGGGGCGGGCGCGCAGGCCGTTGATATTAAAAGAGACAAATTTCATAGTCGCTGCCAGTGCAAGGTGAATAGTGCATGGATGGTAGCAGAATTTGCGTCAACTGTTACCGGGTTCGGCCAATAACTGCAACAGATAATGCCGGTGGTGCAATATTTGCACCATTCTGACGCGCATCGCCCTCAAACAGGGCGTAAATGACCGATAAATTTCGCGAGCGATCACAATTCCAGAATTATATTTGGCCTGTGCATACTCTTTCTGATTTTCATGCGGCAAAGCGCCGCTTGTCGTAAAAATATTCACTTTTTATGCACTAACAGTGAATAACTCCATATTGTAACTTATTGATATTCTGTTACCTCAACCCGTTTATGCAATTTTATCGCTGGCTGGCACGAAGGCTGCAATCTACATTCACAGTGCAAACACTCAATTATTTAACATTCAAATAACTTTTTATTTACCGGATGAGGTCGCTATGTCTCTGTCAATTACGCGTGAAAATTTCGATGAATGGATGATGCCGGTTTACGCTCCGGCGGCTTTTATTCCGGTTCGTGGGGAAGGCTCGCGCCTGTGGGATCAGCAGGGTAAAGAGTATATCGACTTTGCAGGTGGGATTGCGGTTAACGCGCTGGGTCATGCGCATCCTGCGCTGCGTCAGGCGCTGAATGACCAGGCGGCGAAGTTCTGGCATACCGGCAACGGCTTTACTAACGAGCCCGCGCTGCGTCTGGCCAAAAAACTGATCGACGCGACGTTTGCCGAAAAGGTCTTTTTCTGTAACTCGGGGGCGGAAGCCAACGAAGCGGCGCTGAAGCTGGCGCGCAAATATGCGCACGATAAATTTGGTACCCACAAGAGCGGCATCGTGGCGTTTAAAAATGCCTTCCACGGACGCACGCTGTTTACCGTCAGCGCGGGCGGCCAGCCTTCCTACTCGCAGGATTTTGCCCCGCTGCCGCCGGATATTCGCCACGGTATCTATAACGATCTGCAGTCCGCCAGCGAGCTGATTAACGACACCACCTGCGCGGTGATCGTTGAGCCGATGCAGGGTGAGGGCGGCGTGCTTCCGGCGCAAAAAGCCTTCCTGCAGGGGCTGCGCGAGCTGTGCGATCGCCACAACGCGGTCCTGATTTTCGACGAAGTGCAGACCGGCGTGGGCCGCACCGGCGAGCTGTATGCCTATATGCACTATGGCGTAACGCCGGACGTGCTTTCGACCGCCAAAGCGCTGGGCGGCGGCTTCCCGATTGGCGCGACGCTGACCACCGATAAATTCGCCAGCGTGATGACCGTGGGCACCCATGGCACCACCTACGGCGGCAACCCGCTGGCCACCGCCGTTGCCGGGCAGGTTCTCGACATCATTAACACGCCTGAGGTGCTGAAAGGCGTTAAGCAGCGTCACGACTGGTTTGTTGAGCGCCTGAATGCCATCAACGGCAAAACGGGGCTGTTTAAAGAAATTCGCGGTCTGGGACTGTTAATCGGCTGCGAGCTCACCGCCGAGTTTGCCGGAAAAGCTAAACTTATTTCACAGGAAGCGGCAAAAGTGGGCGTGATGGTGCTGATTGCCGGTGCCAACGTGGTGCGTTTTGCGCCCGCGCTGATCGTCAGCGAGGAAGAGGTGCAAACCGGTCTGGACCGTTTTGCGCTGGCGTGTGAAAAAGTGAAATCCGGGGTGTCATCATGATGGTCATCCGTCCCGTTGAGCGCGGCGATCTCGCCGGGCTCATGCAGCTTGCCGGTAAGACGGGAGGCGGGCTGACCTCGCTTCCTGCCGATGAAAAAACGCTGTCGGCGCGAATTGAGCGCGCCCTGCAAACCTGGCAGGGGACGTTGCCAAAAAGCGAACAGGGGTATGTGTTCGTGCTGGAAGACACCGACACGGGGACCGTGGCCGGGATCTGCGCCATTGAAGTGGCCGTCGGGCTTAACGACCCGTGGTACAACTACCGCGTCGGCACCATGGTTCACGCCTCGAAAGAGCTGAACGTCTATAACGCGCTGCCCACGCTGTTTCTCTGCAATGACCACACGGGCGCCAGCGAGCTATGCACGCTGTTCCTCGACCCGGCGTGGCGCAAAGAGGGCAACGGCTACCTGCTCTCCAAATCGCGCTTTATGTTTATGGCCGCCTTCCGCGATCGCTTTAACGAAAAAGTGGTCGCGGAGATGCGCGGCGTGATCGACGACACCGGCTACTCGCCGTTCTGGGAGAGCCTGGGCGAGCGCTTCTTCTCGATGGAGTTCAGCCGGGCGGACTATCTCTGCGGCACCGGCCAGAAAGCCTTTATCGCCGAACTGATGCCGAAGCATCCTATCTATACCCATTTCCTCAGCCCGGAAGCGCAGGCGGTGATTGGCGAAGTCCATCCGCAGACCGCGCCTGCCCGCGCGGTGCTGGAGAAAGAGGGGTTCCGCTACCGGAACTATGTCGACATCTTTGACGGCGGCCCAACGCTTGAGTGCGATATCGACCGCGTGCGCGCGATCCGTAAAAGCCGTCTGGTTGAGGTCTCTGAAGGTCAGCCCGCGCCGGGTGACTGGCCCGCCTGTCTGGTGTCGAATGAAAATTACGCCAACTTCCGCGCCATGCTGGTGCGTACCAACCCGAAATGTGAACGTCTGGTGCTGACGGCTGCAGAACTGGATGCCCTGAAATGTAACGCCGGCGATACGGTTCGCCTGGTGCGTCTCTGCCCTGAGGAGAAAACAGCATGACATTATGGATTAACGGTGACTGGGTCACGGGCGAAGGCGAAGAGCGCGTAAAGACCAATCCGGTTGGAAAAGAGGTGCTCTGGAAGGGGCATGACGCCAGCGCCGCGCAGGTAGAACAAGCCTGCCAGGCCGCGCGCCGCGCTTTTCCGGCGTGGGCAAAACAGCCTTTCGCCGTGCGCCAGGAAATTGTTGAAAAGTTTGCCGGGCTGCTGGAGGCAAACAAGGCCGAACTGACGCGCATCATCGCGTCTGAAACCAGTAAACCGCGCTGGGAAGCGACAACCGAAGTGACGGCGATGATCAACAAAATCGCCATTTCGGTCAAGGCGTACCACACCCGCACCGGCGAACAGCACACCGACATGCCGGACGGCGCGGCCACGCTGCGTCACCGTCCGCACGGCGTGCTGGCGGTGTTTGGCCCGTATAACTTCCCGGGACACCTGCCGAATGGCCATATTGTGCCTGCACTGCTGGCGGGCAATACCGTCATCTTCAAACCGAGCGAGCTCACGCCATTCACCGGCGAGGCGGTGGTCAAACTCTGGGAACAGGCCGGCCTGCCGCCGGGCGTGCTGAATCTGGTGCAGGGCGGGCGGGAAACCGGTCAGGCTCTGAGCGCGCTGAGCGATATCGACGGTCTGCTGTTTACCGGCAGCGCCGGTACGGGCTATCAGCTGCACCGCCAGCTGGCAGGGCAGCCGGAGAAAATCCTGGCGCTGGAGATGGGCGGCAACAACCCGCTGATTGTGGAAGACCCTGATGATATTGACGCCGCGGTGCACCTGACGATTCAGTCCGCCTTTATTACCGCCGGACAGCGCTGTACCTGCTCCCGCCGCCTGCTTGTGAAGCGGGGCGCACAGGGGGATGCCTTCCTGAAGCGTCTGGTTGAAGTGAGCGCGCGTCTGGTGCCTGCCGCGTGGGATGCCGACCCGCAGCCGTTTATCGGCGGGCTGATTTCCGAACAGGCCGCGCTGAACGTGCTGAAGGCCTGGCAGGACCACGTCGCGCGCGGCGCGAAAACCCTGCTTGAGCCGAAGCAGGTTCAGCAGGGTGCTTCGCTGCTGACGCCGGGAATCGTAGAGATGAGCGGCGCAAGCAACGTGCCGGATGAAGAGGTCTTTGGCCCGCTGCTGTGCGTCTGGCGTTACGATGATTTCGATGCGGCCATTGCGATGGCGAACAACACCCGCTACGGCCTGTCGAGTGGGCTGATTTCACCGCATCGCGAGAAGTTTGATCGGCTGCTGCTGGAAGCGCGCGCCGGGATTGTGAACTGGAATAAACCGCTGACCGGGGCCGCGAGCACCGCGCCGTTCGGCGGCGTAGGCGCGTCGGGCAACCATCGCGCCAGCGCGTGGTATGCCGCCGATTACTGCGCGTGGCCGATGGCGAGCCTGGAAACCCCGGCGCTGACGCTGCCGGAGACGCTTAATCCGGGGCTGGATTTTACCGGAGGGGATCGTCATGAAAGCGCGTGAGGTTAACTTTGACGGGCTGGTGGGGCTGACGCACCACTATGCCGGTCTCTCTTTTGGTAATGAAGCCTCGACGAAGCACCGCTTTCAGGTGTCGAACCCGAAGCTGGCGGCGAAGCAGGGGCTGCTGAAGATGAAGGCGCTGGCGGATGCCGGTTTCCCGCAGGCGGTGATCCCGCCGCAGGAACGCCCGAACGTGGCTGTCCTTCGTCAGCTCGGCTTTAGCGGTACCGATGAGCAGGTCGTCGAAAAAGCGGGTACGCAGACGCCGCACCTGCTCTCCGCGGCAAGCTCCGCCTCCTCGATGTGGGTGGCAAACGCCGCGACCGTCGCGCCGTCAGCCGACACGCTGGATGGCAAAGTTCATCTGACGGTGGCGAACCTCAACAATAAATTCCACCGCGCCACCGAAGCGGAAACCACCGAGCGCGTGCTGCGCGCCATTTTCAACCATGACGCCCATTTTGAGGTGCATCAGGCTCTGCCGCAGGTGGCGATGTTTGGCGACGAAGGCGCGGCCAACCATAACCGCCTGGGGGGCGACTATGGCGACCCGGGCCTGCAGCTGTTTATCTACGGGCGAGAAGAGGGGGGCCACGTTGCGCCAACCCGTTATCCTGCTCGTCAGACGCTGGCGGCCAGCCAGGCGGTTGCTCGCCTGAACCAGGTCAATCCTTCCCAGGTGGTTTTTGCCCAGCAAAACCCGCATGTGATTGACCAGGGCGTGTTCCATAACGACGTGATTGCCGTTTCTAACCGCCAGGTGCTGTTCTGCCACGAGCAGGCGTTTGCCCATCAGGAGAAGCTGCTCGCCACGCTGCATGAGCGCGTGCGCGGCTTCACGCCAATCCAGGTGCCAACGGAGGCGGTGAGCGTGCAGGACGCGGTAGAAACCTATCTGTTCAACAGCCAGCTGCTGAGCCGTGACGATGGCAGCATGATGCTGGTCCTGCCGCAGGAGTCCCGGGATCATAAAGGCGTGTGGCGCTACCTGACGGAGCTGGTCAAGGCCGATAACCCGATTGACGAACTGCGCGTGTTTGATCTGCGCGAAAGCATGGCCAACGGCGGCGGGCCAGCCTGTTTACGTCTGCGCGTGGTCTTGACTCAGGACGAAATGCAGGCGGTGAACCCCGCGGTCATGATGAACGATACGCTCTTTACGCGGCTGAATGACTGGGTCGATCGCTACTATCGGGATCGTCTGACGCAGGCGGAACTGGTTGACCCGCAGCTTCTGCGTGAAGGACGCGAGGCGCTGGACGCGTTATCGACAATCCTGCAGCTGGGATCGGTTTACCCGTTCCAGCGCTAAAGGAGTGGATATGGAAAATTTACTGGCGCTGACCCTGGCCGATGAGACGCCGGAACAGAAAGAGGGGGACGGCCCCTCATTTCGCTGGCGGTGGCTGGGGCGCGGGGTGCTTGAGCTGACGCCGACCATAAAAAGCGATCTCTCGCTGCTGCTTTCAACGGGTCTCCACGGGAATGAAACCGCGCCCGTTGAGATTGTTGATATGCTGCTGCGTGCGCTGTACCGCAATGAGATCGCCCTGAAGTGCCGCGTGCTGGTGGTGCTCGGCAATCCCCCTGCGCTGGCGCAAAACAAACGGTATCTGGTGAGCGACATTAACCGCATGTTCGGCGGCCGCTGGTCGCAGTTTCCGCAGAGCGATGAAACGGCGCGGGCCGAGTGGCTGGAGAACGTCGTGACCGCGTTTTTTGCCGCTGCGGGGCCGGGCCGCTGGCATCTGGATCTGCATACGGCAATCCGCGCGTCTTACCACGTACGCTTCGGCGTTCTGCCGCAGCGCAGTCAGCCGTGGGATGAAGCGTTCCTGAGCTGGCTGGGTGACGCCGGGCTGGAGGCGCTGGTATTTCATCAGTCGCCGGGCGGAACCTTTACCCATTTCACCTGTGAGCGTTTCGCTGCGCTGTCCTGCACGCTGGAGCTGGGAAAAGCGCTGCCGTTCGGCCAGAACGATTTGACCCGCTTTGTGCCTACTCATCTCGCCCTTCGGGCGCTACTGGGTGGAACGGCTCCCGAGCACGCGCATCAGCCCGTTGAGCGGTATCGGGTCGTGCAGCAGATCACGCGCCGCAGCGATGCCTTCCTGCTCCATATGGCCGCACACACCCTGAACTTCACGCCGTTCCGCAAAGGGGTGCTGCTGGCTGAGGATGGGGAGGAACGTTACGTGGTGCAGAAAAACACCGAGTATGTTTTATTCCCTAACCCCACCGTCGCGTTTGGCCTGCGGGCCGGGCTGATGCTGGAAAAAATATCCTGAACCTTTCCCCTCTCATAATCCGGGAGGGGGAGGTAAAAAACTTTTCTTAACGATTAAAGCGCTTGCGCTTATTTTGCAGAATATTCCTGGTGAATTGCTTTATTATTGATCGGTACTTCGCTATACTTCTGCCAAATCTCTTTAAAATCATTGAATTGAATATTTTTTGTTGCAACTCTCCACGCTTTATCCTTATTTCCTCCACATTTGGCGAAAATTTGTTTTTTACACTTTCATTGTTTTACCGTTGCTCTGACTAATTGACGATAAACGCCGTAAAGTTAATCTCGTCAACACGGCATAGCGCCGAAGAATAACTGAAAGAAAGGAAATAAATTATGCGTAAGTTTACTGCACTGTTTGTTGCTTCTACCCTGGCTCTGGGCGCTACCAGCATGGCGTTTGCCGCAGATACTGCGACCACTACGACTGCCGCGCCTGCTGAAGGCAAAATGATGATGCATCATAAAGGTCCGGGTATGCACAACGAGATGATGATGTTTAAGGATCTCAACCTGACGGATGCGCAGAAGCAGCAGATCCGCGACATCAGAAAAGGTGAGCGTGACCAGATGAAACGTCCTCCGCTTGAAGAGCGCCGTGCGATGCATGACATCATCGCCAGCGACAGCTTCGATAAGGCGAAAGCCGAAGTGCAGATCGACAAAATGGCCGAGCAGCACAAAGCCCGCATGCTGGCTCACATGGAAACCCAGAACAAGATCTACAACATTCTGACCCCGGAACAGAAAAAACAATTTAATGCGAATTTTGAGAAGCGTCTGACAGAACGTCCGGCGATGGAAGGTAAAATGCCAGCACCAACCGAATAATCGGTTCACACTCTTAAGACCGCCGGGATCCTGTCCACAAAAGCGCAACCGCTGTGGACAGGACCGGCGGTTTTTCTTTCCTGCCCTCTTGCCTGCCGCCGCCAGCGCGGTATCCTCCTGTAGTCGCTTCAGAGAATGTTTGCAGAGTCATGGCGTTAGAATTTTTATTAACGTTCCGCTAAGGCCTGCCCGCTCTGCTGCCGATACTGTTTCTGTGAATACCCAACGATAACAAACAAGACAGCAACGATAGCGATATCCTTGCCCTGGCACGGGTTGTGCCATTCAGGAGTGGTGATGGAGTTCTTTGATATCCGTAAGATGCCGGTCAGCCTCTGGCGCAATGGTGCTGGCGAAACGCGTGAGATTTGCTGCTTCCCTCCCGCGACGCGCGATTTTCAGTGGCGTGCCAGTATCGCGACGATTGCCAGCAACGGCGAATTCTCCTCGTTTCCGGGTGTTGACCGGGTGATTACCTTGCTGGAAGGGGGAGAGGTGACGCTGGACGCGGGTCAGGCGTTCTCCCATACCCTCAAGCATCATCAGCCCTACAGTTTTGCCGGCGATTTACCGGTGAAAGCGCTGCTTTCAGACGGGCAGATGGCGATGGACTTTAACATCATGACCCGGCGCGACTGCTGCCGGGCGAAGGTGCGCGTTGCTGACCGAACCTTTACCACCTTTGGCTCACGCGGGGGCGTGGTGTTCGTGCTAAGCGGGGCGTGGCAGTTGGGCGATAAATTGCTGACGGCCGATCAGGGTGCCAGCTGGGAGGAGGGTACCCATACGCTGCGTCTGCTGGAGGCTCAGGGCACCTTATTGTTCAGCGAAATCACGTGGCTGCCGGGTCATTGAGCACAATGATCTCAAACTTTCCTGCCAGGACCGGTTTACAGAGAATTTTATAGCCATCGTGGTCAAATCCGGCGGGCGTGCGCAGCAGGGTTGCCGCGTCGTTGATGTCGTCGACAGCGCCCAGCCAGAGCCAGTTGTTGACAATGTGATACTGGGTCATGGCCTCGCCCACTTCTTTTAGCGCAACGGCGCTTTCCCAGGGCCAGCAGTTTACGCTGATGGCCGCCAGACCGGTGAGGAGCCGGGCGTGATGCGCCTCAACGCTCTCTTTCCCGCAGCAGGCACCGGCGCAGCGCTTCAGCGCTGATCGAAAACAGGCGCGTCCGCGGGTGGTTGCCTCCAGACCTAAAAGGCTGTAGCAAAGCTGTAAATCGTCCGCCAGCGTCTGCAACGCCTGGAGCGCGGCGCGTTTATTGGCAAACAGCCCATAGAGATTCGGGGCATGAGAAAAATCGACGTCGCGCGCGTAGACGACCTGCGGCTTGCCATCGTTTATCTGCAGGGAGCAGAGCTGACGGTTGCGGCGCAGGCGCTTATTGAACAACGGCTGTTGTTCTTTTATCAACCGCGCCTCCAGCAGCAGCGCCCCCATTTCTCCCGCCGTCTGGAACCAGGTAATGCGTCGCGACTGACGCAGCATGGCGGCCTCGTCCGGCGTACGCAGATGGGATAACACCCGACTGCGAATGTTAACGCTCTTGCCGATATAGAGCGGCAGGGTGTCACTTTCACCGTGAAAGATATACACGCCCGGCTGTTTAGGCAGCGCCTCAAGCCAGGGGCGAAGGTGTTCGGGATATTCGTAGATAGCCGCCGCTTCAAACTCAAGACGCGGGGCGGATTGACGCCTGCTCACATACTGCTCCATATACTGTTCAGGCATACAGTGTAGCAGGAGTGTGGTGGTTAAAAAAGAGCCGGGTGGCGGCTACGCCTTACCCGGCCTACGAAAACGGGTTACCGTTTTGCGTTTATTTCCAGAAGTCGTCAAACACCGTAATGGGCGTATGGCGCTTGTGCTCGGTTTTCAGATACCAGCCTTCGATGATTTTCGCGGTACCTTCATCCAGCTTTTTGCCTTCCAGATAATCATCAATGTTGTCATAGGTGACGCCAAGGGCCGCTTCATCCGGCAGGGAAGGGCGATCGTCTTCGAGGTCCGCTGTCGGCGCTTTCTTATACAGATGCTCAGGACAGCCCAGCGCGGCCAGCAGCTGCTTACCCTGACGCTTGTTGAGACGGAAGATCGGGTTAATGTCGGTGCCGCCGTCGCCATATTTGGTGAAGAAACCGGTGATCGCTTCTGCCGCATGGTCGGTGCCGACGACAACGCCTTTGGTCATCCCGGCGATGCTGTACTGCGCTTTCATGCGCTCGCGGGCTTTCTCGTTGCCGCGAACAAAATCGCTCAGCTCAATGCCCGCTTCGCGAAGCGCCTGCTCGCTTGCCAGCACCGAGCCCTTAATATTCACGGTCAGCACGCGGTCAGGCTGAATGAAGGCAATGGCATCCTGGCAATCCTGCTCGTCCGCCTGTACGCCATAAGGAAGACGCACCGCGATAAACTGCAGTTTCTCATCGCCCGTCTCTTCGCGAAGCTCTGAAATCGCCATCTGGCAGAGTTTACCGGTCAGGGTAGAGTCCTGGCCGCCGCTGATGCCCAGCACCAGGGATTTCAGGAAAGCGTTCTTTTTTAAGTACGATTTTAAAAAATCCACGCTGCGGCGGATCTCTTCATGTGCATCTACCGTAGGCTTCGCGCCCAGTGCCTGAATAATCTCTTGTTGCAGAGCCATCACGCCCTCCATATGCAGTACATAAACAGAATGTGTTAGCTGTTAAAACTAACCCTTTGGGCGAGAAACGACAAGGATCACAGTTTCGAGTGCGCTAATTTGCGCCGATTTAGCAGGTTATCGTTGTTTTATTAGAATTTTCCGAAATTCGTCTGGCGTAATCCACAAAGTTGAACAATAGTACTTTTTATCCCATGCTTAGATAACACGCTGATAAACAAGAGGACGGAATATGAACAAGAACGTAGCAGGAATTCTTAGCGCAGCGGCGGTACTGACTATGCTGGCAGGGTGTACGGCTTACGATCGCACCAAGGATCAGTTTACGCAGCCCGTAGTAAAAGACGTTAAAAAAGGCATGACCCGTTCGCAGGTAGCTGCGATTGCCGGTAAACCTTCTTCCGAAGTGACCATGATTCA
Organism: Enterobacter sp. 61D5; assembly: GCF_034107965.1. Lineage (NCBI taxonomy): Bacteria > Pseudomonadati > Pseudomonadota > Gammaproteobacteria > Enterobacterales > Enterobacteriaceae > Enterobacter > Enterobacter sp. 61D5. Next base: position 321,533 of record NZ_JAWNFK010000008.1, read on the forward strand.
TGCGAAAGGGACCTGCCAGACCTATATCCTGGGTCAACGTGATGGTAAGGCAGAAACCTACTTCGTCGCCCTGGATGATACCGGTCATGTGATCAACTCCGGCTATCAGACCTGTGCTGAATACGACACCGATCCGCAGGCACCTAAGGCGCAGTAACCCTGCTTGCCTGAGGATGTTAACAAACCGGCCCATGGGCCGGTTTTTTTATGCATCAGAAAATCTTATTTCTTTGCGCGAATTATTTGCCCGAAATGTGAAGGGAGTCAACAAGCCAGGTCAATGAGAGACAATTTGAGTCTATCCAGAATTATCCCCTGTCTGTACCATTGCGTATACTCACTCCAACGATAAACAACAGTACGCAAGCTACCTGTCTGACGGGACAGCGAGTCGAGTGATAGCGCGATGGCAGGTAGTTATATAAGAGGGAAATCACGATGGAAAAGAAACATATCTACCTGTTCTGCTCAGCGGGCATGTCAACGTCGCTTCTGGTGTCAAAGATGCGTGCGCAGGCTGAAAAGTATGAAGTCCCTGTGGTGATTGAAGCGTTTCCAGAGACGCTGGCGGGCGAAAAAGGCCAGACAGCCGATGTTGTTTTACTGGGGCCACAAATTGCCTATATGTTGCCCGAAATTCAACGACTGTTACCCAATAAACCGGTCGAAGTGATCGACTCGGGGCTGTACGGCAAAATTGATGGTTTAGGTGTTCTTAAAGCTGCTGTGGCAGCCATTAAAAAAGCTGCTAATTAATTTTTATTTTTCCCGTCAAAGAGTTATTTCACACACAATACGCCGTAACATGCGTTACGGCATTTAAGGGTATTTTCCTATGAGTAAAGTCATCGCTTCACTTGAAAAGGTACTCCTTCCTTTTGCTGTTAAAATAGGAAAGCAGCCTCACGTTAATGCCATCAAAAACGGCTTTATTAAATTAATGCCGTTGACGCTGGCCGGGGCCATGTTCGTTTTAATTAACAACGTTTTTCTGAGCTTTGGTGAAGGTTCCTTCTTTTATTCATTAGGAATTAGGTTAGACGCTTCCACTATTGAAACCCTTAATGGTTTTAAAGCCATTGGCGGCAACGTCTATAACGGTACGTTAGGGATTATGTCGCTGATGGCGCCTTTCTTTATTGGGATGGCACTGGCAGAAGAGCGTAAAGTGGATCCGCTGGCTGCCGGGTTATTATCCGTCGCCGCCTTTATGACCGTAACGCCTTACAGCGTGGGTGAAGCCTACGCCGTTGGCGCCAACTGGCTGGGCGGGGCCAACATCATCTCCGGTATCGTTATCGGCCTGGTGGTGGCAGAAATGTTCACCTTTATTATCCGCCGCAACTGGGTTATCCGCCTGCCGGATAGCGTACCGGCTTCGGTTTCTCGTTCATTTTCCGCGTTGATTCCAGGCTTCATTATTCTCTCCATCATGGGGATTATCGCCTGGGCGCTCTCTCACTGGGGCACAAACTTCCACCAGATCATCATGGACTCTATCTCTACGCCGCTGGCGTCGATGGGTGGTGTGGTCGGTTGGGCGTATGTGATTTTCACCTCTCTGCTGTGGTTCTTTGGCGTGCATGGTTCACTGGCACTGGCCGCGCTGGACAGCGGGATTATGACCCCCTGGGCACTGGAAAACGTTGCGCTTTACCAGCAGTACGGCTCCGTTGACGCGGCGCTGGCAGCGGGTAAAACCTTCCATGTGTGGGCGAAGCCAATGCTTGACTCCTATATCTTCCTGGGCGGTACCGGGGCGACCTTGGGTCTGATCATCGCGGTCTTTATTGTCTCTCGTCGTGCTGACTACCGTCAGGTCGCGAAGCTGGCGCTGCCATCAGGCATCTTCCAGATTAACGAACCGATTCTGTTCGGTCTGCCAATCATTATGAACCCGGTAATGTTCATTCCGTTCATCCTGATTCAGCCGCTGCTGGCTGCGATCACCCTGACGGCCTATTACATGGGCATCATTCCACCGGTCACCAACATTGCACCGTGGACCATGCCGGCGGGCCTGGGCGCCTTCTTCAACACCAACGGTAGCGTCGCGGCCTTCCTGCTGGCGATATTTAACCTCGGGATTGCCACCCTGCTGTACATGCCGTTCGTGGCGATTGCCAACAAAGCCGCCACCATTATTGATGAAGAAGAGAGCGAAGAGGATATTGCCCTCTCACTGAAATTCTAAGATTGACCGGCGCGGGGAAGCCCGCGCCAGCCACAAGGAGCTTAAAAATGTTAGATTTGGATAGTATTGTCGCAGACGAAGCCGTCGAGAACGATCTCGAAGAAGTGGTGATGGGGCTTATCATCAACTCCGGACAGGCCCGCAGCCTGGCCTATGCCGCACTGAAGCAGGCCAAGCAGGGGGATTTCGCCGCGGCGAAAACCATGATGGACCAGTCCCGCACGGCGCTCAACGAAGCGCACCTTGTGCAGACAAAGCTGATTGAAGGCGATCAGGGCGAAGGGAAGATGAAGGTCAGCCTGGTGCTGGTCCACGCGCAGGATCACCTGATGACCTCGATGCTGGCGCGTGAGCTGGTGGCGGAGCTTATCGAGCTTCACGAGAAAATGCACTGAGTCGGATTTCGCAGCAGGAGGTCAGCACGATGGAAATTAAAACCGCACTTGAACAGCAGCTGTTTAACGGCAAAAATTTTCACGTGGTTATCTACAACAAAACGGAGAGCGCCAGCGGTCTGCACCAGCATGACTACTACGAATTCACGATTGTTCTGACCGGCCGCTACTACCAGGAGATCAACGGTAAGCGCGTCCTGCTTGAGCGAGGGGATTTTGTCTTCCTGCCGATGGGGTCTTATCACCAGAGCTTTTACGAATTTGGTGCCACCCGTATTCTGAATGTGGGCGTCAGCAGACGCTTCTTTGAGAAGCACTATCTGCCGCTGGTGCCGTTCTGCTTTGTGGCCTCCCAGGTCTATCGGGTCAAAAACGAGTTCATGACCTGGATTGAAACGGTTATCGCCTCGCTTAACTTCCGCGACAATGAATTTGATGAGTTTATTGAAACGGTGACCTTCTACGTGATGAACAGGCTGCGCCATCATCGTGAGGAGCAACAGGTGACGGATGATATTCCACAGTGGCTGCGCAGCACCGTTGAGCTGATGCACGATAAAGGTCAGTTTAGCGAAAATGCGCTGGAAAATATGGTGTCACTGTCGGGGAAATCCCAGGAATATCTGACCCGCGCGACGCAGCGCTATTATCGTAAAACACCCGTGCAAATTATTAATGAAATCCGCATTAATTTTGCGAAGAAACAGCTGGAAATTACCAACTACTCTGTCACCGATATTGCGTACGAGTCAGGATACAGCAGTCCCAGCCTGTTTATTAAGACCTTTAAGAAATTGACTTCATTCACACCGAACAGTTACCGGAAGAATTTAACGGTAATTAATTAACTTTCGGCGGATTATCCGCCAAGAATATTGCTTTAATGGCTTGCCAAAATAGCGGGAAGAGTACGCTATACCTTGCAGGCGATTAACCTGATACGCTAAGGGAGATATTATGCAGAAGAAATTAAAAGTCGTAACCATTGGTGGCGGCAGCAGTTATACCCCGGAATTACTTGAAGGTTTCTTGAAACGTTACCATGAATTACCGGTCAGCGAATTATGGCTGGTTGACGTTGAGGAAGGTCAGGAAAAGCTGAATATTATTTTCGACCTGTGCAAGCGCATGGTGGAGAAAGCGGGCGTGCCTCTGACCGTGCATAAAACCCTCGACCGCCGTCTGGCGCTGAAAGATGCGGATTTCGTCACCACCCAGCTGCGCGTCGGCCAGCTGAAAGCGCGCGAGCTGGACGAGCGTATTCCGCTGAGCCACGGTTATCTCGGGCAGGAGACCAACGGCGCGGGCGGCCTGTTCAAAGGCCTGCGTACCATCCCGGTCATTTTTGACATCGTCAAAGACGTGCAGGAGAACTGCCCGAACGCGTGGGTGATTAACTTCACTAACCCGGCCGGGATGGTGACCGAGGCGGTCTATCGTCATACCGGCTTCAAACGCTTTATCGGCGTCTGTAATATTCCGATCGGTATGAAGATGTTTATCCGTGACGTACTGGCGCTGACCGACAGCGACGATCTCTCTATCGACCTGTTCGGCCTGAACCACATGGTGTTTATTAAAGACGTCATTGTGAACGGAAAATCGCGCTTTGCCGAACTCCTCGACGGCGTGGCCTCCGGTCGCCTGACCGCGGCCTCCGTGAAAAACATCTTTGACCTGCCGTTCAGCGAAGGGCTGATCCGCTCGCTGAACCTGCTGCCGTGCTCTTACCTGCTTTACTACTTTAAGCAGAAAGAGATGCTGGCCATCGAAATGGGCGAGTACTATAAGGGCGGCGCGCGCGCGCAGATCGTTCAGAAAGTCGAGAAGCAGCTGTTCGATTTGTATAAAGATCCGAACCTGAACGTCAAACCGAAAGAGCTGGAGCAGCGCGGTGGGGCCTACTACTCCGATGCGGCGTGCGAGGTGATTAACGCCATCTACAACGACAAGCAGGCGGAGCACTATGTCAACGTGCCGCACCACGGCCATATCGACAATATCCCGGCTGACTGGGCGGTCGAGATGACCTGCATCCTGGGACGCGATGGTGCTAAACCGCATCCACGCATCACCCACTTCGATGATAAGGTCATGGGCCTGATCCACACCATCAAAGGCTTTGAAGTGGCGGCAAGCAACGCGGCGCTGAGCGGCGAGCTCAATGACGTGCTTCTGGCGCTGAACCTCAGCCCGCTGGTGCATTCCGACCGCGATGCGGAGCAGCTGGCCGGCGAGATGATCCTGGCGCATGAAAAATGGTTGCCGAACTTTGCCGCCACGATCGAGAAGCTGAAGTTCAAACACCACTGAGAGGACGCACAATGGAAAACCTGCTGATCGTTAATGCTGATGATTTTGGCCTCTCGAAAGGCCAGAACTACGGCATTATTGAAGCCTGTCGCCGGGGGGTTGTGACCTCGACCACGGCACTGGTGAATGGTGAGGCGGTTGAACACGCGGCGCAGCTGAGCCGCGAGGTGCCGGAGCTGGGCGTCGGCATGCATTTTGTGCTGACGCTCGGGATGCCGCTTTCGCCCATGCCCGGCCTGACGCGCGACGGCCAGCTGGGCAAATGGATTTGGGAACTGGCGGAGCAGGGCGTTCTGCCGCTCGAAGAGATTGCCCGCGAGCTGGAGTGTCAGTTCAACCGCTTTGTTGACGTGTTTGGCCAGGTGCCGACGCACATCGACAGCCATCACCACGTGCATATGATCCCGGCGATTTTCCCGATTGTCGCTGAGTTTGCAAAACGCAAAGGCGTGGCGATGCGCGTGGACAGGGAGGCGCTCGGCGTGCCCGACTACGACGTGACCACCACAGAGGGGTTCAGCAGCGCATTTTACGGCGACGAGATCGACGAAGCGCTGTTCCTGAAGGTGCTGGATGATTCCAGCGCGCGGGGGGAACGGTCGCTGGAGATCATGGCGCATCCTGCTTTTGTCGATAACACCGTACGTAAGAGCGCCTACTGCTGGCCGCGCCTGGCGGAGCTGGACGTGCTGACGTCGCCGTCGCTGAAATACGCGATTGCCGAGCGCGGGTATCGGTTGGGGGCGTTCGGGGATCTTTGAGATAAAGCCCGGTGGCGAGTTAAAAGCAAAACGGTAACCTGGGTTACCGTTTTATTGTTTTCTCCCTCTCCCGTGGGAGAGGGCCGGGGTGAGGGTATTTTTTACGCCGGGATTTGGTCAATCTTACTGCTGCGCGACCAGACGCGGTGCGCGGCGAGCAAATCAAACAGCTTCGTCATAAAGGCATCGTCAACGTTGTCTCCCTCGACAATGCCGTCCTCACCCTGATCGGCCACCTTCAGCTGCGCCTTAAACCGTCGCGCGTCGCCGGACAGCGCGATCGGTTTCAGGTGCTTGTAGGCTTCCAGCAGATAATACACCGCGTCACCGTTGCTCAGCAGGCTGTCTATATCTCCGCACGGCACAATCACCGCATCGACGGTCAGCGATGGCGCCCCGGCAAAGGTCGCCGCCACCGGCAGCACGGAGCCGTCATCGGCGGTCACTTCCCCCATGCGGGAATAAAGCAGTTTCGCATGCACGCCCTGGGTCTTCAGCGCCTGCATAATCTCCAGCACGTCGCTGGCGCGGGTGTTGTCGTTCAGCAGGATGGCAACCACGCGGCCTTTAATCGAGCCACCCGGCACGGCATACAGGCTCAGCGACGGATCTTTCTTCACGCCGTTAACCTCTTTCGGCGGGGCAAGGTTGCGCTGCTCGTCGGTCAGCGCAATACCCAGGTTATCCGCAACGCTCTGGGCGAGCTGAATGTCAATGCGCGCCAGCTGATCGACCACCCGCTCGCGGATGTAGGTACGCACCACCTTACTCAGCTCAAAGCTGAAGCCGCCGATAATGTGCTGCTGCTCAATCGGCGTCTGGCTGTTCCAGAACAGGCGAGGGTGGGCGTAATACTCGCCGAACGAAGGGCTGCGCTCGCGAATTTTGTTGCCGTCGACACGCTCCTGGTACGATTCGAATCCACCGCGTTTGGGCGCCGGGGGCGTTTCGCGCGGCCAGTTATCGTTGATGGAGTTCGGCTCATAGTTAGCCGGGTTGGTATCAATATCCTGACGGTGCATCCCGTCGCGCTGGAAATTGTGGTACGGGCAGGTTGGGCGGTTAATCGGGATTTCGTGGAAGTTCGGCCCGCCAAGACGGCTGATCTGCGTATCGGTATACGAGAACAAACGACCCTGCAGGAGCGGATCGTTGGTGAAGTCCAGCCCCGGGACGATATGCCCCGGATGAAACGCGACCTGTTCATTTTCGGCAAAGAAGTTATCCGGGTTGCGGTTGAGCACCATTTTACCCACCAGCTGAACCGGAACCAGCTCCTCCGGGATCAGCTTCGTCGGGTCAAGCAGGTCGAAATCAAACTTAAATTCGTCCTCTTCCGGAATGAGCTGCAGACCCAGCTCGTACTCCGGGAAGTCGCCCGCTTCAATGGACTCCCACAGCTCGCGGCGATGGAAGTCCGGATCTCGTCCGGTCAGCTTCTGCGCCTCGTCCCATACAAGCGAGGCTTTACCCGCCACCGGCTTCCAGTGGAAACGAACAAACGTGGCTTTCCCCTCGGCGTTGATCAGACGGAAGGTATGGATGCCAAAGCCTTCCATGGTGCGATAGCTGCGCGGGATGCCGCGGTCTGACATCGCCCACATCACGTTGTGTAAGGTTTCAGGCTGTAGGGAGACATAGTCCCAGAAGGTGTCGTGCGCGCTTTGTCCCTGCGGTATGGCCCAGTGGGGCTCCGGTTTTACCGCATGGACAAAGTCAGGAAATTTATGCGCGTCCTGAATGAAGAACACTGGGGTGTTATTGCCCACCAGATCGAAAATACCCTCTTCGGTATAAAACTTAGTGGCAAAGCCGCGGATATCCCGGACGGTGTCTGCCGAACCCGCGCCGCCCTGTACGGTGGAGAAACGCACAAACACCGGGGTAATTTTATCCGGGTCGGAAAGGAAATCCGCTTTGGTGATCGCTTTCAGGCTCTTGTATGGCTGGAAGTAGCCGTGCGCAGCGGAACCGCGCGCGTGGACGATGCGTTCCGGAATTCGCTCATGGTCGAAATGGGTGATTTTTTCCCGCAGGATAAAGTCTTCCAGCAGGGTTGGCCCGCGCGCGCCTGCGCGAAGGGAGTTCTGATCGTCAGCAATGCGCACGCCCTGATTGGTGGTGAGCGCAAAACCTTCGCCGCCTTTGCGGTGCGGCTCAAGCGATTTCAGCTTCTCGTTTCCCGCGTCCGGTGATTTCATGCTTCCCGGTGCGGTAGGCTGTTCGCCCGGTGCAGAGGGGCCAGGGGAGGGGCGGTGAGAGCCGTCAGCAGGGGCGAGAGAGTCCATACCCGGTTGAGATTCCTCAGTGCCATGAATCGGTGATTGATGTGTTTTATCTTTGTTCGACATTGCACGCTTCTCCTTTATCCATTGCTAAAAACCCTATTAAGGATAGAACAATGTCGCGAGATGGCTCGCGAACTAAGAGTTTTCACATGCCGTCATTGACGAAAGGAGCCTTCTCGCCCACTCGGAGCGCGACGGAAGGCAGCAGGATCGGCTATCATAGAATTTTCCTGCTTCAAGAATTTGCTTTAGTGAACCAGTCGCTTATGAAACCTCTTCGTCAACAAAACCGCCAGGTTATTAGCTATGTGCCCCGCGTTGAGCCCGCGCCGCCTGACCATGCCCTGAAAGTGGAGGGTTTTCGCGATGTCTGGCAGCTTCGGGGGAAATACGTGGCCTTCGTGCTGATCGGCGAACATTTCCGCCGCTCGCCCACGTTTACGGTGCCGGAGTCAGCGCAGCGGTGGGCGATGCAGATCCGCCAGGATGAAGAGGTTGAAGAATAACAGTTATAAAAAAACCGCCATCAGGCGGTTTTTTTATTTCTACCGAGATTAACGGTGCGCCAGCTCGGCGTCGTCTTCACTTTCCAGAATCGCTTTGTCGGTCTGCTTCAGCCACTGGCTGGTCAGCGTACCGGCGGTCATGGAGCCGCTTACGTTCAGCGCGGTACGGCCCATGTCGATCAGCGGCTCAACGGAGATCAGCAGCGCGACCAGCGTCACGGGCAGGCCCAGCGCGGGCAGCACAATCAGCGCGGCGAAGGTTGCGCCACCGCCAACGCCCGCAACGCCTGCGGAGCTTACGGTAACAATCCCGACCAGCGTGGCGATCCAAACCGGATCCAGCGGGTTAATCCCAACGGTAGGGGCGACCATCACGGCCAGCATCGCCGGATACAGACCCGCACAGCCGTTCTGACCAATGGTGGCACCAAAGGAGGCAGAGAAGCTGGCGATGGATTCAGGCACGCCCAGACGGCGGGTTTGCGCTTCCACGTTCAGCGGAATAGACGCGGCGCTGGAACGGCTGGTGAAGGCAAAGGTTAGTACCGGCCAGACTTTACGGAAGTATTTCAGCGGGCTGACGCCGTTTACGCCCAGCAGGATGCCGTGCACCACGAACATAATGCCCAGGCCCAGATAAGAGGCCACAACGAAGCTGCCCAGCTTGATGATGTCCTGCAGGTTAGAGCCGGCAACCACTTTGGTCATCAGCGCCAGCACGCCGTAAGGCGTCAGCTGCATCACCAGACGCACCAGCTTCATCACCCAGCTTTGCAGGGTATCAATCGCGGTCAGCACGCGTTCGCCTTTAGGCGCGTCGTCTTTCAGCAGCTTCAGCGCCGCTACGCCCAGGAACGCGGCGAAAATAACCACGCTGATGATCGAGGTTGGGCTCGCACCGGTCAGGTCAGCAAACGGGTTCTTCGGAATGAAGGAGAGCACCATCTGCGGCACGGTCAGGTCAGCCACTTTACCCACGTAGTTGGTTTGAATCGCGGTAAGACGCGCCGTTTCAGCGGTACCCTGAACCAGACCTTCTGCGGTCAGGCCAAACAGGTTGGTGACCAGCACACCCACCAGCGCGGCAATCAGCGTGGTGAACAGCAGCGTACCAATGGTCAGGAAGCTGATTTTTCCCAGCTGCGTGGCGTTATGCAGGCGGGCCACGGCGCTCAGAATAGAGGCGAACACCAGCGGCATAACGATCATCTGCAGCAGCTGGACATAGCCGTTACCGACGATGTTGAACCACTGAATAGAGTCTTTCAGAACTGGATTATCGGAGCCATAAATTGCCTGTAATGCCAGACCAAATACGACACCCATGGCCAGACCAACCAGCACCTTTTTCGCCAGGCTCCACTGTTTGTGGCGCGCCTGCGCGAGAAGCAATAGCAATACAGCGAACACAACGACGTTCGCGATGAGTGGAAAATTCATCCCCGTTCTCCTGATTTATTATTGGGTCGGTTTTACCGATCCTGTTGGCGGAAGGTTAGCAGAAGTGTGATGTAGCGCTTATATCCAAATGGAATGGTTTATGACAAACGGGATAATTTTGTCGGTTTACTGTTCAATCTGGTGATGAATAAAGCGATTGAACTGAAATTGCAGCGAATTAATCATCTGTGATGACCAGCGAACTGCACTGTTTTCGGGCAAGGTTTGCGGCATCCAGACGGCGTAAGCAAATAGCGCCATGCACAATACGCGCTCAAGCTGGTTGCCTTTCTGCGGTGCGAGGATGGGAAAACGGAAACGCCAGCGGCAGGGCCAAAGCAGCGGCACGCCCGCAGGCGTCAGCATATCGGCAAGGATATGGCTTAAATAGCCCAACACCATCCCCTGGATCGCATCGGCGGGGACTATCCAGCTTTCGGGCACTTTTAAATAGAAAAGCGTCAGCAGGCCAAACACGGCCAGCAGGCTGTGCGTAAACCCCCGGTGGCCGAACGCGCGGGCGATGGGTTTCGACACCCACTTCAGGCGCTGTCCGAGGAAAGATTTGGGATGGTCAATGTCGGGCAGCAGACAGGTCAGTACGGCGGAAGGGACAATATGCCACCAGTCCCCCTGTGCCAGCACGGGGGTGAGTTCAGCGTTTTTGGCAAATACCGCGCACGCAATAGAAAAAAGCAGGTGGCCTTCCGCCGTCATGATAAAACCCATAAAACTGTCAATTCATACAGTATAGGGTTTTTATACAGTAGGCGGAAGAGGTGACGGTGTAACTGTTTGTCACAAACCAGAGAAGGGTGTTAACCGTCCTGCAGGTGATGCGCCGTGAGTTCTGCCAGTGAGTTAAGCTTCACGTCGGCAAGGGCAAACCGGGGGTCGTGACGGCCTTCTTCTGCGGGCACCACAATGGAGCGCATCCGTGCAGCCTTCGACGCCACCATACCGTTAACGGAATCTTCCAGCGCTACGCAGTTGAGGGGATCCAGGCCGAGCTTAGCGGCGCAGTCCAGATAGACCTGCGGGTGCGGCTTGCTGTAAGGCAATTTCTCAGCGGACGCCAGCGCGTCGAAGCTGTCGCGCAGTTCAAACATCGTCAGCACTTTTTCCAGCATGTGCAGCGGTGAAGCGGAAGCCAGGCCAACCTTCAGCCCCTGGGCTTTACACAGCGCGACGGCCTCACGTACGCCGGGCAGCAGCGGCCTGTTCTCTTCCACCAGCGAAATGGCGCGGCTGATTATGCGCGCGGTCACTTCATCGCGACCGGGTCCAACCCACGGCTGTTGGGCAAACCACAGGTCAACCACCATATCGATGCGCAGCCCCAGCGTATCGGGAAGTTCATTACGGCGGCTGATATCCACGCCCAGGCTGGCCATAACGTCCAGTTCGGCGCGATCCCAAAGCGGTTCGGAATCGATCAGTAATCCATCCATGTCAAAAATTGCGGCAAGAATTTGGCGCGGTGTCGACATCACAACGTCTCCTTATCCAGGGTGTTCGACAGACGATACGTGCTAAGCACAATCTGCAATTTAGCATATTGCTTTTAAAGAGCGGGCGAAATTGATGACCAGCAGGTAGACTTAGGCACAAATAACGCGTCTTTATGAAGAGGAACTGATGACGTATCAACAAGCTGGACGCATTGCGGTCTTAAAACGTATTGCTGGCTGGGTGATTTTTATTCCTGCCGTCATTTCTACGCTGATTTCCGTGCTCAAATTTATGTACGATCACAGCGAAAAACAGCCGGGTATCAATGCGGTAATGCTTGATTTTGCTCATGTCATGATTGAAATGATGCGTTTTAATACGCCATTTTTGAATGTCTTCTGGTTTAACTCACCCACCCCGGATTTTCAGCATCAGTTGAATATCGGCTTTTGGGTGATATACGCCCTGATCTTTGTCGCGCTGGCATTGCAGGCCTCTGGCGCGAGAATGAGTCGTCAGACGCGCTTCTTACGCGAAGGCGTGGAAGATCAGTTGATTCTGGAGCAGGCCAAAGGCCCAGAAGGAATGACTCGGGAGCAGATTGAATCACGCATTGTTGTTCCGCGTCATACCTTTTTCCTGCAGATATTTCCGCTTTACGTTCTTCCCGTGCTCATCATTGTGGCGGGATACTTCTTCTTTTCACTGCTCGGTTTTCTGTAATCGATAAGGGTGGCGGCGAAGCCACCCTTTCTCTTCTCAGGCGGCAAGCATGCGTTCGAGCGCGCGCTGCGCATTAACGAGGTGTTCACCGCCAAAAAGAATGGCACGGTTCATCAGCGTATATAGCTGATACACCGGCTGGCGGTCGAGGAAACCGGGCGGCAGAGGGGAAACAGACTGGTATCCGTCGTATATTTGCGGCGGCTGTTCAGGGTGAAGCGGCAGCATGGCAAGATCGCACTCTCTGTCACCCCAGTAGCAGGCCGGGTCAAAGATGTACGGGCCGTTGGGACCCAGGGCACAGTTATTGGACCACAAATCGCCGTGAAGCAAAGACGCCTGAGGCTGGTGGGATGCCAGACGCTGTTGAACGTGCTCGACGATGGCGTCAATATTGCCAAATTCCAGCCCTTTCTCGGCGGCCAGCTCAAGCTGCCAGCCAATGCGCTGCTCGGCAAAAAATGTCGACCAGCGACGCTGCCAGGCATTAGGCTGTGGCGTGGTGGAGAGATCGTTGTCAAAGTCGAGACCAAACTGCGGCTGGTCGCTCCATTGATGCAGGCGCGCGAGCTGTTGGCCAAGGATGAACGCATTATGGGCATCCAGCGGGCGGGCGGGGAGATATTCCATCACCACGAAGCTGTAGTCGCGGTCACTCCCCACGGCCAGAACCTGCGGGACCGTGACCGTTTTACTGCGCGACAACAGCTCCAGCTGGTCGGCTTCGGCGGTGAATATCGGAAGCAGCTCTCGCTCATCGCACTTAACGAAAAGATCGCGCCCTGCGTAGCGTAAATGCCACGCGGCGTGGATCTCACCGCCTGGCAGTTCGTTACGCAGTTCAATTTCACCTTCACCAAGTTGCTCACTTAAAAGATGACTGATAGCCTGCCACATGTTGTCTCTCCCATGTTGTCTGCCAGATCATAAAGTTAGCGCATAATTGCGGTAAAAAAATACGAACTAACGCACACCTGAGCGGTTTAAATTCATGCAGGGCACTTATTGTTCATTTTTATGCCAGCTTTCCCAGGTTTCCACGTCAATCTCGGCTGGCTTGTCGGTCACGCTTTCCACCAGACTGGCGCTCAGCGCATGAACCTCTTCCTGGCTCAGGGGACTGATCAGGCCAAATGTCAGGGTGCCTAAATCATGAACATTGCCCGCGTCATCCGTGAGCGTGAGGAGAAAATTAGCCCGGGTGAAGGCGTTGTTGAGCTCATTCAGCTCGGTCAGCGATGCTTCATGAAGGTTGATGGTCACGACGTAGCGGGTGATGTCACCACTGCTCATAATTCACCTCATTGTTATCATGGAAGTTTTCTTAGCATAGTCGATAGTTTGCGTTTGGCGACTCGGGGATGACATTCCCCTCCGTAAAGACGAAGGGGATAAGGCGTTAATTGCGGGACAGGTAATCGACGATTTTTTGCGTATCGGCAAGCGAACAGAGACGCGTGCCCTGGTTGATGGTGGCGGCGCTACCCGCCACCACGCCGTAGCGTGTCATTTCGAGCAGAGACGCACCCTGCGCCAGTTTTAGCGTCATCGCACCCACCATACTATCGCCCGCGCCAACCGTGCTTTGGCTCTTCATCGGCGGTGGGACAACCTGAACGGACGACGATTCATCGACTGCCAGCGCCCCCTGAGGGCCAAGGGAGACGACTACGCGCCGCGCTTTTCCGCTGCGCACCAGTTCCTGCGCGGCGGTGCGCACATCATCAGGCTGCGTCAGTTCGCGGTTGACCAGCGCGCTTAACTCTTTCTGGTTGGGTTTGACCAGCTCAAGATTGCCCGGCACCAGAGCCGCCTGCAGGGCCTCGCCGCTGCTGTCGACAATGCAGCGGATGCCGCGCTGCTGCGCGGCCTGAATCAGCGCCGTTAATTTTTCCGTGCTTACGCCGGGCGGCAGGCTGCCGCTTATCACCAGCAGCGCGCCGCTTTCTATCGTCAGCACTTTCTCTTCAAGCTGACGAAACTCGTCATCGCTGAGTTTCGCGCCCGGCATGACAAAACGGTACTGCTCGCCGCTTGATTCTACGTGGACATGCAGGTTTTGCCGCGTCCAGTCTTTGGCCTCAACGGTTTCAACGGCCACCTGTTCATCGGCCAGCAGAGAGACCAGGTGTTCACCGGTGGCACCGCCTGCGGGGAAAATTGCCGTGGCTTTGCCGCCGAGGTGTGTAATGGCGCGCGCCACGTTGATCCCGCCGCCGCCGGGCTCAAAGACCGGGGCGCTACAGCGCAATTTACCTTCCGGGTAAATCTGCGGCGTCAGGGTGGCGGAATCCAGGGAAGGGGAGAGCGTCAGAGTATAGATAGAAACCATCATTACCTCCTTTTAGCATGGGTTCTTATTAGTCTGGCACCATTTTTCAGGAAGGCAATCTAAATAACAGTATGATTTTAAATATGAATACTGACAAAAAGTGAGGCGGGGGATATATAAAATAAAACGCTTTTTGAGATCGTTCTTATTCAAAAAATGAAATAAGAAAACATTGCTATGTTATTTGCGGCTTTTTATAATTTGTTACCTTTCTCTGGACGCCTTGTCATTGATCCTCAAGAAAGATTCCGGGACCGTGTGGTCTCTTTTTTTGTTGTACGGACTCCTTAATAAAATGAAGCTTTTAAAGACAGTGCCCGCTGCACTGATGCTGGCGGGTGGCGTGTTTGCGGCTATGAACGCGACCGCCGATGATACCGTTTTTACTGTCATGGACGATCCCTCCACCGCGAAAAAACCGTTTGAAGGTAACCTGAACGCTGGGTACCTGGCACAATCCGGTAACACCAAAAGCTCTTCTCTGACGGCGGACAGTACGCTCACTTGGTACGGTAACACCACCGCCTGGTCTCTGTGGGGTAATGCCAGCAACACTTCCGCTAATGACGAACGTTCTTCCGAGAAGTATGCGGTAGGCGGACGTAGCCGTTACAACATGACCGACTATGACTACCTGTTTGGACAGGCAAGCTGGTTAACTGACCGTTACAACGGTTATCGCCAGCGCGATGTGTTCACCGCCGGTTATGGTCGCCAGTTCCTGAACGGTCCGGTACACAGCCTCCGTTTTGAATTCGGTCCTGGTGTGCGTTATGACGAGTACACCAATGGCGATACCAAAACCCAACCGCTCGGTTACGCTTCCGGTACCTATGCCTGGCAGATGACTGACAACACCAAATTTACCCAGGGTGTTTCTGTATTTGGTGCCGACGACACGACGCTGAACTCTGAGACGGCGCTGAACGTGGCTATCAACGAACACTTTGGCCTGAAAGTCGCCTACAATGTGACCTGGAACTCTTCACCACCAGAATCTGCGCCGGATCATACCGACCGCAGAACCACGGTTTCACTGGGTTATAGAATGTAATACAAGCGGGCCGATGATGATGTCGGCCCGTTTATTGTCTGCGGTCTTTTGACGTCCCTTCTGATGACTTGTCTTCGCCTCTAGCCCCAAATCATTGCCGCCCAACGGAGTAGCAGCATTGCGCCGCAGATGGCAATCAGCACCAGCACCATTTTCCAGTGTTTTACGGCAAATCGTTTAGTTGGCATAACCTAATCCTTGTTGGTTGATACCCACAGTCTACCAAACAGGGCCGAAATATGCCCCTTCTCAGGAACGATTGGGTTATGCCAGGGCAGGGTTCGGCTCAGAACCAGTGGAATCGTTCGGCGAGAATCAACAATAAACCTGTGGCGGAAAGGATGTTCAATATCACAACCGTTCTACTGGATACGTTCATGGTATGCACCTTTGGGTTTAAAGACCTGTTCAAGAGTAGCCCAGCATCTTCGAAATGCGAGCGCAGGGGAGAAGCAACCTGCAAATTCGTGCGAAAGCGCCAGCCCATCAATCTGGCCGCAGAGGGTGCAATCTCCTTTCCGTTAGTGTTAACATTACGTCGCTTGCCGTAAATCCACATTAATCTGAATTCGGCTGGTGAATGATGACGAACCAATTTGACGATTGTTGGTCAGATGGTGTCGTAATCTATTGTCAAATCACGATTATTTTCTTTGTATATGCTCTTATGTGTGGGGCATCACTGCAAATAAGGATATAAAATGCCTGTAATTACTCTTCCTGATGGCAGCCAACGCCATTTCGACCGTGCTGTTAGCCCAATGGATGTTGCCCTGGACATTGGTCCTGGTCTCGCGAAAGCGACTATTGCTGGCCGCGTTAACGGTGAGCTGGTGGATGCTTCCGATCTGATCGAAAACGATGCGACGCTTGCAATCATCACTGCGAAAGACGAAGAAGGTCTGGAGATCATTCGTCACTCCTGCGCGCACCTGTTAGGCCATGCCATCAAACAGCTGTGGCCAAACACCAAAATGGCGATCGGTCCGGTTATCGACAATGGTTTCTACTACGACGTAGACCTTGACCACACCCTGACTCAGGAAGATATCGACGCGCTCGAAAAACGCATGCACGAGCTCGCCGAAACGAACTATGACGTCATCAAGAAGAAAGTCAGCTGGCACGAAGCGCGTGAAACCTTCGTTAAGCGCGGCGAGAGCTACAAAGTCTCTATTCTTGACGAAAACATTTCGCATGATGACAAGCCTGGCTTGTACCATCACGAAGAATACGTCGACATGTGCCGTGGACCGCACGTGCCGAACATGCGCTTCTGTCATCACTTCAAGCTGATGAAGATCGCGGGCGCCTACTGGCGTGGCGACAGCAACAACAAGATGTTGCAGCGTATCTATGGTACCGCGTGGGCCGATAAAAAAGCCCTGAACGCATACCTGCTACGCCTGGAAGAAGCGGCGAAGCGTGACCACCGTAAAATCGGTAAGCAGCTTGACCTGTACCACATGCAGGAAGAAGCGCCGGGTATGGTGTTCTGGCATAACGACGGCTGGACTATCTTCCGTGAACTGGAAACTTTCGTACGCTCCAAGCTGAAAGAGTACCAGTATCAGGAAGTGAAAGGCCCGTTCATGATGGACCGTGTGCTGTGGGAAAAAACCGGCCACTGGGACAACTACAAAGATGCGATGTTCACCACCTCGTCTGAGAACCGTGAATACTGCATCAAGCCAATGAACTGCCCGGGCCACGTTCAGATCTTTAACCAGGGTCTGAAGTCCTACCGCGACCTGCCGCTGCGTATGGCGGAGTTCGGTAGCTGCCACCGTAACGAGCCATCAGGTGCGCTGCACGGTCTGATGCGTGTTCGTGGCTTTACTCAGGATGACGCGCATATCTTCTGTACTGAAGATCAGGTCCGTGACGAAGTTAACGCCTGTATTCGTATGGTCTACGATATGTACAGCACCTTTGGCTTCGAGAAGATCGTCGTCAAACTCTCAACGCGTCCGGAAAAACGTATCGGTAGCGATGAGACATGGGATCGCGCAGAAGCGGATCTCGCCGTGGCGCTGGAAGAGAACGGCATTCCGTTCGAATACCAGCTGGGCGAGGGCGCATTCTACGGTCCGAAAATTGAATTTACCCTGTATGACTGCCTCGATCGCGCATGGCAGTGCGGTACTGTACAGCTGGACTTCTCCCTGCCGCAGCGTTTAAGCGCCTCTTATGTTGGCGAAGACAACGAGCGTCAGGTACCGGTAATGATTCACCGTGCAATTCTCGGTTCTCTGGAGCGCTTCATCGGCATCCTGACCGAAGAGTTCGCAGGCTTCTTCCCAACCTGGCTTGCGCCAGTGCAGGTCGTGGTGATGAACATTACCGATTCTCAGGCGGATTACGTTAAAGAATTGACGCAGAAACTACAAAATGCGGGCATTCGCGTAAAAGCAGACTTGAGAAATGAGAAGATTGGCTTTAAAATCCGCGAGCACACTTTACGTCGTGTCCCGTATATGTTGGTCTGTGGTGATAAAGAGGTGGAAGCAGGCAAAGTTGCCGTTCGCACCCGCCGTGGTAAAGACCTGGGCAGCCTGGACGTAAGTGAAGTGATTGAGAAGCTGCAACAAGAGATTCGCAGCCGCAGTCTTCAACAACTGGAGGAATAAGGTATTAAAGGCGGAAAACGAGTTCAAACGGCACGTCCGAATCGTATCAATGGCGAGATTCGCGCCCAGGAAGTTCGCTTAACAGATCTTGAAGGTGAACCACTGGGGATTGTGAGTCTGAGAGAAGCGATCGAAAAAGCTGAAGAAGCTGGAGTAGATTTAGTTGAAATCAGCCCTAACGCCGAACCGCCAGTTTGTCGTATCATGGACTACGGCAAGTTCCTTTATGAAAAGAGTAAGTCTTCTAAGGAACAGAAGAAAAAGCAAAAAGTTATCCAGGTTAAGGAAATCAAATTCCGTCCTGGTACCGACGATGGCGATTATCAGGTAAAACTCCGCAGCCTGATTCGCTTTCTGGAAGATGGCGATAAGGCCAAGATCACACTGCGTTTCCGCGGTCGTGAGATGGCCCACCAACAGATTGGTATGGAAGTGCTTAACCGCGTCCGTGACGATCTGAGTGAACTGGCAGTAGTCGAATCCTTCCCTACGAAGATCGAAGGCCGCCAGATGATCATGGTGCTCGCTCCTAAGAAGAAACAGTAAGGCCTTCAAGCAGCAAAACCTGTGGAGCCTTCGGGTTTCATAGGTTTTGTTCGCCTATGTTTCGTTTATTTAACAATGCGAAGTGGAAGTTATTAAGATGCCAAAAATTAAGACCGTACGCGGTGCTGCTAAGCGCTTCAAAAAAACCGGTGGTGGTGGATTTAAGCGTAAGCACGCAAACCTGCGTCATATTCTGACCAAAAAATCTACTAAGCGTAAACGTCACCTGCGTCCAAAAGGCCTCGTTTCTAAAGGCGATCTGGGTCTGGTTATCGCGTGCCTGCCGTACGCATAAGCCGTTAACGTTTAATTTTTTTACTAAGAATATAGATACAGGAGAGCACATATGGCTCGCGTAAAACGTGGTGTAATTGCACGTGCACGTCACAAGAAAATTTTGAAACAAGCTAAAGGCTACTACGGTGCGCGTTCACGCGTTTACCGCGTTGCCTTCCAGGCTGTTATCAAAGCAGGTCAGTACGCTTACCGTGACCGTCGTCAGCGTAAGCGTCAGTTCCGTCAACTGTGGATTGCGCGTATCAACGCAGCAGCACGTCAGAACGGTATTTCTTACAGCAAATTCATCAACGGCCTGAAAAAAGCCTCTGTTGAAATCGACCGTAAGATCCTGGCTGACATCGCAGTATTCGACAAAGTAGCGTTCACCGCTCTGGTCGAAAAAGCGAAAGCAGCGCTGGCATAAGCCAGTTGAAAGAGGGGGCTTTGCTCCCTCTTTTCATTTAACACCATCAGAAGATTGACATTTATCCGTCCAGGCTTTTCAATAAGGTCTTAACGGTTTTTACCAGACAAGGTAACGCAAGCATGAATGCTGCTATTTTCCGCTTCTTCTTTTACTTTAGCACCTGATTTCAGGAGGCTAGCGCGTGAAAGATGAAACGAAAAACAGCGCCAGATAAGCCTCCCGATGGAGGCTTTTTTTGTGCCTGAATTTGAGAGAATAACTCCACCAAATCGGTGTCTGCACCGACATAATGAGGAAAATCATGTCACATCTCGCAGAGCTGGTTGCCAGTGCAACAGCCGCCATTAATCAGGCCTCAGATGTTGCCGCGTTAGACAATGTCCGCGTCGAATATCTTGGGAAGAAAGGGCACCTGACCCTTCAGATGACAACCCTGCGTGAGCTGCCGGCAGAAGAACGCCCGGCAGCGGGTGCGGTGATTAACGAAGCCAAAGAGCAGGTACAGCAGGCGCTGAACGCGCGCAAAGCCGAGCTGGAAAGCGCGGTGCTGAATGCGCGTCTGGCCGCAGAGACGATCGACGTTTCTCTGCCGGGTCGCCGTATCGAAAACGGTGGTCTGCATCCGGTTACCCGCACCATCGATCGCATTGAAAGTTTCTTCGGTGAGCTCGGCTTTACCGTGGCGACTGGCCCGGAAATCGAAGATGATTACCACAACTTCGACGCCCTGAACATTCCTGGCCATCATCCGGCACGCGCTGACCACGACACTTTCTGGTTCGACGCTACGCGTCTGCTGCGTACTCAGACCTCCGGCGTTCAGATCCGTACCATGAAGGATCAGGAGCCGCCAATCCGCATTATCGCGCCGGGCCGCGTCTATCGTAACGACTACGATCAGACCCACACTCCAATGTTCCACCAGATGGAAGGTCTGATTGTTGATAAAAACATTAGCTTCACCAACCTGAAGGGCACGCTGCACGATTTCCTGAACAACTTCTTTGAGGAAGATCTGCAGGTTCGTTTCCGCCCATCCTACTTCCCGTTCACCGAACCGTCTGCGGAAGTTGACGTGATGGGTAAAAACGGCAAATGGCTGGAAGTGCTGGGCTGCGGCATGGTGCATCCAAACGTGCTGCGCAACGTGGGTATCGATCCAGAAGTTTACTCCGGCTTTGCCTTCGGCATGGGCATGGAGCGTCTGACTATGCTGCGCTACGGCGTGACCGACTTACGTGCATTCTTCGAAAACGATCTGCGTTTCCTCAAACAGTTTAAATAAGGGCAGGACAGAACAATGAAATTCAGTGAACTGTGGTTACGCGAGTGGGTGAACACCACGCTGGACAGCGACGCGCTTTCTAACCAGATCACCATGGCGGGTCTGGAAGTGGACGGTGTTGAGCCGGTTTCCGGAGCCTTCAAGGGCGTGGTTGTCGGCGAAGTAGTCGAATGCGGTCAGCACCCTAACGCTGACAAACTGCGCGTAACAAAAGTAAACGTGGGCGGTGACCGTCTGCTGGATATCGTCTGCGGTGCGCCAAACTGCCGTCAGGGCCTGAAGGTGGCCGTGGCGACCGTCGGTGCAGTGCTGCCGGGCGATTTCAAAATTAAAGCGGCTAAGCTGCGCGGCGAGCCGTCTGAAGGCATGCTGTGCTCCTTCTCCGAGCTGGGCATTTCCGACGACCACAACGGTATCATTGAGCTGCCGCTGGATGCGCCAATCGGCACCGATATCCGTGAATACCTGAAGCTTGACGACAATACCATTGAAATCAGCGTCACGCCAAACCGTGCCGACTGCTTAGGTATCATCGGCGTGGCGCGCGACGTGGCCGTGCTCAACCAGACCGAACTGAACGCGCCGGAAATCGCGCCGGTTGAAGCGACCATTAATGACGTGCTGCCTATTCAGGTTGACGCTGCGGATGCTTGCCCGCGCTACCTCGGTCGCGTGGTGAAAGGCATCAACGTGAAAGCGCCAACTCCGCTGTGGATGAAAGAGAAGCTGCGCCGCTGCGGTATTCGCTCTATCGACGCAGTGGTCGACGTGACCAACTACGTTCTGCTGGAGCTGGGCCAGCCAATGCACGCGTTCGATAAAGACCGTATCGACGGCGGCATCGTTGTGCGCATGGCGAAAGAGGGCGAAACCCTGGTGCTGCTGGACGGCAGCGAAGCGAAACTGAACGCCGACACCCTGGTGATTGCTGACCACAGCAAAGCGCTGGCAATGGGCGGTATCTTCGGTGGCGAGCACTCAGGCGTCAACGACGAGACGCAAAACGTCCTGCTGGAATGCGCGTTCTTCAGCCCGCTCTCCATCACCGGTCGCGCACGCCGTCACGGCCTGCATACCGATGCCTCTCACCGCTACGAGCGCGGCGTTGACCCTGCTCTGCAGTATAAAGCGATGGAACGTGCGACCCGCTTGCTGATCGACATCTGCGGCGGTGAAGCGGGCCCGGTTATTGACGTCACCAACGAAGCAACGCTGCCGAAGCGTGCGACCATCACCCTGCGCCGCAGCAAGCTGGATCGCCTGATTGGCCATCACGTTGCCGATGCGCAGGTAACTGACATCCTGAAACGTCTGGGCTGTGAAGTAACCGAAGGGCAGGACGAGTGGAAAGCCGTTGCGCCATCATGGCGTTTCGACATGGAAATTGAAGAAGATCTGGTGGAAGAAGTGGCCCGCGTTTACGGCTACAACAACATCCCTGACGAGCCTGTCCAGGCGGGTCTTGTAATGGGCACCCACCGTGAAGCCGACCTGTCCCTGAAGCGTGTGAAAACCATGCTGAACGACAAAGGCTACCAGGAAGTGATCACCTACAGCTTCGTTGATCCAAAGCTGCAGCAGCTGATCCACCCGGGTCAGGAGGCGCTGATCCTGCCAAGCCCAATCTCCAGCGAAATGTCCGCGATGCGTCTTTCTCTGTGGACGGGCCTGCTGGGCACTGTCGTTTATAACCAGAATCGCCAGCAAAACCGCGTGCGAATTTTCGAAAGCGGTTTGCGCTTTGTACCGGATAATCAGGCAAATTTAGGCATCCGTCAGGATCTCATGCTGGCTGGTGCCATCAGCGGCAACCGCTATGAAGAGCACTGGGACCTGGCAAAAGGCACGGTTGATTTCTACGATATGAAGGGCGATCTGGAAGCGATTCTGGATCTGACCGGTAAATTATCTGAAATTGAATTCCGCGCAGAAGCCATTCCGGCCCTGCATCCGGGCCAGAGCGCAGCCATCTATTTAGACGGTAAACGCGTTGGTTTTATTGGGGTTGTTCACCCTGAGCTGGAGCGTAAGCTGGACCTGAACGGCCGTACCATCGTGTTCGAGCTGGAATGGAGCCCGGTGGCTGACCGCGTTATTCCTCAGGCTCAGGACGTCTCCCGCTTCCCGGCAAACCGCCGTGATATCGCGGTTGTGGTCGCGGAAAATGTGCCTGCAGCAGATATTTTGGCCGAATGTAAGAAAGTTGGCGTAAATCAGGTAGTTGGCGTAAACTTATTTGACGTGTACCGCGGCAAGGGCGTAGCAGAAGGTTTCAAGAGCCTCGCTATTAGCCTTATCCTTCAGGATACCAGCCGTACACTCGAAGAAGAGGAGATTGCCGCTACCGTCGCCAAATGTGTAGAGGCATTAAAAGAGCGATTCCAGGCATCATTGAGGGATTGAACCTATGGCGCTTACAAAAGCTGAAATGTCAGAATATCTGTTTGATAAGCTTGGGCTTAGCAAACGGGATGCCAAAGAGCTGGTAGAGCTGTTTTTCGAAGAGATCCGTCGTGCTCTGGAAAATGGTGAGCAGGTAAAACTCTCCGGTTTTGGCAATTTTGATTTGCGAGACAAAAACCAACGTCCGGGCCGCAACCCGAAGACGGGGGAAGATATTCCCATTACAGCCCGCCGCGTGGTGACCTTCAGACCCGGCCAGAAGTTAAAAAGCCGTGTCGAAAACGCAACGCCCAAAGCAGAGTAATATGAACTAACTAAAAAGGCCGCCTGCGCGGCCTTTTTTCTTTGCGCTCTCCGGCAAACCCGCCGTAAAATCAATTACATCTCACGCTACTAAAACCGTACACATGCTTGATTATGCCCATCGCCAGCACCGTTCCGATAAGCGTCGCCTGTTTTTGCTGGTGCTGTTGCTCATTGTCGCCGCAGGCGTGAGCCTCTGCGCGGGCGACAGATGGATCGGGCCTGAAAGCTGGTGGGGGCCGGACGGGCAGCTCTTCGTCTGGCAAATTCGCATGCCGCGCACCGTCGCGGTGGTTCTGGTCGGCGCCGCGCTGGCGCTGTGCGGTACCATAATGCAGGCGTTGTTTGATAACCCTCTGGCGGAGCCCGGGCTGCTCGGCGTGTCAAACGGCGCAGGCGTAGGCCTGATTGCGGCGGTAATGCTCGGCGGAGGAGAACTCTCCGGATGGAGTATTAGCCTGAGCGCTATCCTCGGCGCGCTGCTAATCACCGCGCTCCTTCTTCGTTTCGCCAGACGGCACTTATCGACCAGCCGTCTGCTGCTTGCCGGCGTGGCGCTGGGGATAATCTGCAGCGCGCTGATGACCTGGGCGGTCTACTTCTCAACATCCTTTGACCTGCGTCAGCTGATGTACTGGATGATGGGCGGCTTTGGAGGCGTTGACTGGCACCAGGGCTGGCTGATGGCGCTGCTGGTACCGGTTATCGTGTGGGCTGCCCTGCAGGCGCAGCCGCTGAATATGCTCGCGCTGGGTGAAACCTCTGCCCGCCAGCTCGGCATGCCGATTGGGTTCTGGCGTAATGTGCTGGTAATAGCCATTGGCTGGCTGGTCGGCGTCAGCGTGGCTCTGGCGGGCGCGATCGGTTTTATCGGGCTGGTTATTCCGCATATGCTGCGCCTGTGTGGCCTCACGGACCATCGGACCCTGCTTCCGGCCGCGGCGGTTGCCGGGGCCGTCACGCTGCTGGTGGCCGATATCATCGCCCGGCTTGCCCTGACGGCCGCAGAGCTGCCGATTGGCGTGGTGACCGCTACGCTGGGCGCGCCGGTATTTATCTGGCTACTATTAAAAGCTGGACGTTAAATCAACAAGCCGTAAGACAACCTGAGGGAATGCTATGCAGTCAGACATCCTGAATACTGAAGTGACCACCATTGATGGCGATAACACCACGCTGGAAGGCTACAAAGGCAACGTGCTGCTTATCGTCAACGTGGCATCGAAATGTGGCCTGACGCCGCAGTATGAGCAGCTGGAAAACATTCAGAAGGCCTGGGAGAAAGACGGTTTCACCGTGCTGGGCTTCCCGTGCAATCAGTTCCTGGGGCAGGAGCCGGGCAGCGAAGAGGAGATTAAAACCTTCTGCAGCACCACCTATGGCGTGACGTTCCCGATGTTCAGCAAAATCGATGTCAACGGCGAAGACCGCCATCCGCTGTATGCGAAGCTGATCGCTGCCGCGCCGAAGGCCGTTGCGCCTGAAGGAAGCGGTTTTTATGAACGCATGGCCAGCAAAGGCCGCGCGCCGCTTTACCCGGACGATATCCTGTGGAATTTTGAAAAATTCCTGATTGGCCGCGACGGCCAGGTCGTTCAGCGTTTTTCGCCAGATATGACCCCTGAGGATCCGATCGTCATGGAATCGATCAAGCTGGCGCTGGCGAAATAATGTCGTTGCTGATGCAGCTCACGGACGTCGCCGAGAGGGGACGTCTGGAGCCGATAACCGGTACCATCAATGCGGGAGAAATCCTGCATCTTGTCGGGCCAAACGGTGCAGGGAAGAGCACGCTGCTGGCACGGATGGCAGGCATGACCGACGGAGAAGGGCAGATAACGCTGCTGGAGCATAAGCTTGCCGACTGGTCGCCGGTCTCGCTGGCACATCGGCGCAGCTACCTCGTGCAGCAGCAGGTGCCGCCCTTTGCGATGCCGGTCTGGCACTATCTGATGCTGCATTTGCACGACAAACAACAGACGGCACTGCTGACGGACGTTGCCGCGGCCCTGGGGCTGGAAGATAAACTGTCCCGGCACGCCAGCCAGCTTTCCGGCGGAGAGTGGCAACGGGTACGTCTGGCGGCGGTCATTCTTCAGATCCACCCGGCAGGTAATCCTCACGGGCGAATGCTGCTCCTCGATGAACCCATGAGCGGTCTGGACGTGGCGCAGCAGGCGGCACTGGATACGCTGTTAAGCACCCTGAGCCGAAAAGGTATCGCCGTGGTGATGAGTAGTCATGACCTCAACCACACCCTGCGTCATGCCCAGCGGGTGTGGCTGCTGTCGCAGGGAAAGATGATAGCCAGCGGCGCGCGGGATCGGGTGCTTACGCCGCCCCATCTTGCCCGCGCGTACAACATGTCGTTCCGCAGGCTTGATATAGAGGGACATAAGATGCTGATTTCTACCGGGCAGAAGTAACCGTTTCTTGCCTCTTAGCACAATTGCACGCTAAATTACGAAAAGAACAAAAAAAAGCAGAGGATTCGTCTGAAAATGCGATTCTGGTTTCTCCTGATGGCCACACTTTTTCTTGCGGGATGCAGTAGCCATCGTGCGCCGCCGCCTAACCCACGGCTTTCAGATTCGATCACCGTCATTGCCAGCCTTAACGATCAGCTGAGCAACTGGCGCGGCACGCCTTATCGCTACGGCGGAATGAGCCGCGGCGGCGTGGATTGCTCCGGCTTCGTGCTGATGACGTTTCGCGATAAGTTTGATTTACAGCTTCCGCGCGAAACGCGCAAACAGGCAGAAATAGGCACTGAAATTGATAAAGACGATCTTCTGCCCGGGGACCTGGTTTTCTTCAAAACCGGATCGGGTGAAAGCGGTCTTCATGTGGGGATATATGATACAGACAATCAGTTCATTCACGCCTCGACAAGCCGCGGTGTGATGCGCTCTTCTCTTGATAATGTTTACTGGCGTAAAAATTTCTGGCAGGCTCGACGTATATAGTCTTTGTCAGACACTTCTCTTATGACGGCATGGTATCTAATAAATCATGCCGTTTTTTCTCAAATAAGATGCTTAAAGTTAAATTTATCTAAAATTAGCGAATCCTGCATGTGTCTGTTTTATCTAAAACTGGCTATTATTCGACAACCAGGATAAAATTAATTTAGATTCAGGGATAAATCTGAAAATAAATACGGAACTAATGAAATTAATCTTATTAAAATCAAGACAGTGGAATTGTGTCGGCAATTGCTCCAGGATGTCCTCTCTCATCTTTAATGTGGAGCGAGTGCAATGATTATTACGCTAGATAATGCTTACCAGTCTGAACTGCTGCTTCTGCCTGCTCGTAATAGCGCAGGGGAGCTTAAAGGTTTAGAGGTTCTGGTTAACTTTACTGGCGTCGGCAGCGATGTGCGGATCCCCACTGAGCTTGTTATCCCTCGGCTTTCAGCAGCTGAAGAGTTAGTGCTGTTTAACGAAAAATTGCAATTGCTTGATACCTGTAAACTGTTTTTTATTCAGCATCAGTTAATTGCATGGATCAATATTACACCTGCAATAGTTGAATTTTTATTAAGTAATGGAAACGCTGTTTCAATCCTTGAACGTTACCCGTTTCTTGAGTTTACTGTTAATGAGAATTATCCAGGTTTAAATAACGGAAAGGACGATCTGCAGCTGGCGAGAATGGCAATCCATTTCCCGTTGGTCCTGGCAAACTTTGG
Source organism: Enterobacter sp. 61D5 (assembly GCF_034107965.1). Taxonomy (NCBI): domain Bacteria; kingdom Pseudomonadati; phylum Pseudomonadota; class Gammaproteobacteria; order Enterobacterales; family Enterobacteriaceae; genus Enterobacter; species Enterobacter sp. 61D5. The sequence goes on from NZ_JAWNFK010000008.1 coordinate 348,558, forward strand.
CGCAGGCGCCGCATCGCTCAAAGCGGTCTATGATGGATTATTTAAACGGGTTATTCTCGACAAAGGCTTCATTCAGCAGCGTGCCCCGGAGCTCTCTTTTGAGCCTTTTATGCGCGCCATCCTCTGGCAAATCACACCGCACTGCCAGTCAGTGATTGTCTCAGGCATTGACGACCACGGCCTGTTGCAACGCGTTTTGGCCTTCAATTTTGGCGCCATGCAGGGCGCACTCTGGCCAGCCGTCTCTGCGGAGCACGTTACATCGCTGGTTCAGCAGCGATAACCCTTGCTTTCGCCCGTGTTTAAGTCCGGGTAAACCCTCTACACTAAAAGCAGGAGGACTTATGACCCTGTCTTTTACTGCTCACTGGCATGACGAGTTGCCTGGCTTTTACACCGCACTCAAACCAACACCGTTACAAAATTCACGCCTTATCTGGCATAACGATTTGCTGGCAGAAGAGCTGGCCATTCCGCCTGAGCTGTTTCAGCCTTCAGAAGGCGCAGGCGTCTGGGGCGGTGAAACGCTTCTCGCCGGTATGCAGCCTCTGGCTCAGGTCTATAGCGGACATCAGTTTGGCGTCTGGGCGGGGCAGCTGGGCGACGGCAGGGGGATCCTGCTCGGCGAACAACGGCTTCCCAACGGGGAGACGGTTGACTGGCACCTGAAAGGCGCAGGCCTTACTCCCTATTCGCGAATGGGCGACGGGCGCGCGGTGCTGCGTTCAACGATTCGCGAGTGCCTGGCGTCCGAAGCGATGCATGCCCTGAGGATTCCCACTACGCGCGCGCTGTCGATTATCACCAGCGATACGCCGGTAGCGCGCGAAACGGTGGAAAAAGGGGCAATGCTGATGCGTATTGCGCAAAGCCATTTGCGCTTTGGCCATTTCGAGCACTTTTACTATCGCCGCGAGCCGGACAAGGTTCGCCAGCTGGCTGACTTTGCCATTCGTCACCACTGGGCGCATTTGCAGGACGAAGAGGATAAATACGTTCTCTGGTTCAGGGACGTGGTTGCCCGTACCGCAAGCCTGATTGCCCGCTGGCAAACGGTGGGCTTTGCGCATGGCGTCATGAATACGGACAACATGTCGATCCTCGGGCTGACCTTTGATTACGGTCCGTTTGGTTTCCTGGACGATTATCAGCCTGGCTATATCTGCAACCACTCCGACTACCAGGGACGTTACAGCTTTGACAATCAGCCCGCGGTTGGCCTGTGGAACCTGCAGCGGCTTGCGCAAACCCTGTCGCCGTTCATCGACGTAGATGCCCTCAATGATGCGCTCGACAGCTATCAGGACATATTGCTGCGAGAATACGGCACGCTGATGCGCAACAAGCTGGGGCTGATGACGCAGGAGAGGGGCGATAACGACATCCTCAACGGTCTGTTTGCCCTCATGGCGCGCGAGGGCAGCGATTATACCCGTACCTTCCGGATGCTGAGCCAGACGGAGCAGCACAGTGCGGCCTCGCCGCTGCGCGACGAGTTTATTGACAGACAGGCGTTTGACGACTGGTTTGCCACTTACCGCGCGCGGCTGCAGCAGGAGCAGGTGGATGACGCCACTCGCCAGACGCAGATGAACGCGACGAATCCAGCGATGGTGTTGCGCAACTGGCTGGCGCAGCGGGCGATTGAGCGGGCTGAGCAGGGTGAATACGATGAGCTACACCGCCTGCATGTGGCGCTGCGCACGCCGTTTGCCGACCGGGATGATGACTACGTCAGCCGCCCGCCCGACTGGGGCAAGCGGCTGGAGGTCAGCTGCTCAAGTTAGAGATTTTGCCGGGTGGCGGCGTCGCCTTACCCGGCAAAAATTACTGCGCAACCCAGCCGCCATCCATATTCCACGCGGCGCCGCGAACGTTCACGGCGCCATCGCTGCACAAAAACAGCGCCAGTTCACCCAGCTGTTCCGGGGTGACAAACTCGCCCGAAGGCTGTTTCTCTGCCAGAAGCCGATCGCGAGCCTGCTCCGGCGGCACGCCCTCAGCGATACGCTGGTCGATTTGCTGTTGCACCAGCGGCGTCAGTACCCAGCCGGGGCAGATGGTATTGGCGGTAATACCGGTGCGGGCGGTTTCCAGCGCCAGCGATTTCGTAAAGCCCACTACGCCATGCTTGGCGGCCACGTAGGCTGACTTCTCTTTTGACGCGACCAGCCCGTGAACGGAGGCGATATTGATGATGCGCCCCCAGTTTTTCTCGCGCATGGTGGGCAGCGCCAGCCGGCTGGTGTGAAATACCGAGGAGAGATTAATGGCGATAATGTCGTTCCATTTCTCCACCGGAAACGCATCAACCGGGGCGACATGCTGTATCCCGGCGTTGTTGACAAGAATGTCCACGCCGCCAAACTGCGATTCGGAGTAGCGCATCATGGCTTCAATTTGCAGCACGTCACGCAGGTCCGCATCGTGATAGCCCGGCTTTTTGCCCAGCTGCGCAATCTCTTCTCTTGCTGATTCGCTGTCGCCGAAACCGTTGAGGATCAGCTGCGCCCCGGCCTTCGCCAGCACGCGGGCAATCCCAAGTCCAATGCCGCTGGTCGAGCCCGTCACCAGCGCGGTCTTACCGTTCAGACTCATCTTTCTCTCCTTACACAATGCCGGTCAGATAGAACACGGCAATGACAAAAAGCACTGCCAGACTTTTAATGAGGGTGATAGCGAAAATGCCGCCGTAGGCCTGACGATGGCTCAGGCCGGTAATCGCCAGCAGGGTAATCACCGCGCCGTTATGGGGCAGCGTATCCATCCCGCCGCTCGCCATAGAGGCCACGCGGTGCAGCACCTCAAGAGGAATATTGGCGGCGTGGGCGGCGGCGATAAACGAGTCGGACATGGCGGCGAGGGCAATACTCATCCCGCCGGACGCCGAGCCGGTGATCCCCGCAAGCACCGTCACGCTGATGGCCTCATTCAGCAGCGGATTGGGGATGGCCGCCAGCGCTTTGGATAACACCAGGAACCCGGGCAGGGCGGCGATCACCGCGCCGAAACCGTATTCCGAGGCGGTATTCATCGCCGCCAGAATGGCACCGCTCACCGCGGTCCGGCTGCCTTCAGCCAGACGCCCCCGGATATTGCGAAAGCCAAAAATCAGCACCAGAACGATGCCGGAGATCAGCGCCGCCTCGACGGCCCAGATGGCGGTGATCTTGCCCACCTCGGTCACAATAGGTTTCGCCAGGCCTGGCAGAGTCAGCTCGTGGGTCGTGCCGTACCAGCCGGGGATCCAGCGGGTAAACAGCAGGTTCAGTATGCCCACCACCAGCAGCGGGGAGATAGCAATCAGCGGATGCGGGAGGTTAATGTTATCCGGCGTCTCGGGTTCATTTTTCAGATCCGTGCCGTAACCTTCGTTGTTATTGAACGCCTTACGACGCTGGCGTTCCAGCCAGAGCAGGCCAAAGATGATAATAAACAGAGAGCCGATAAGCCCCAGCCACGGCGCGGCCCAGGCGTTTGTGCCAAAGAAGCTGGTGGGGATGATATTCTGGATCTGCGGCGTGCCGGGCAGAGCGTCCATGGTAAACGAAAACGCCCCCAGCGCCACGGTGGCCGGGATCAGCCGCTTAGGGATGCCGCTCTGGCGGAACAGCTCCGCGGCAAAAGGGTAAACCGCAAACGCCACCACGAACAGCGACACGCCGCCGTAGGTTAACAGCGCGCACACCAGGACAATCACCGGAATAGCGTGGCGACGACCGAGGATCTGAATCGCGGCCGCGACGATGGAGCGTGAGAAACCGGAAAGCTCAATCAGCTTGCCGAAAACGGCCCCCAGCAGGAACACCGGGAAGTAGAGCTTAACAAAGCCGACCATCTTTTCCATAAACAGGCCGGTAAACGTCGGGCCGACGGCACCCGGATCGGTCAGCAGCACGGCGCCGAGCGCCGCAATCGGCGCAAACAAAATAACGCTGTATCCGCGATAGGCCGCCAGCATCAGCAGCGCCAGCGCCGCCAGGGCAATTAACACACTCATTACGACTCCTCACTTTAATTATTATTCGGGTACCAACGAGATGCTTAACGCTCGACGGTCAGAGCAATGCCTTGCCCGCCGCCCACGCACAGGGTGACGAGCCCTTTTTTAACGTCACGGCGCTGCATTTCGTACAGCAGCGTCACCAGGATGCGGCAGCCGGAGGCGCCAATCGGATGACCCAGGGCGATAGCGCCGCCGTTAACGTTCACCCTGCGCTCATCCCAGCCGAGCTGCTTGCCCACCGCCAGCGCCTGGGCGGCAAAGGCTTCATTGGCTTCAATGAGGTCCACCTCATCGAGCGTCCAGCCCGCCCGCGCCAGCGCCGTCCGGCAGGCGCTGACGGGACCGATGCCCATTACCGACGGATCAACGCCCGTCACGGCGTAGCTCACGATGCGACCGAGGATCGGCAAACCGCTCTCCCGCGCCTTTTCGCCGCTCATCAGCAGCACCGCGGCGGCACCGTCGTTGAGCGTCGACGCATTTCCGGCCGTGACCGTGCCTTCCGCCTGCAAAAAGGCGGGGCGCAGCTGCGCAAGCTGCTCAGCGGTAGTGCCTGGCCGGGGCTGTTCGTCGCGGCTGACGACAAGCGGCGGTTTTTTATCCTGCTTCACCGTCACCGGCGCTATCTCGGCGTCAAACCGACCCGCTTCGATGGCAAAGGCCGCTTTGTGCTGCGACCGGGCGGCGAAGGCGTCCTGCTGCTCGCGGGAAATGGCATTCTCCCGGGCGACGTTTTCAGCGGTGATTCCCATGTGATAATCGTTGAACGCGTCCCACAGGCCGTCGGTAATCATGCTGTCCTGCAGGCCCGTATGGCCAAAACGCAGCCCTGAACGCGCGCCGTCCAGCAGGTAGGGGGCGTTGCTCATGCTCTCCTGACCGCCAGCGATAATCACGTCCGCGTCGCCGCAGCGGATCGCCTGCGCGGCGAGCTGCACCGCTTTTAAGCCCGCGCCGCACACCAGGTTGACCGTTGCCGCCGGCGTGCTGACGGGTAATCCGGCGGTGATGGCCGTCTGACGCGCAGGGTTTTGCCCGCATCCCGCCGTCAGCACCTGTCCGAAAATCAGTTCATCTACCTGTTCTTCGCTAAGATCGCCGTTCTCCAGCAGGTGCCGCACCGCGACGGCCCCCAGCTCAACCGCTGAAAGGGACGATAGCGATCCGCGAAAACTGCCAATGGGGGTTCGCGTTGCCCCGACAATCATGACCTCTTTCATCGTGAGTCCTCAGCTGAAGCGCATCTCGCGAACGTCGTCCGCCACAATCATTTTTCCGGCCGTCTTAGCCACAATTTCGTCGATACTGACGCCGGGGGCGTATTCCCGCAGGATGAACGCGCCGTTCTCGATCTCGAGCAACGCAAGGTCGGTTAAGACCCGACGGATACAGCCCGCGCCGGTGAGCGGCAGCGTGCAGCGCGGCAGCAGCTTTGACTCACCGCTTTTTGACGCGTGGGTCATCACCACAATGATGTTCTGCGCCCCGGCCACGAGATCCATCGCGCCGCCCATGCCCTTCACCATCTTTCCGGGGATCATCCACGAGGCGATATTGCCCTCGACGTCTACTTCAAACGCGCCCAGCACGGTCAGATCCACATGACCGCCGCGGATCATGGCAAACGACTGGGCCGAGTCGAAAATGGCGGCGCCGGTGCGCGCGGTCACGGTCTGTTTACCGGCGTTGATCATGTCGGCGTCAAGGCTCCGCTCGTCAGGAAAAGCCCCCATCCCCAGCAGCCCGTTTTCCGACTGAAGCATCACGTCCATCCCGTCCGGAATGTAGTTCGCCACCAGGGTAGGGATACCAATCCCCAGGTTGACGTAATACCCGTCGCGCAGCTCGCGGGCGACGCGCATGGCCATTTGTTCACGGGTTAGCATCGTCACGCTCCTTCCGCGCGCAGGGTGCGCTGCTCAATGCGTTTTTCAAACTGGCCGACAATCAGCCTGTCGACGTAAATTCCCGGGGTATGAATGGCCGACGGGGGCAGCTCCCCCGGTGGAACAATCTCTTCCACCTCCACAACCGTTATCCGGCCCGCCGTTGCCATCAGCGGATTAAAATTTTGCGCGGTATGTCGGTAGACAACGTTGCCGTACCAGTCCGCTTTCCAGCCCTTAATGAGCGCGAAATCACCGGTAATGGCCTCTTCAAGGATGTAGTGCTTCCCCGAAAACTGGCGCACGTCTTTGCCGGCAGCCACGGGCGTGCCGTAGCCGGTGGCCGTGTAAAATGCCGGAATGCCCGCGCCGCCCGCGCGCACCTTTTCCGCCAGCGTGCCCTGAGGCGTGAGTTCAATCTCCAGTTCGCCGCTCAGCACCTGCCGCTCGAACAGCGCGTTCTCGCCGACGTAAGAGGCCACCACTTTGCGAACCTGCCGCGTTTCGAGCAGTAGCCCGAGACCGAAACCGTCAACGCCGCAGTTGTTTGATACCACCGTCAGGTCTTTCACCTGACGGCGTCTGACCTCTGCAATCAGGTTCTCCGGAATACCGCACAGGCCGAAGCCGCCCGCCAGCAAGGTCATTCCGTCCGTCAGCCCATCCAGCGCCTGCGCATAGCTGCCGACGCGCTTATCCAGTCCCGCCATAGTCATCCCTCCCGTTATCCGTGCCGGTATCATTAGGGGCGGCGACTCATTTGTTAATTTTGAATTTGTGACTCACTCATTTGGTTTTTTTATTAATTTCCTGTTAACTAAATTTTTTCAATTAGTTAACGGGATGAAAAATGAGAATGAGTGTCAAACAGTTACGCGCGTTTTTAGCGGTAGCTCACACTCTCAATTTCGCGCACGCCAGCGAACGGCTGAATCTTTCCCAGCCGGCCCTGAGCCTGACGATTAAAGCGCTGGAGGACGCGCTCGGCGGACCGCTGCTGCAGCGCAGCACGCGCAAGGTGGCTCTGACGCAGGAGGGCGAGACGTTTTTGCCGATGGCGCGCCAACTGCTTGCCGACTGGGATAACGTCGAAGAGGCGATGCACCAGTGCTTTACCCTGCAGCGCGGTAAAATTTCGGTTGCGGCCATGCCGTCGTTTGCTGCGAATGTCCTGCCCGAGGTGCTAAAAGCGTTTCGCGATCGTCATGCCGGGATCAACGTCACCGTGCATGATGTTATTAACGAGCAGGTGATCGAGATGGTGCGGGAAGGGCGGGTCGAGATGGGCATCGCCTTTGAACCCGCGCCGACGCACAACCTGCTGTTCACCCCGCTGGGGCTCGACAGGTTTGTTGCCATAGTGCCGAAAGATTCCTCGCTGGCGGGCAAGAAGCGCCTGACATGGGAGGAGCTGCTGACGCTGGATTTCATCACCCTGCAGCGCCCTTCGGCGGTACGTCTGATGATGGAGGAGGAGCTGGCGCGAAGCGGCAGGAAGCTGGACGTGGCGCTGGAGAGTCATCAGCTGGTGACGGTCGGGCGAATGGTTGCGAGCGGGCTGGGCGGGAGTGCCGTCCCGGCGCTCTGCGAGGCGCAGATGACGGCGCTGGGCGCGGTCTGTATTCCGCTTGATAACCCGCCCATTGAAAAGTGTATTGGAGCGATCCATCCAGGACACACGCAGCTCTCTAAAGCGGCGCATGCCCTGCTGGAAACCCTGAAAGATTTTTACCAGCCCAATCAGGGGGCGAGAAAAACCTGCGGCGCGGCGTGAGCCGGATGCCTGCCGACGATAACCTGCGCGCCGTACCAGCGGGCCAGCGCATCGGCCTGTAAAACGGTTTCCGGTTCTCCCTGGGACACGATTCTGCCGCCATGCAGAAGCAGGATGCGGTCCGCCCACAGCGCCGCCAGATTAAGGTCGTGCAGCACCGCGCAAACGTGCAGATGTTCCCGACGGGTCAGGGAGTTCAGCAGGCGCAGCAGATGCTGCTGGTGATAGAGATCCAGCGCAGACGTGGGTTCATCAAGGAACAGCCAGCCGCGCGGCGCGCCGTCGCACCAGAGCTGAGCCAGCGCGCGGGCGAGCTGGATGCGCTGCTGCTCGCCGCCGGAGAGCGCGGCAAACTGCCTGCCCGCCAGCGGTAAACAGCCGGTGACGGCCATGACCTCCTCAATAACCGACGCCTCAGGCGTGCGGGTCCAGGGCGCACGCCCCATACCGACGACCGCCTCAACCGGCCAGTCAAATCCGAGCTGCGTGTTCTGGCGCATTACCGCCCGGTAGCGGGAGAGCCTGTCCGGCTGCCAGGCCCCAAGCGGTGTGCCCGCCAGGCTGCACCGTCCGCCCTCAGGTTTAAGGTAGCCGGTCAGCAGCCGCAACAGTGTTGATTTCCCGGCGCCGTTGGGGCCAATCAGTGCCACCAGCTCGCCCTGAGATAAGGTCAGCGACACGTCGTTAATCAGCGTGCGCTGCCCGGCGCGAAAAACAAGGTTTTCTGCGCAATAGCGTTCAGCCATGCGCACCTCCGCGATGAAAAATAAGCCACAGAAACCAGGGGGCGCCGAGAAGGCTGGTCAGTAAGCCGACCGGCATTTCCGCCGGGGCGACCAGGCTGCGCGCCAGCGTATCGGCAACCAGCAGGAGCAGCGCGCCGGCCAGCACCGAGCCGGGGATCGCGACCCGGTGGTCGGTTCCCAGCCACATGCGCATCAGGTGCGGCACCACCAGGCCGACAAAACCGATCACGCCGCTGACCGCAACGGCGGCAGCTACCAGCAGGGCGCTGCACAACAGCAGGATCCGCTGAACGGCGGCAACCTCCACGCCGAGGTAATGCGCCTCTTCGTCACCCAGCTGCAGCAGGTTGAGGGTGCCAGCCAGACGCCAGATAACCAGCGCGGCGGGGACCATCAACGACGTGACGGCCACCAGCGTTGACCACTGCGCCTGGCCGAGGCTGCCCATTCCCCAGAGCGAAAGCTGACGAAGCTGGGCATCATTGCTGAGCCATGACAGCACCCCGACTGCCGCGCCGCACAGGGCGTTAATGGCAATTCCCACCAGCAGCAGGCGCGACAGGGAAGCGTCACGCTGGCGGCTAAGCAGGAAAATCACGAAGGTGGCGGCCAGCGCGCCGAGAAACGCCGCCAGCATCGGGGCGTACAGCATCATCAGTGCAGGCAGCGAGAGCGGAAGCACCACCCACAGCGCAACGGCAAGTGCCGCGCCGCTGCTGATGCCGAGCAGTCCCGGGTCCGCCAGCGGATTTCGAAACAGCCCCTGCATCACGCAGCCCGCCAGCGCCAGTGAACCGCCGATCGCCAGCGCCAGCAGCACGCGAGGCAGGCGGATCGTCAGCCAGATTTGACGCAGCGCCTCGTCGGTGCCGTTCCACAGCAGGCTGACCGGCAGACGCAGCGCGCCAATACCGCTGGCCGTCAGCGTCATGACGACCAGCAGCGCGGCCAGCATCCACAATGACAATGCGGCTCGCCGGGACATCAGGGCAGTTGCTCCGCTTTGGCACGCAGCTGCTGGATGGCTTCCGGCGTTCGCACGCTGAAGCCCAGCAGCGCCATATCGTCAATCGCCAGCACTTGCTTATTCCGCCCCGCCGGGGTTTGCGCCAGGCCGGGCAGCGTCCACAGATTCGCTTCACCGCCCAGGGCGTTGAGACCGTCCTGAGAAATCACCACCAGATCGGGTCGGCTGGCGATCGTGCCTTCCTGAGACAGCGGCTGATAGCGGGTAAATCCCTGCATCGCGTTCTTCAGCCCTGCCGCACGAATGGCAGCATCCGCGCCGGTCTGTTGTCCGGCGGCCATGGCGGTCATCCCGCCGTGGTTGAGAATAAACAGTACCCGCTTATTGAGCGGGGATGCGGGCAGCGCCGACAGCGCCTGACGCAGCGTGTTGCGCAGGACCTCCCCCTCGGCCTCGCGGTGCGTCGCTTCAGCAACGATCCGCACCTTTTCGTCAATGACGTTCAGGTCGTTACTGGCAGGAACAGCGATTACCCTGACGTGGCTTTGCTCAACCTGCTTTAGCGCCAGAGATGGCTGCGCCTGAGCGCTGGCCAGCACCAGCGTGGGGCGCATGGATAAGATCCCTTCCGCATTGAGCTGGCGCAGATAGCCCACGTCAGGCAGCGAATTCGCTGCCTGCGGCCACTGGCTGGTGCTGTCGCGGGCCACCAGCGAGGACGCCGCGCCGAGGGCGTAGACAATCTCGGTGACGTCGCCGCCGAGGGTAACGATTTTCTCCTGCGGTGCAGCAAGCGCCAGCAGGGGCAGGGCGCTGAGCAGGGCAAGCCACCGTTTCATGCGGCCAGCCCTTTCGCCGTTAAGGCGTCAATCTGGCTGCGCCACTGGCTCTGCTCCGGCTCGCCTTCCGTACGCTGGCCGTACAGCTGGGCGATTTGCGTTCCATCGGCGGCAAACAGCTCCAGGCTGGTGACATGCCCGTCAGCCGTCGGCTTGCGCGTGACCCACGTTTCCGCAATGGATCCTTCAAGCAGATGCAGGGTAAAGGTTGGGTTAAAGATGTTCAGCCAGCCTTTCATCGGCACCAGCTTTTCCACCGCGCCGGTGAAAATCTGCACGCAGCCGCGGTTGCCGACGAAGACCATGATTTCGTTACCGTCCCGGCGCGCCGTCTCCAGGAGCTGCGCCAGCGCGGTATTTTCTACCCGGCAGGCCAGATCGTCACCCACCAGGCGAAATGCCTGCTGCCGGCTGAGGTTATGGCGCTTGAGCAGGCTGAAGAACTGATGAACATCGGTCATGGCGCGCCACTCGCTATCCACGAGAGCAGCATTTGCGTTTTCTGCATGAGCCGGGGCATCGGCCATCTTCAACGCCAGCGGAGGATTCTCGGCAAAGATAAAGCGGGTCAGCACGTCGCCCCAGGCGGAAACGTCGGTATTATCCGTGGCGTAGACCTTCAGCAGGGCATCGCCCTGGTGGTCGAAGAACTGAATGCTCTGCCGCTCGCCGCGGGCGGTGGCTTCACTGATGTGAAACGCGCTCGCCCACTGGTTGAGGAACAGGCGCAGATCCAGCGCGCGCGGGTTCAGCACCAGCCCGGCGTGGCTGTTCAGGTGCTGGTTGGTAAATCTCCCGACCTGCTCGTGTACGGCGTATTCGTTGCGGCAGATACATTTGGTTTCGCCCACCGCCTCCAGCGCGCCCAGGATCTCGCGGATTTCACCGCGCAGTCGCCAGGCGTCGTGACCTACGCGGGCAGAGGTCAACTCTGCTTCACTGATGTTCATTAACCCCGCGACGTCGCGCGCGTACTTACCCGGATTGGCTTCTTTTAGCTCAAGCCAGCGCGTGTAGTGATTCATTGTCTCTTCCTTCTGAATAGTTGCCCCGAAGGGAATTACCACTGATAGCTTACAAAAATCTTGCCGTTACGACCGTCCTGCGGAATGCCCTGAGGTGACCAGTACGCTTTGTCAAAGGCGTTGCCCAGCACCAGCGTGGTGGTCACGCCTTTGAGCCGCTCCTGGCCTTTGTAGCTCACGTAGAAATCGTTGACCGCGTAGCCCGGCTGCTTGCTGTAGCTGCTGCTGATATGCGTTGAGCGATCGACAAAAGTACCGATCCAGCCGACGGAGAACCCGCTTTGCGCCACCGGGATATCCAGCTTGCTGGTGACGGTGTCCGGGTTAATGCTAGAGATGTACTCGCCCGTATCGGTGTCTTTCCCGCGCGTGCGGTTGTAGGCCAGATCGAGGCTGAAGAGATCGGCCGAGTATTTTGCCATCATATCCCAACCCCAGATTTTGGCATTCGGGACGTTGTACGACATGGTGGTCGCGGCGGCAAAATCGACGGTGGTGGAGATATAGTCTTTGGCTTTGGTATCGAAATAGCTGGCTTTAAACTCCAGCGCATCGTTGGCAATCATCAGATCGTCAAAGCGCAGGCCAAAACCAAACTCCTGCGTTTCGTTGGTTTCCGGGCGCAGGTTCGGGTTTGGCACCCAGTAGTTGGTATAGAAGCGGCCAATGGAGAAGTGTTTGGCGTCGTTATACATCTCGCCCATGGTCGGCGCGCGGAAGGCCTGCGCGTAAGAGCCAAACAGCATCAGCCAGTCGGTTGGGCTGACGGTTAACCCGGCGCGGGAGGACCACTTATTGGCATCCACATCGTTGTAGCCGTCGCTGCTGCCGCGGTAGCTGTCATAGCGCGTGCCGCCCAGCAGGGTAACAGGCAGATCGCGCAGGGTGATCTCATCCTGCAGCCAGCCGGAGCTGAAGTCGATTTTCGCGTCCGGGAAGCCGGTGGTTGCCCCGCCCGGATGCTGCTCCTGACGATAGTATTCCCCGCCGTAGGTCAGAAGGTGTGCTGCAAGGGTGTCGCTGAACAGGCGGGTGCGGTTTTCCACCTTGCCGCCTTTGGTCGTCTGCTTGCGAAACTCACCGCTGCCGTCGACGTTCTGGGCATTAATGCGCGCTTCGGACCAGTAGACCTTCGCGTCGGCGTCCAGCCAGTCGTACCCTTCCGGTGCAATGTGATAGCCAACCTGCGCATCGCGCTGGATGGTGGAGCGGTCGGTCATCGGGTTACTGCTGTCCGCCCCGGTGGTTTGCGGGTTTTTCGGCTCCTGAGCGGCGTTGTTGTAGTAGCGCAGGGAGCCGCTCAGGGTCTGGGCCGGGTCGATTTTCCAGCTGCCTTTTGCCAGCATGTTGTTGATGGATTCGTCGTTAGGCGCGGTTGCACCGTCGCTCTGGCGGATATCACCGCGATCACGGCTGGACCAGGAGACCAGACCGTCCAGCGTATCGGTGCGGCCGTAGGCGCTGGCCCCCATCCCGAGGCTATGATCGCCCGTCGCGCCCGTTCCAAACACGCGGTAGCCGCTGTTTTTACCGGGTTCGAGTAGATCTTTCGCATCGGCGGTGTCATAGGAGATCACGCCGCCCAGCGCGCCGCTGCCGTACAGCAGGGCCGACGGGCCGCGGACCACCTCTATACGTTTGATTAGCGCGGGATCGAGGAAGGTGCTGTTCAGGTGGCCGGTATCGGTTCCCTGGCGCACGCCGTCAACCAGCACCAGCACGCCGCGACGGTCATAGCCGCGCAGGTTTACGTCCTGCCCGTTGGTGCGCCCGGTGCCGTCCAGCGTCAGACCGGGGACGTTACGCAGCAGATCGGCCGCCGAGCTTGCGGTTTGTTTCTCCGGTGCGCTGGCGTCAATCACGCTTACCATCATGGGCGCTTCAAAGGCGCTGCGGGCGTTGCCCGTGGCGGTGACGGTAATGTCGTCTGTGGCGGCGAACGCGATGCCCGGCAGGGCGCTAACAATCGCCAGCGCCAGAAGTGACGGACGTAAAGATGCGGAAGGCAGGTGTGGCATAGCAACTCTCCATAAGAAGTGAAAAGCGCTGGCTGCCTGGGTATCACCTGGGTGGCTGGCGTATTTTTAGGTGTTGTTTATTTTGTGAGGATCAGTTTTCCGGCATGGGTCTGACGCAGAAGATAGCGCTGTCCGTCATGCTCGATAATGACCCGTCCCTCATCGCCGAGGAGGGTTTTGCTGTCAATGCGACGCTCGGCGGGGGCTGGCGCTGTGTGTGTTTTTGCTGGCGTTGCCGCGCTGTTATCCGTACGTGACATAATGTTTATAAATAACAATCAATGTAACAATGATAATCATTATCAATAAACTGCAAATTGACGGCAAGCGTTTTTGTGAAAAAAGGATGAGGGGATCAAATTTGGGGGTGAGGTGTGGTCTGATGCCCTCACCCCAACCCACTCCCACAGGGAGAGGGAGAAGGGCTGAATTTCAGAAGCGCGTATCGACCGCAGACGCCAGCTTATCCAACAGCAGTTCGCTGTCTTCCCAGCTCAGGCACGGGTCGGTGATCGACTGGCCGTAAACCATCTGCTGTCCGGCAACGATTTTCTGCGTGCCTTCTTTGATAAAGCTCTCAGCCATAATCCCTGCAACGGCGGTCGAGCCGCTGCGGATCTGCTGACAAATCTCATCGCAGACGTCCAGCTGGCGGCGATGCTGCTTCTGGCAGTTGCCGTGGCTGAAATCCACCACCAGATGTTCCGGCAGGTCGAACTCGGCCAGCGTTTCACAGGCCGCCGCAATATCTTGGGCATGGTAATTGGGCTTCTTTCCGCCTCGCATAATGATATGCCCGTAAGGGTTACCGCTGGTCTGGTAGATGGTCATATGACCGCTCTTATCCGGCGACAGGAACATGTGGCTGGCACGGGCAGCGCGGATGGCATCAACCGCGATACGAGTGTTGCCATCGGTCCCGTTTTTAAAGCCGACCGGGCAGGAGAGGGCTGAGGCCATCTCACGGTGGATCTGGCTTTCGGTAGTGCGCGCGCCAATCGCGCCCCAACTGATCAGATCGGCGATAAACTGCCCGGTCACCATATCGAGAAACTCGGTCGCCGTCGGAACGCCCAGCTCGTTGACCTGTAAAAGCAGCTTCCGCGCCAGCTCGATACCGTGGTTAACGCGATAGCTGCCGTTGAGGTCAGGATCGGAAATCAGGCCTTTCCAGCCCACCACGGTGCGCGGTTTTTCAAAGTAGGTGCGCATCACGATCTCAAGGCGATGCTGGTGCTTATCCCGCAGTCCCTGAAGTCGTTTTGCATAATCCACCGCGGCATCCAGATCGTGGATGGAGCAAGGCCCAATCACCACCAGAAGACGTTTGTCTTCACCGTTCAGGATTTTTTCAATGCGGCGGCGGGAGGCCGTCACATGTTCCGCGACGGCGGCGGAAACGGGATGCCGCTGTGCCAGTTCAGCCGGCGTGACCAGGCTGTCAATGCGCGCAGTGCGGAGTTCATCGGTTTTATTCATGGAATGTCTCAGAAAATTTTTGCTTCATCGGCAGACTACCGGGAAGTGATGGGCATCACCTTAAACCAATCCCTGCTGATTTCAAGTTCGGGGCGACACCGCCCCGTCGTTGCAGATGATGATACCTGAATCTGAGCTAATGTACTAGCATATTAGTACATGCGGCGATTAAGCCCCATGATGTCGAGAATTTTGGTGGCAATTTCTTCAACCGAATAGTTGGTGCTGTTCAGCCACGGGATCTGGTTTTTGCGGTACAGCGCTTCCACTTCCGAGACCTCCATCCGGCACTGGCGCATGGAGGCGTAGCGGCTGTTCTCGCGGCGCTCTTCGCGGATGGCCGCAAGGCGTTCCGGGTTGATCGTCAGGCCGAACAGCTTGTGCTGCAGCGGCTTAAGGGCGGCGGGCAGCACCAGGTTATCCATGTCGTCGGCGATAAACGGGTAGTTTGCGGCGCGAATGCCAAACTGCATCGCCAGATAAAGGCTGGTCGGGGTTTTACCGCAGCGCGACACGCCAAGCAGGATCACCTGCGCCTGGTCGAGATTTCGCAGCGAAATACCGTCGTCGTGGGCCAGGGTGTAGTCGATAGCGGCGATACGCGCGTCGTACTTGGTCAGGTTGCCGGGGTTCAGCCCGTGGGTACGGTGGGCAATAGGGGTCGGGTCGAGCTTAAGCTCGCTCTGCAGAGGAGCCACCAGCGCCTGCACGATATCCTGACAGAAGCCTTCACTTTGCAGAATGATGGAACGAATCTCCGGGATCACGATAGAGTAGAACACCAGCGGGCGGACGCCGGTCTGCTGGTAGATGGCGTCAATCTGGTCCTTCACCGCTTTGGCGCGGCTTTCGTTTTCAACAAACGGCAGCGTGATGCTGTTAATCGAAACGGGGAACTGCGACATCACCGCGTGGCCCAGGACCTCGGCGGTGATCGCCGTACCATCAGAAATATAAAAAACGTGGCGATCGACAGCACTATCCATTTTACTCACCCTGAATATCAGACCTAATTGTCTGAAAGCATAAATTAAAAAAGTAAATTACACAGCAAAGAACTTATCCTAATTATAAATGAAACGACGTTTTTGATTTTCTTGAAAAGTGGATTTCATTTTTCAAATAGCGACTTTATTTTTGGGGTTTCTGGCTGAATATAGAGGAATCATCGGGTTAATCGTTGATGGGAAAGTATCCGAAAAGTTGAAATTTTAAATTGCTTACACGATTCACCGTTTTTTTAGCGGAAATAAATATGCCAGTATAAATACGTAGTCAGGTGTTACTTACTCCGATCAAATATCACAAAAGGATTGTTTCGATGTCCAACAATGGCTCGTCACCGCTGGTGCTTTGGTATAACCAACTCGGCATGAATGATGTAGACAGAGTTGGGGGCAAAAATGCCTCCCTGGGTGAAATGATTACAAATCTGTCAGGTATGGGTGTCTCCGTACCGAACGGGTTTGCCACCACCGCCGATGCCTTTAACCTGTTTTTAGACCAGAGCGGTGTTAACCAGCGCATTTACGACCTGCTGGATAAAACGGATATTGATGACGTTACCGAGCTTGCCAAAGCCGGGGCGCAGATCCGCCAGTGGATCATCGATACACCTTTCCAGCCGGAACTGGAAAAAGCCATTCACGACGCGTACAACCAGCTCTCTGCTGACGATGCGCAGGCCTCCTTTGCCGTACGTTCCTCTGCGACCGCAGAAGATATGCCGGACGCCTCGTTTGCCGGACAGCAGGAAACCTTCCTGAACGTCCAGGGTTACGATGCGGTGCTGGTGGCGGTGAAGCACGTGTTTGCTTCCCTGTTCAACGACCGCGCCATCTCCTATCGTGTGCACCAGGGATACGACCATCGCGGCGTGGCGCTCTCCGCTGGCGTGCAGCGCATGGTGCGCTCGGACGTGGGCTCATCCGGCGTGATGTTCTCCATTGATACCGAATCCGGCTTCGACCAGGTGGTGTTTATCACCTCCGCGTGGGGTCTGGGTGAGATGGTTGTGCAGGGCGCGGTAAACCCTGACGAATTCTACGTCCACAAGCCTACGCTGGCCGCTGGCCGTCCGGCGGTGGTGCGCCGCACCATGGGCTCGAAAAAAATCCGCATGATCTATGCCCCGACCCAGGAGCATGGCAAGCAGGTTAAAATTGAAGATGTACCGCAGGAGCAGCGCGACCGCTTCTCCCTGACCGACGCCGAAGTGCAGGAACTGGCGAAGCAGGCGGTGCAGATCGAAAAACACTACGGCCGTCCGATGGACATCGAATGGGCGAAAGACGGTAACACCGGCAAGCTGTTTATCGTCCAGGCGCGTCCGGAAACCGTCCGCTCGCGCGGTCAGGTGATGGAGCGTTATACGCTGCACGCGCAGGGTAAAATCGTGGCGGAAGGCCGCGCCATCGGTCACCGCATCGGTGCCGGTCCGGTCAAAGTGATCCACGACATCAGCGAGATGAACCGTATTGAGCCAGGCGACGTGCTGGTGACCGACATGACCGACCCGGACTGGGAACCGATCATGAAGAAAGCGGCGGCTATCGTCACCAACCGCGGCGGTCGTACCTGCCACGCGGCGATCATTGCCCGCGAGCTGGGTATTCCTGCGGTTGTCGGCTGCGGTGACGCCACCGAGCGCATGAAGGACGGGCAGAACGTGACCGTCTCCTGTGCCGAAGGCGATACCGGCTACGTCTACGCCGATATCCTCGACTTCAGCGTGAAGAGCTCAAGCGTGGATACCATGCCGGACCTGCCGCTGAAGATCATGATGAACGTCGGCAACCCGGACCGCGCGTTTGACTTCGCCTGCCTGCCTAACGAAGGCGTTGGCCTGGCGCGTCTGGAATTTATCATCAACCGTATGATCGGCGTTCACCCGCGCGCGCTGCTGGAGTTTGAAGACCAGGATCCGAAGCTGCAGAACGAAATCCGCGAGATGATGAAAGGCTACGACTCGCCGAAAGAGTTCTACGTCGGTCGTCTGACCGAAGGGATCGCGACGCTGGGCGCTGCCTTCTATCCAAAACGCGTGATCGTGCGTCTGTCAGACTTTAAGTCTAACGAATACGCCAACCTGGTCGGCGGCGAGCGCTACGAGCCGGAAGAAGAGAACCCGATGCTGGGCTTCCGCGGGGCCGGACGCTACGTGTCCGACAGCTTCCGCGACTGCTTCGCGCTGGAGTGTGAAGCGGTGAAACGCGTGCGCAACGACATGGGGCTGACCAACGTCGAAATCATGATCCCGTTCGTGCGTACCGTGGATCAGGCGAAAGCCGTTGTGGACGAGCTGGCGCGTCAGGGTCTGAAGCGCGGCGAGAACGGGCTGAAGATCATCATGATGTGCGAAATCCCGTCCAACGCCCTGCTGGCGGAGCAATTCCTCGAGCACTTCGACGGCTTTTCTATCGGCTCGAACGACATGACGCAGCTGACGCTGGGTCTGGACCGCGACTCCGGCGTGGTCTCCGAGCTGTTCGACGAGCGCAACGAGGCGGTAAAAGCGCTGCTCTCCATGTCCATCCGCGCGGCGAAGAAGCAGGGTAAATACGTCGGGATCTGCGGTCAGGGTCCATCCGACCATGAAGACTTTGCCGCATGGCTGATGGAAGAGGGGATCGATAGCCTGTCCCTGAACCCGGACACCGTGGTGCAAACCTGGCTGAGCCTGGCGGAACTGAACAAGTAACGTCACGCTGACCCGAAAAGGCGAGGATATTATTCCTCGCCTTTTTTATTTCATTTCTTATTTGCTCCCCATCACAAATAAAGTAAAAAACCAAATATCATAATTTGTCTGTCAATTTAGACAATTGTTAGCGCGCAAACCGTTGCTAATACTTGAGCCTTACTGCGCATTTCCCTTAAGAAGATGCGCAACTGGTTGAAATACGTTTTAACCTGATAAAAAGGCAAATAACAATGACACTCTCCTCTGTATTGCGTACCAAAGATAAAATAGGTTATGGCTTAGGTGATATGGCCAGCGCGCTGGTCTGGCAAACGGCAACGTTATTTCTCGCTTATTTTTATACAGATGTTTTTGGGCTACCCGCCGCGATTATGGGCACCATGTTTTTAGTGGTGCGCGTGGTCGATGCGTTTGTCGATCCGTGCATTGGCGCCCTGGTTGACCGCACCCGGACGCGTCACGGACGTTTTCGTCCCTGGCTGCTGTGGTTTGCTATCCCGTTTGGCGTGAGCTGCCTCATTACCTTCTATGTGCCGGACGTTGGGCCGACGGCAAAAATCATTTACGCCTGCATAACCTACGCCATCTTAAGCCTGATTTACTCCGCGATTAACGTGCCTTACTGCGCCATGCCCGGTGCGCTGACGCTGGATCCGCGCGAGCGCCACTCTCTGCAGTCGTGGCGCTTTGGCCTGTCGTTTATCGGCGGGCTGATCGTGACGGTTATTGCCCTGCCGCTGGTCTCACTGTTAGGCCAGGGCAACGTGCAGAAAGGCTATTTCTATGCCATGAGCCTGATGGGGCTGCTGGGCATTGTGCTGTTCTTCTGCTGTTTCCTGATGACCCGCGAGCGTTATTCTCCGCGCAATGATACCTCCGGCTCCATGCTCACCGATTTAAAACTGCTGGCCGGGAACAGCCAGTGGCGTATTGTGTTCCTGTTTAATATTTTGCTGTTAACGGCGGTGGTGACGCGCGGTTCCGCCACCATGTATTACGTGAACTATGTGCTGCTGCGTCCGGATCTGGTTTTTGCCTTTATTGTTTCCGGCATGGTGGCCTCCTTAAGCGGCGCATTATTATCTGAACGACTGCTGGGGAAATTTGACCGCGTACGCGCCTACCAGTGGACGATTATCTCCTTCGTTATCTTCGGCGCGCTGATTTTCTTCCTGCCTCCTTCACAGATGTGGCTAATCTTTGGCCTTAACATCGTCTTTAGCTTTATTCAAAACCTTACCACGCCGCTGCAGTGGACCATGTTCTCCGATGTGGTCGACTACGAAGAGCACCGCAGCGGCCGTCGTCTGGACGGGCTGGTTTTCTCCACCGCGCTGTTTGCCATCAAGTTTGGCCTGGCGCTGGGCGGGGCGGTCGTCGGCTGGGTGCTTGGCATGGTGGATTACGCCCCGGGCCAGGCAACCCAGGCGCCAGGCGTTCTCTCGACCATCAACGCGCTTTTCACCCTTATCCCGTGCGCGCTGTTCCTCTGCATGGTCGCGCTGCTTGCCATCTACAAGCTCAACAGCCGGCTGGTGGATTCCATCGCCCGGGAGCTGGCCAGCAAGCGTGAAGTCAGACCCGAAGCGGGGCAGCTCAGCCCGGCAACCCCTTCCGCACTACAGGAGTAAAACATGACGACTATCTATAAGGACGCGGGACGTCCCGTACACGAGCGCGTCGCCGATTTACTGGCGCGCATGACCCCGGAAGAGAAGTTCGCCCAGATGCACGCGTACTGGCTGATCCTCGATGAAAACGGTAACCACCGCGAGCGCAGCGATCTGAGTGACGAATTCGCCGGCGTGAGCGAGCAGGCTGCGCTTAGCGAACGGCTTAAGCTGGGCGTCGGGCAGATCACGCGGCCGCTGGGCACCCACATCGTTGACGCGAAAACCGGCGTGCGCGCCGCGAATCGCCTGCAGCGCATGATGATGGAAGAGACGCGGCTCGGCATTCCGGCGCTGTTTCATGAAGAGTGTCTGGTGGGGCTGCTGTGCAAAGACGCCACCCTGTTCCCGTCGTCATTGAACTACGGTTCGACCTGGGATCCGGAGCTGGTGCAGCGGGCGGCAGAGCAGATCGGCAAAGAGGCACGCTCCGTCGGCTGCCAGCAGGGGCTTGCGCCGGTGCTGGACGTGTCCCGCGACGTGCGCTGGGGGCGAACCGAAGAGACCTTCGGGGAAGATCCCTGGCTGGTGGGCGTGATGGCGACCGCCTACGTGAAGGGTTTACAGGGCGATAAGCGCGACCTGCTGGCAACCCTGAAACATTACGTGGGGCACTCGTTCAGCGAGGGGGCGCGCAACCATGCGCCGGTCCACCTGGGGTTCAGCGAGCTGAACGACACCTTGCTGCTGCCGTTTGAAATGGCGGTCAAGCTGGCAAACGCCGGTTCGGTTATGCCCGCGTACCACGATATTGATAACCAGCCGGGGCACAGCGACAGCTTCCTGCTGACCACCGTCCTGCGCGAGCAGTGGGGGTTCGACGGGATTATTGTGGCGGACTACGGCGGCGTCAGCCTGCTGCACCAGCACCACGGGATTTCCCACGACGCGGCCGAATCTGCCGCGCTGGCGTTCAACGCCGGGCTGGACGTTGAGCTGCCGAAAGATGACTGCGCGCGGCATCTGGCGGAAGCGGTAGAGCGCGGGCTGATCTCTATGGCGAAGGTCGATGAGATCGTGGCGCGTACGCTGACGGAAAAATTCCGCCTTGGCCTGTTTGAAAAGCCGTACGCGGATGAAAACGGTATCAATCTGCAAAACGATATGACCCGCCAGGCCGCGCGGGAGGTGGCGACGAAATCGATCACGCTGCTGGAAAACAACGGCATTTTACCGCTCGGTGGCAAACCCCGCGTGGCGGTAGTGGGGCCGACGGCAGACGATCCGCTGGCGTTACTCAGCGGCTACAGCTTCCCGGTGCATTTGATCATCAGCGATATGGTGGAAGAGACCTCGCAGGTCACGACCCCGCGCGCGGCGCTGGAGCAGTATCTCGGTGCATCGAACGTCCGCTATGCCAAAGGGTGCTACATCATCGAAAAACGGATGGCGGGCGCGCCGGTCTTCCCGGGCGACAGCGGCGGCAAACCGATGCAGCAGTCGCCCGTATCGCAAAGTACCGCCACGATCCCCGAGGCCGTGAACGCCGCGCAGGAGAGTGACGTGGTGGTGGCCTGCGTGGGCGATCTCGCCGGGCTGTTCCAGAGCGGTACCGTGGGGGAAGGTTCCGATACCGATTCCCTGAACCTGCCGGGCGTGCAGCAACAGCTGCTGGAAGAGCTGGTCGCCACCGGTAAACCGGTGATTGTCGTGATGACCGGGGGGCGTCCATACAACCTGCAGGGTCTGGAAGATAAGGTCGCGGCGCTGATGATGGCCTGGGCGCCAGGGCAGGAAGGGGGCTGGGCGATTGCGGACGTGTTAACCGGGCGTGCGGAGCCGCAGGGTCGTCTGGTGGTGAGCGTGCCGAAAAGCGCCGGGGCGATGCCGTATTACTACAATCACAAGCTCAAAAGCGGCGGTACGCCGTTTGCGTTCCATTTCGGCTCACGGTATCCGTTTGGCTTCGGCCTCGGCTGGACGACGTTTAGCTGGGGCGCTGTCCGCGTCGCCGAAAGCAGCGTGCCGGTCGACGGTGAGGTGAGGCTGAGCGTGGATATCACCAATACCGGAGAGCGCAGCGGCAGCGAGGTGGTGCAGGTTTACGTCAGGGATAAGGTCGCCACGCAGGTGCGGCCGCTTCAGGAGCTGAAGGCCTTCCAGCGCGTCACGCTCTCGCCGGGAGAAACCGCCACGCTCACCTTTACGCTGCCGGTTGAGATGTTCAACTTCACCCGTCGCGACGGAAAACGCATCGTTGAGCCGGGCGAGTTTGAGCTGCAGGTTGGCGCATCGTCGGCGGATATCCGCGAGACGGTAACGGTCAATGCGACAGGGGAAACGCGGGTGCTGCCGGCTGAATGGCGGATGCTCAGTGCCTGTGAGGTTCAACGCGCCTAGTCAGGATAAAAAAAAGCCCATCGTGGGAGATGGGCAAAGACTACACACAGCAATTCGTTGTTTCACTCAGGGGATTTCCATGCTTATAAATCAAGGTGTTGATTTATAACCGTGTGCTAATAGTAGGCATTGTGTTATTTAGCGTCGATCGGATTCGTCTCAATAGTTTAAGAGACGTAAAGATTTCTTGAGGTTATTTGAAGACATACTGCTGAAAAGGCGGGTCTGACCAGTGGGTAATGAATAAATACTTTAGCGGTGTTTAAGTATCATGCGGGAGAGTGTAGGCCGGGTGAGCATTAACGCCACCCGGCAGCATACCTTAATGCGTGTTCTTCTCTTCCAGCTCTTCCAGTTCGCTCAAAATCACGTCCGGGTCAGTTCCCGGCGGCGGAATTTCATGCACCCAGGCAGAGAACAGACGCCAGGTGACGGCGAGCAGCACTGGGCCAATAAACAGGCCAATCATGCCAAAGGCAATCAATCCGCCAATGACCCCGGAGAGGATCAGGATCAGCGGCAGGTCTGCGCCCATGCGGATGAGGATCGGACGAATCACGTTATCCATGGTGCCGACCACGCAGCTCCAGACCAGCAGCACCGTTCCCCACGTGGTATCGCCCGTCCAGTAGAGCCAGATAATGCTGGGTACCAGCACCAGCAGCGGTCCCAGCTGTGCAAGACAGGTCATCAGCATGACAACGGTGAACACCGTAGCGTACGGTACGCCGGAAATCGCCAGACCGATACCGCCCAGCACCGCCTGCACCAGCGCGGTGACCACCACGCCCAGCGCAACCGCGCGCACGGCCTGCGCGGCCAACAGCACCGCTGCGTCACCGCGTTTGCCCGCCAGGCGGGTGGCAAAGTGACGAACGCCTAAAGCCACCTGCTCACCGCGCCAGTAGAGCAGGGCGCTGAAGAGCAGCATCAGGGTACAGTGCATCATAAAGCGACCGATATGCGCCGCCTGACCGACAAACCAGGTGGTGGTGGTGCCAATATACGGGCGGACTTTTGCCATCAGCGAGCTGCCGCCCATCTCCAGCAGGCTATGCCAGCCGCTGTAGAGTTTGGCGCCCACCACCGGAATGCTGTTCAGCCAGGCGAGATCCGGCAGCGTCAGGTCACCGCTGCTAATGGCTCGAATAACCGGGCCACTGGAATCCACCAGGCTATTCACCAGCAGGGCAATCGGAATAATAAACAGCAGGAACAGCAGGAGCGTCATGACCAGCACGGCGAGCCCGCGGCGGCCAAACAGCAGCTTCTGCAAGCGCAGCAGCAAAGGCCACGTGGCAACGACAACTGTCGCAGCCCACGCAAAGCCGAGAATAAAGGGTTGAACAATCCACAGACACGCAATAATCATGAGGGCCAGAAACAGCACCGACAGCAAAATTTGCGCAACATCCCTGGGCTGGCGAAGATTGACCATAAATGAAACTTTCCTTAAAAGAACGCCAGTACGACTGGCGGGAACGGAAAACCGCGTCTCTTTAATCATTAATGATCTCAGCGGTTTTTAACAGGCGAATTCTGCCTGTAATTCAGCAGAGATTATAAGAAAAAAATGTGATAAAACTTTTAAGATACACGCAAACGATTTCATACAACTCTAATTAGGGTCGACAGTCATGATCCCACAGATTTCTCAGGCACCTGGCGTCGTTCAGCTGGTGCTTAATTTTTTGCAGGCACTGGAGCAACAGGGTTTTACAGGTGATACCGCCACGAACTATGCCGACAGGCTGACGATGGCGACCGATAACAGTATCTACCAGCTTCTTCCCGATGCCGTGGTTTTCCCTCGTTCAACGGCCGACGTGGCGCTGATTGCCCGGCTGGCCATGCAGGAGCGGTTTGCCTCGCTGGTCTTTACGCCGCGCGGTGGCGGCACCGGAACCAACGGTCAGGCGCTGAACCAGGGCATCATCGTTGATATGTCGCGCTATATGAATCGCATCATTGAGATCAACCCGGAAGAGGGGTGGGTGCGGGTCGAAGCGGGCGTCATCAAAGATCAGCTTAATCAGTATCTCAAGCCGTACGGCTACTTTTTTGCCCCTGAGCTTTCCACCAGCAACCGCGCGACCCTTGGTGGGATGATTAACACGGATGCCTCCGGGCAGGGCTCGCTGGTCTACGGTAAAACCTCCGATCACGTGCTGGGCGTGCGTGCGGTGCTGCTGGGCGGCGATATTCTCGATACCCAGCCGATGCCGGTTGAACTGGCGGAAACGCTGGGCAAAGACAACACCGCCAGCGGTCGTATCTATCGCACCGTGCTGGAACGCTGTCGCGACAACCGCCAGCTTATTCTCGATAAATTCCCCAAACTGAACCGCTTCCTCACCGGGTACGATCTGCGTCACGTCTTCAACGATGACCTGACCCAGTTTGATTTAACCCGCGTGCTGACCGGCTCCGAAGGAACGCTGGCGTTTATTACCGAAGCGCGGCTGGATATCACCCGGTTGCCGAAAGTGCGCCGTCTGGTGAACGTCAAATATGACTCCTTCGACTCCGCGCTGCGCAATGCGCCGTTTATGGTGCAAGCGCAGGCGCTGTCGGTGGAAACCGTCGACTCAAAAGTGCTCAATCTTGCCCGGGAAGATATTGTCTGGCACTCCGTGAGTGACCTCATTACCGACGTGCCGGACAAAGAGATGCTCGGTCTCAATATTGTGGAATTTGCCGGCGATGATGCGGAGCTGATTGAGCGTCAGGTCACCACGCTCTGCCAGCGGCTGGACGAGCTGATTGCGCAGGGTGAAGGCGGCGTGATCGGCTGGCAGCTCTGTAACGATCTGGCCGGCATCGAGCGTATCTATGCGATGCGTAAAAAAGCCGTGGGCCTGCTCGGCAATGCGAAAGGGGCGGCGAAGCCCATTCCCTTTGCCGAAGATACCTGCGTGCCGCCCGAGCATCTGGCGGATTATATCGTGGAGTTCCGCGCCCTGCTGGACAGCCACGGCCTGAGCTACGGCATGTTCGGCCACGTCGACGCCGGGGTACTCCACGTGCGTCCGGCGCTGGACATGTGCGACCCGCAGCAGGAGATCCTGATGAAGCAGATCTCCGACGACGTGGTGGCCTTAACCGCCAAATACGGCGGCTTGCTGTGGGGAGAGCACGGGAAAGGGTTCCGCGCGGAGTACAGTCCGGCATTCTTCGGCGAACAGCTTTACGCGGAGTTGCGTAAGGTGAAAGCGGCGTTCGACCCGCATAACCGCCTTAACCCGGGTAAAATCTGCCCGCCTGAGGGTGTTGATGCCCCGATGCTGCAGGTGGATGCCGTCAAGCGCGGCACGCACGACAGGCAGATCCCGATTGCGGTGCGCTCGTCCTGGCGCGGCGCGATGGAGTGCAACGGCAACGGCCTGTGCTTTAACTTTGATGTGAAAAGCCCGATGTGCCCGTCGATGAAAATCACCAGCAACCGTATCCACTCGCCAAAAGGGCGGGCGACGCTGGTGCGCGAGTGGCTGCGTCTGCTGGCCGACCGCGGTGTGGATCCGCTCAAGCTGGAGCAGGAGCTGCCGGAAAAACGGGCCAGCCTGCGCTCGCTGATTGAGCGCACCCGCAACAGCTGGCATGCCAACAAGGGCGAGTATGATTTCTCCCATGAGGTGAAAGAGGCGATGTCCGGCTGTCTGGCCTGTAAAGCCTGCTCCACCCAGTGCCCGATTAAAATCGACGTGCCGGAATTCCGCTCGCGTTTCCTGCAGCTTTACCACACCCGATACCTCCGCCCGGTGCGCGACCATCTGGTGGCGACGGTGGAAAGCTACGCGCCGCTGATGGCGCGTGCGCCAAAGACCTTCAATTTCTTTATCAACCAGCCACTGGTGCGCAAGCTCTCCGAAAAACACATCGGCATGGTCGATCTGCCACTGCTGTCGGTCCCGTCTCTGCAGCGCCAGCTCGTCAGTCACCGTTCGGCGAACATGACCCTCGAACAGCTGGAGGCGCTCACTCCGGAGCAAAAAGGCAATATGGTGCTGGTGGTACAGGATCCGTTCACCAGCTATTACGATGCGCAGGTCGTGGCCGATTTCGTCCGTCTGGCGGAGAAGGTGGGCTACCAGCCGGTTGTGCTGCCGTTCTCTCCCAACGGCAAGGCGCAGCACATTAAAGGTTTCCTGAACCGTTTTGCGAAGACCGCGCAGAAAACGTCTGACTTCTTAAACCGCGTGGCGCAGCTCGGGATACCGATGGTCGGCGTCGATCCGGCGCTGGTGCTTTGCTATCGCGATGAATACAAGCAGACGCTGGGCGATAAGCGCGGTGATTTCAACGTCATGCTGGTGCACGAGTGGCTTCCGGTGGCGCTGGCAGATAAGGCCGTTCAGGATGTCAGCGGTGAACCGTGGTATCTGTTCGGCCACTGCACGGAAGTGACCGCGCTGCCGGGTGCCCCCGCGCAGTGGGCGTCCGTTTTTGCCCGCTTCGGTGCGAAGCTTGAGAGCGTCAACGTAGGCTGCTGCGGGATGGCCGGAACCTACGGACACGAAGTGAAAAACCACGCCAACTCGCTCGGCATCTATGAGCTGTCCTGGCATCAGGCGATGCAGCGTTTGCCGCGAAACCGCTGTCTGGCGACGGGCTACTCCTGCCGCAGCCAGGTAAAACGGGTAGAAGGTAACGGTGTGCGTCACCCATTGCAGGCTTTACTGGAGATAATTGGATGATCTGGAAACGTGCCGTGACGCTGCAGGCGCTGAACGCCATGGGCGAGGGGAATATGGTGGGGCTGCTGGATATCCAGTTTATCCGCATTGGCGACGATGAAATTGAGGCCACCATGCCGGTCGATAGTCGCACCCACCAGCCGTTTGGTTTATTGCACGGCGGGGCCTCCGTCGTGCTGGCCGAAACGCTGGGCTCGGTGGCGGGCTATCTCTGTACCGAAGGGGAGCAGAAGGTTGTTGGACTTGAGGTGAATGCTAACCACATTCGCTCGGTGCGCAGCGGGCGCGTGCGCGGTGTTTGCCGCGCGCTGCACGCCGGAAGCCGCCATCAGGTGTGGCAGATAGATATTCTCGATGAGCACGATCGCCTGTGCTGCTCGTCGCGGCTGACCACGGCGGTTGTGTAAAGTTTTCAGATGTTTTGCCTTTGGTCAAAAACTAGCCAGTCCGTTGTGATATACTGGTCAGGTTTTGTACATAAGTGAGGACATCATGGATACTGAAATAACCCCAACACAGCTGGCAATTGAATATTTACGTCGCGATAAGAGCAACCTGTCTCCGGCGCAATACCTGAAGAAGCTGAAACAGCTTGAGCTGGAATTTACAGATTTGCTGGCGCTCTCTTCAAACGAGCTGAAAGAAGAGATCTACTTTGCCTGGCGGTTGGGCGTTCACGTCCATTGAGTACATGAGAATAAAAGGGCCGCGAGTGCGGCCTTTTTTGTGCCTGAAATTCAGTATCGGGCGGCGGTGACGCCACCCGATGTTTTCCTCAGACATTCACCGCGTTAATCAGCCGCGACTTCATGGACTGATACGCCGACGCCGCAAAATCCTCCGCCCAGCGCTGGTCCTCAATCGCCTCCAGCTGCACCGCGCAGTACTTCGTTTCCGGAGTTTTGGATATGGGATCGAGGTTATCCTGGGTCAGCTCGTTGCAGGCGCCAATCCACCACTGATAGGTCATATAGACCGCCCCGGCGTTGATACGCTCGCTAATGCTGGCGCGGGTTATCACTTTGCCGCGGCGTGAACGTACCCAGACCAGCTGTCCGTCCGTAATGCCCAGTCTGTCAGCATCGGAAGGGTGCATTTGCACCCGGCCCGGCTCGTCGGCCAGGCTTTGCAGCGCGGCGCAGTTCCCGGTCATGGAGCGACAGGAGTAATGCCCCACCTCGCGTACCGTACACAGCACCAGCGGATAGTCGTCATCAGGCGTTTCCGCCGGCGCGCGCCACGGCGCGGCAAAGAGCTGCCCCTTACCGGTTGGGGTATCGAACTGATTGTCTTTGTACAGGTACGGCGTTCCCGGATGATCCAGCGTCGGGCACGGCCACTGTACGTGACCCATCTCGCCCATTTTTTCATAGGTCACGCCGTAGAAGAGCGGGCACAGCTCGCGCATCTCATCCCAGATCTGCTGGTTAGAGTCATAATGCATCGGGTAGCCCATCTCGGTGGCGAGCAGGCTGATGATCTCCCAGTCGCGCTTCACGTTGCCGCTGGCATCAATGGCTTTACCAAAACGCTGGAACCCGCGATCGGCACAGGTAAAGACGCCGCCGTGTTCACCCCAGGAGGTGGCCGGGAGCAGAACGTCCGCCACTTCTGCCGTTTTGGTCATAAAGATGTCCTGAACCACGACGAAGTCGAGCGCCTCAAAACCGCTGCGAACGAGACCGAGATCGGCTTCGGTCTGAAGCGGGTCTTCCCCCATGATGTAGTAGGCCTTGACCTTGCCTTCCAGCGCCAGATGGGGCACCTCGGTAATGCGCGTCCCGACCCGAGCATCCATATTATTGACGTCAATTCCCCAGGCATCGGCAAACTTCTGCCTGACCGCCGGATCGGTCACATCCTGATAGCCCGGGAACATATTCGGCAGAACGCCCATATCGCAGGCGCCCTGAACGTTGTTTTGTCCGCGAACCGGCCCGACGCCGACGGCAGGGCGCCCGAGGTTGCCGGTCAGCAGCGCCAGGCTGGAAAGCCCTTTGACCACATCCACGGCCTGACCAAACTGGGTCACGCCCATCCCCCACATCACGGTGGCGGAAGGGGCCGCCGCGAAGGTGCGCATCGCCTGGCGAACGTCGCGGGCGGGAATGCCGGTAAGATGCTCAACCTTCTCCGGCGCATAGTCTTTCACCGTCTGGCGATAGGCCTCAAGCCCCTCGGTAAAGCGCGCCACGTAGCTTTTGTCGTAGAGCTCCTCTTCCAGCAGCACGTAGCCAAAGGCGTTTACCAGCGCCATGTTGCTGCCGTTTTTCAGCTGTAGATGCTGGTCGGCGATGCGCGCCGTTTCAATGCGCCGCGGATCGCAGACGATAATTTTTGCGCCGTTTTCCCGCGCTTTCAGCACGCGTCGGGCGACGATAGGGTGGGAGTCCGCGCAGTTATAGCCAAACACCAGCAGGCATTTTGAGTTTTCAATATCGTTGATTGAGTTGCTCATCGCGCCGTTGCCGAGCGTTTCCTGTAAACCGGCCACGGAAGGGCCGTGACAAACGCGCGCGCAGCAGTCCACGTTGTTGGTGTTCAGCACCGCGCGGGCAAATTTTTGCATCACATAGTTTGTTTCATTGCCGGTTCCGCGAGAGGATCCGGTGGTCATGATCGACCGCGGCCCGTGCTGCGCTTTAATGCTGCTGAGCCTGTGGGCGGTGTAGCGGATAGCCTCTTCCCAGGTAACGGGAGTGAATGCCTCGCCTTTGCGGTAGCGGATCATCGGCTGGGTCAGGCGCGGGGTGAGGAGACGGGTATCGTTGAGGAAGTCCCAGCCGTAAAAGCCTTTCAGACACAGGGTGCCCTGGTTTGTGACGCCCTCTGCGGCTTCGGCACGGATGATACGGTTATTTTCAACGACAAGGTTTAATTTACAGCCTGCACCGCAGTACGGGCAGACGCTGGCGATCTTTTTCATCAATAACAGACCTGTTAAGAAATGAAGCAAAGTTGACTGGAAAACCCAGTCCCGTAAGCGGAGGTTAGCAGGAACCGTGCCAGGTTGGCTTTGCTGGTTTTACAGGGTGTTAAGCGGGGAAAGCGCGTGTCATCGTCAGAACATTCGTCAGTTTTGACGATGACACGAAAGCAGGATGAGTGGCGGTGAAATTACAGGTCGTCCATCGTATAACCCACCACGATTTCCAGGGTCTTACGAATAACATCCGCCTGGACAACATCGTGGGTCGCTTCCAGCGTCTGAATGAGCCAGAGGATTATCGCTTTGTTGGACAGATGGCCTTCGGAAGCCAGAACACAGCGTACTGCAGTAGAAAAAACAGCGGACTCTTCAGCAAAACGATCGCCTGCGTGACGGAAATATTCCGACAGCGCACTGTCTAAAAAAGCAGAGTGGTATTCGGGTTGAAGCTGAATATTTTGTCTCATTTGTTCTCACCGTAGCTGTTAAATTGCAGTCAATGTATTTTTTTTGGGTCGGACGGTTTTCCACTTCCAAATAACGGCACTACATTGTCTCTGTTATCGTTGAGAGGTCCCTCTCTTTTCGTTCGTCCTTGCGCGGTTCTGCGACGTGTAAAGGCGATGCTGTTTGAGCCGATCTCGGCAATCACCGCCGCAAGTGTCTCCCGCCGCCGGGGATCCTTTTCATGTTCTTTCATTACCCGCAGACGCTGCAGCAATCCTTCGGTTGTCACTGGCCCCCGCTCTTTCAGAAGAGAGAGAACGGCTTCACCGATAAGCTGGTCGATCAGTCGATCTGCGTCACTGCTATTCATCACGTTATCGTTCGAAGAGCAGACCAAGCAGCATGTGGTAATGCTCTTCCTCTTCCGGCCCTTCGGCCTTTTCGAGGCGGCTGAGAAGTTTGGTACAGAGCGATTTGCGATTCAGATTCCGCCCGTCGCTGAGAATTTCTACCACTACCTGGCCCAGCGTCTCCTGCTGGGTAGGAAGCGCGGCTTTTTCGAAGTACTGTGCGATCGCTGCTGCGGAATCTGTGGCGTAACCTTTCTGCTGCATGTTTCGCTCCTGTAAAATTTTGTAATCACTAACGTTACAATTAAGGTATACATAATTTCTAAATCTGTACACTTAAAATGTACAGATTTTTAATATTTTTATGATATATTTTATAAATTGCTTTATTTTCATTTAGTTATAATCTTTTCGTAAACCGGTAATGTTACAGGATATATTGTACAAAAAGGTCTGGCGCTGGTAAGTTGTACAGCTCAGGAAAAAGTGTCATTAAATGCCGTAAATGGTTGAGATGTAAATTATTTGTCAGGCAATTAATATGCTATAAGAGATCTTTATCCACCTCTTTTGTGGCCAAAACCCTAACCCCAGGAATCGCATGCTAACAACCATCATTTACCGCAGTCATATCTGCGAAGACGTTCCAGTGAAGGCGCTGGAAGCAATGGTCGCTGCTGCAAATAGTAAAAACCGGCAATCCAACGTCACGGGGATCCTGCTGTTTAACGGCACACATTTTTTTCAACTGCTTGAAGGGCCAGTGGAACACGTTTCTGCCATCTATGAGCAGATCTGCAGCGACCCGCGCCACCATAACGTGGTGGAGCTGATGTGCGACCACGGGCCTGTCCGACGTTTTGGCAACGTAGGCATGGAGCTGTTTGATTTACGCCAGTTCGACAGGGATGAGGTGCTGCAGCAGGTGCTCAACAAAGGAACGACGCGTTACCAGCTGACCTATAACGACCGCCCGCTGCAGTTTTTCCGCACCTTTGTCGAGGCCACGGAAAAAGCGAACTATTTTGAACTGCCGCCTGCGGATTCCTGGGAATTCGTTCGCGAAGAAACGCCCCTGTCCGCACAGCCTGAGGTGGTCGCGAAGGGGGCAGATTGCAGCTTTGCGTTTCAGCCGATAGTCGATCCGTTTATGCAGCAGGTCGTCTCCTGGGAGGCGCTTCTTCGCACCCCTGACGGTGACCCACCGGGGGTCTATTTCGCTAACCGCCCGCGTGACGAAGTATATGCCTCTGATTTACACAGCAAGCAGGTGGCGCTTTCCATGGCCAGCGCGCTGGGGTTACAGGACCAGACGCTATCCCTTAACCTGCTGCCCATGACGCTGGTTAACATTCCCAACGCCGTAGATTTCCTGCTCACCGCGATTGAAGCAAACGGTTTTGTACCCGAACAAATCGTGGTGGAGTTCACCGAGAGTGAAGCTATTTCCCGTTTTGATGAATTCACGGATTCGGTCAGGCAGCTCAAAAGTGCGGGCCTCAGCGTGACGATCGATCATTTCGGTGCCGGTTTTGCCGGGCTGCAGCTGCTGGCCCGCTTCCAGCCTGACAGAATTAAGATTAATCGCGATCTGGTCGCGGACGTGCATAAAAGTGGCCCCCGGCAGGCCATTATTCAGGCGATTATCAAATGTTGCTCCTCCCTTGAGATCCAGTTCTGCGCGGTGGGAGTAGAGAAGGCTGAAGAGTGGATGTGGCTGGAGTCCGCGGGGATTTCCCAGTTCCAGGGGCATCTTTTTGCCAGCCCGCGACACGGCGGTATTCCCGCGATTGCGTGGCCGGAGAAAAAGTTCGACTTCTGATAAAGCTGTACACAATCCGGAAGACTTAACTGTACGAACGGATAATTTTATACAACAATGTATTAACAGGTGGATTGAAAAGAAGCCCGTTCACTCGTTCTAAATGCGGTCTTAGTTATACAAATGGTGTGTACAATCTGATAAGGTTGGTGTAGTTAGGTATGGAAGTTCTGAGCGTGAGGGAGTTAATGGCCTATTACAGTATCGGCGAAGTGGCCGAACGATGCGGTATCAACCCCGTTACGCTGCGTGCCTGGCAGCGCCGTTATGGATTGTTGAAGCCGCAGCGAAGCGAAGGAGGTCATCGTCAGTTTGACGATGAAGATATCCTGCGTATTGAAGAGATCAAGCGCCTGATGAAAAGCGGCGTCTCGGTCGGAAAAGTCAAAGCCTTGCTGGAAAACAAAGAAGTGTTGACTCAGGGTAACTGGGTCTCGTTCCAGGAAGAGATGATGACCGTTCTGCGTTACGCCAGCCCGGCAAAGCTGCGCGCCAAAATGGGCGAATTCCGCCGCGATCACGCGATAGATGCGCTGATTGACAATATTATTTCTCCCGTTCGTCAGCGCATGAATCAGGATCAAAACACCGTGCGTCACATGGCGAGCCTGTTTGACGGCGTCCTGATCGAATTCGCGATTGCAAGCCTGGCGGAGTCCCGCAAAAAAGCCGGTAAAGACGCACTCCTGATTGGCTGGGAATGCGATGACCGCACCCACCTGTGGCTGGAAGCCGCGCGCTTATCGCAGAAGGGCTGGCACATTGACGTCCTGGCGGAACCTATTGATTCGCCGCGTCCTGAACTGTTCCCTGGGCAAAAAATCTTCGTCTGGACGGGGAAATCCCCAACGCCTCGCCAGCAGGAACAGCTCGACCACTGGCGTGAACAGGGGTTTGCTGTATCATTTCATCACTGATCGTCAGAGGCCCAGAGGGCCTTTTTTTGTCATTTTCTGAGCAAAAGCTATCTTAAAAATAGGCATTTCCGATGCATATTTTACTTTTCTCTTCCCTGTCATAAATGCCGCGATGAAATGCATTATTAATCAATGCATTGAACAAAAACATCCATCCTGACTGCATCCTCTCACAGGGTCTATGCTTAATAAAAGTAGGCAAAAAGGGCGGTTTAGCCGAATGCCCCTGCTGACAGAGGGTTGAAGTGATAATCGTTATCACTAACATGGTGTTATGCCCTGATGGCTTATCAGATGAGGTGGACCTATGGAACTGCATTCAGAAACCTTTAATCCTGCCGATTTTGCCTGGCGCGGTTTAACGCTCACGCCAGCGGCGGCGGCACACATACACGAACTGGTGGCGAAAAAGCCCGAGATCCTCGGCGTACGTTTAGGTGTCAAACAGACCGGCTGCGCGGGCTTCGGTTACGTGCTCGACACCGTCACCAAACCCGAGAAAGATGACCTGGTGTTCGAGACTGACGGCGCGAAACTGTACGTCGCGCTGCAGGCCATGCCGTTTATTGACGGTACCGAAGTGGACTACGTCCGCGAAGGCTTAAACCAGTTATTCAAATTTCATAACCCGAAAGCCCAGAACGAATGCGGCTGCGGCGAAAGCTTTGGGGTATAGGCGGTACTATGTCTCGTAATACTGAAGCAACGAGTGATGTAAATACCTGGAGCGGTGGGCACCTCAACTATAAAGAGGGGTTCTTCACCCAGCTGCAGACCGATGAGCTGGCGAAAGGCATTAACGAAGATGTCGTGCGGGCGATCTCGGCGAAACGCAACGAGCCGGAGTGGATGCTGGAGTTTCGCCTGAGCGCCTTCCGCGCCTGGCTGGAGATGGAAGAGCCGCACTGGCTGAAAGCGCATTACGACAAGCTGAACTATCAGGATTACAGCTACTACTCCGCGCCCTCCTGCGGAAGCTGTGACGATACTTGCGCTTCCCAGCCGGGGGCCGTGCAGCAAACCGGTGCCGAGAACAGCTTCCTCAGCAAAGAGGTGGAAGAAGCCTTTAACCAGCTGGGCGTGCCCGTTCGCGAAGGGAAAGAGGTGGCGGTAGACGCCATTTTCGACTCCGTCTCGGTGGCGACCACCTACCGTGAGAAGCTTGCAGAGCAGGGGATCATTTTCTGCTCCTTCGGCGAAGCGATTCACGATCATCAGGAACTGGTGAAAAAATACATTGGGACCGTGGTGCCCTCTAACGACAACTTCTTTGCGGCGCTCAACGCGGCGGTAGCCTCTGACGGCACCTTTATCTACGTGCCGAAAGGCGTGCGCTGTCCGATGGAGCTTTCCACCTATTTCCGCATCAATGCCGAAAAAACCGGCCAGTTCGAACGCACGATTCTGGTCGCGGATGAAGGCAGCTACGTCAGCTATATCGAAGGGTGCTCCGCCCCGGTTCGCGACAGCTACCAGCTGCACGCGGCGGTGGTGGAGGTCATCATCCACAAAGATGCCGAGGTGAAATATTCCACGGTGCAAAACTGGTTCCCGGGCGACGGCAATACCGGCGGTATCCTGAACTTTGTCACCAAGCGCGCGCTGTGCGAAGGCGAAAACAGCAAGATGTCGTGGACCCAGTCAGAAACCGGCTCCGCCATCACCTGGAAATACCCGAGCTGCATTCTGCGCGGGGATAACTCCATCGGCGAGTTTTACTCGGTGGCGCTGACCAGCGGCCATCAGCAGGCCGATACCGGCACCAAGATGATCCACATTGGTAAAAACACCAAATCGACCATCATCTCGAAAGGGATCTCTGCCGGGCATAGCCAGAACAGCTATCGCGGGCTGGTGAAAATCATGCCGACGGCCACCAATGCGCGAAACTTTACCCAGTGTGACTCGATGCTGATTGGCGCAGACTGCGGGGCGCATACCTTCCCGTACGTTGAGTGCCGTAATAATACGGCCCAGCTTGAGCACGAGGCGACGACGTCGCGGATTGGGGAAGATCAGCTCTTCTACTGCCTGCAGCGCGGGATCAGCGAAGAAGACGCCATCTCGATGATCGTTAACGGCTTCTGTAAGGACGTGTTCTCTGAACTGCCGCTGGAATTTGCCGTTGAAGCCCAGAAACTCCTCGCCATTAGTCTTGAACACAGCGTCGGTTAAGGAAAGCACATGTTAAGCATTAAAGATTTACAGGTCAGCGTAGAAGACAAAGCCATCCTGCGTGGCCTCAATTTTGACGTTAAGCCGGGTGAAGTTCACGCCATCATGGGGCCGAACGGTTCCGGGAAAAGTACGCTTTCTGCGACGCTGGCGGGCCGCGAAGATTATGAGGTAACCCGCGGCTCGGTCGAGTTTAACGGCAAAGATCTGCTGGAGATGTCGCCGGAAGACCGCGCGGGAGAGGGCATCTTCATGGCCTTCCAGTACCCGGTCGAAATTCCGGGCGTCAGCAACCAGTTCTTCCTGCAGACGGCGCTGAATGCGGTGCGCAAGTATCGCGGCCTGGAGGCGCTGGACCGCTTTGACTTCCAGGACCTGATGGAAGAGAAAATTAAGCTGCTGAAAATGCCGGAAGATCTGCTGACCCGTTCGGTGAACGTTGGCTTTTCCGGCGGCGAGAAAAAACGTAACGACATTCTGCAGATGGCGGTGCTGGAGCCCGAGCTGTGCATTCTGGATGAGACTGACTCCGGTCTGGATATCGACGCCCTGAAGATTGTCGCTGACGGGGTGAACTCCCTGCGCGACGGCAAGCGTTCGTTCATTATCGTCACCCACTACCAGCGCATTCTGGACTACATCAAGCCGGATTACGTTCACGTACTTTATCAGGGGCGTATTGTGAAATCCGGTGATTTCACGCTGGTTAAACAACTGGAGGAGCAGGGCTATGGCTGGCTTACCGAACAGCAGTAATGCGCTCCAGCAGTGGCACAGGCTGTTTGAAGCCCAGGGCGGCACGCGCTCTGAGCAGGCGCAGCATCATCTGCAGCAGATGCTGCGTCTCGGTCTGCCGACGCGTAAGCATGAGAACTGGAAATACACTCCGCTTGATGGCCTGCTGAACGCCGAGTTCGTGACCCGTCTGGCGGATCTCACTCCGGCGCAGCGTGACGCGCTGGCCGTAAACGTGGATGCCGTGCGCCTGGTGTTTGTCGACGGTGAGTTCCGTCCGGAACTGAGCGACGCCCTTCAGGGGAGCGGATTTGAGATTGTGATAAATGACGATCGCCAGTCCCTCAGCGCCCCTGTTCAGCCTGAGGTTTTCCTGCACCTGACCGAGAGCCTGGCCCGCAGCGTAACGCACATCCGCGTGAAGCGTAACCAGCGTCCGGCAAAACCGCTGCTGCTGATGCACATCACCCAGGGGCTGGACGGCGACGAAATCAACACCGCGCACTATCGTCACCATCTGGAGCTGGCGGAGGGGGCGGAGGCCACGGTGATTGAACATTATGTCAGCCTCAACGAGACGCGCCACTTTACCGGATCGCGTCTGACGATGAACGTTGCTGCCAACGCCCAGCTTCACCACGTCAAGCTGGCGTTTGAAAATGCGCAGAGCCACCACTTTGCCCATAACGATATTGTGCTGGGTCAGGATGCCGCAGCGTACAGCCATAGCTTCCTGCTCGGCGGGTCGGTGCTGCGCCACAACACCAGCACGCAGCTTAACGGTGAAAACACCACGCTGCGCATCAACAGTCTGGCGATGCCGGTTAAATCAGAGGTGTGCGACACGCGCACCTGGCTGGAGCACAACAAGGGCTACTGCAACAGTCGCCAGCTGCATAAAACTATCGTGAGTGATAAAGGGCGCGCGGTATTTAACGGACTGATTAACGTGGCGCAGCACGCCATTAAAACCGACGGACAGATGACCAACAACAATCTGCTGTTAAGTCGCCTGGCGGAAGTGGACACCAAACCGCAGCTGGAGATCTACGCCGACGACGTGAAGTGCAGCCACGGAGCGACGGTCGGGCGCATCGACGACGAGCAGATGTTCTACCTGCGTTCCCGCGGTATCGACCAGCAGGCAGCGCAGAAAATGATTATCTATGCGTTTGCCGCCGAACTGACGGAAGCGCTGAATGATGGTCAGTTGAAACAGCAGGTGCTGGCGCGTATCGGTCAGCGTCTGCCTGGAGGCGAAGCATGAGTTTTCCCGTCGAGAAAGTACGGGCAGATTTTCCGGTTCTGACCCGTGAAGTGAACGGTCTTCCTCTGGCTTATCTGGACAGCGCGGCCAGCGCGCAGAAGCCGAACCCGGTCGTGGATGCGGAAGCCGAGTTTTATCGCCACGGCTACGCCGCCGTGCATCGCGGTATTCATACCCTGAGCGCCGAGGCGACCCAGCGTATGGAAAACGTGCGCACGCAAATTGCCGCCTTCCTCAATGCAAAATCGCCTGAGGAGCTGGTCTTCGTGCGCGGAACCACCGAAGGGATCAACCTTGTCGCTAACAGCTGGGGCAACGCGCAGGTCCACGCGGGGGATAACATTATCATCACCCAGATGGAGCACCACGCCAATATCGTGCCGTGGCAGATGCTCTGCGAGCGCGTTGGCGCGCAATTGCGGGTCATTCCGCTCAACGTTGACGGGACGCTGCAGCTCGAGCAGCTCGACGCATTGCTTGATGACCGCACGCGGCTGGTGGCTGTCACCCAGGTCTCTAACGTGCTCGGGACGGAAAATCCGGTGGCAGAGATTGTCGAAAAAGCCCACCAGGCCGGCGCGAAGGTGCTGATTGACGGCGCTCAGGCGGTGATGCACCACGCGGTTGACGTTCAGGCG
Organism: Enterobacter sp. 61D5; assembly: GCF_034107965.1. NCBI lineage: Bacteria > Pseudomonadati > Pseudomonadota > Gammaproteobacteria > Enterobacterales > Enterobacteriaceae > Enterobacter > Enterobacter sp. 61D5. The sequence goes on from NZ_JAWNFK010000008.1 coordinate 386,985, forward strand.
CTGGACTGCGATTTCTACGTCTTCTCAGGCCACAAGCTCTATGGGCCAACCGGGATCGGCGTGCTCTACGTGAAGGAAGACATCCTGCAGGCGATGCCGCCGTGGGAAGGGGGCGGCTCGATGATCGCCACCGTCAGCCTAACGGAAGGCACCACCTACGCGCGCGCGCCGTGGCGTTTTGAGGCGGGTACGCCCAACACCGGCGGGATTATCGGGCTGGGGGCGGCGGTTTCCTACGTCTCCGCAATCGGCCTTGATAGCATTCAGGAGTACGAACAGCTGCTGATGCACTATGCGCTTGCCGAGCTTGCCAGCGTGCCGGATCTGACCCTCTACGGGCCTGCCGACCGGCAAGGGGTGATTGCGTTCAATCTCGGGAAACATCACGCCTATGATGTGGGCAGTTTCCTCGATAACTACGGCGTGGCGGTCCGTACCGGGCACCACTGCGCCATGCCGCTGATGGCGTTTTACCAGGTGCCGGCAATGTGCCGCGCGTCGCTGGTGATGTACAACACAACGGAAGAGGTCGACAGGCTGGTGGCGGGGCTTAAGCGTATTCACCAGCTGCTGGGCTAACGGAGAGGCAAAAGATGGCAGAACTGCCGGACAGAGACAAATTGCTGCGCAACTTTGGGCGTTGCGCAAACTGGGAAGAGAAGTACCTTTATATCATCGAGTTGGGGCAGCGTCTGCCGCCGCTCGGTGAAGAGGCGCATAACCCGGAAAATATTATTCAGGGCTGTCAGAGCCAGGTGTGGATTGTGATGGAACAGTCTGACGACGGCACGATAGCACTGCACGGCGACAGCGATGCGGCCATTGTAAAAGGGCTTATTGCGGTCGTCTTTATTCTTTACCACCGGATGTCGGCGCAGGATATTGTCGCGTTCGATGTCCGCCCGTGGTTTGAAAAAATGGCCCTGACCCAACACCTCACCCCGTCTCGTTCCCAGGGACTGGAAGCGATGATTCGCGCGATCCGCGCCAAAGCTGCAATCCTTAGCTAGACTTACAGAACAGCATTCATTCTGTTTCGCGAGGTGGTTCCCGCCTCGCTGGTTTTTCAGCTTTCTGGCGTCCTGCCAGTGAATAAGGAATCTCAGTATGAAGCGCGCGTCTCTCATAACTCTATTACTCCTCAGTTCGCTCGGCGCACTTAATTCGGCCCGCGCGATGGACTATCCGTTGCCGCCCGCAGGCAGTCGCCTGATTGGGCAAAATCAAACCTACACGATACAGGAAGGGGATAATAAGCTGCAGACCATCGCCCGCCGGTTTAATACCGCGGCGCAGGTGATTCTGGAAACGAACAATACCATTGCGCCGGTAAACCCTGCGCCGGGAACCGTCATTACCATCCCGTCGCAGATGCTGCTGCCGGACACGCCGCGCGAGGGGATTGTGGTGAACCTCGCTGAGCTACGGCTCTACTACTTCCCGCCGGGAGAAAACATTGTTCAGGTCTTCCCGCTCGGCATCGGACAGCTGGGGCTGGAAACGCCGGTCACGACCACGCGCGTAAGCCAGAAAATCCCGAATCCCACCTGGACACCCACGCCGGGCATCAGAGCCCGCTCTCTGGAGCAGGGTATTAAATTACCTCCGGTGGTACCTGCCGGGCCAAATAACCCGCTGGGACGCTTCGCACTGCGTTTAGGCGTGGGCAACGGGGAATATCTCATCCACGGCACCAGCGCGCCGGACAGCGTTGGCCTGCGCGTCAGCTCCGGCTGTATGCGGATGAACGCCCCGGACATTAAGGCCCTGTTCGAACAGGTGCGGGTTGGCACGCGGGTACAGATTATCAATGAACCCGTGAAGTTCTCCGTGGAGCCGGATGGTAAACGCTATATTGAAGTCCATCGCCCGCTGGCGCAGGCTGAGGGAGAAAACCCGCAGGTCTCGCCCATTACCCACTCCGCAGACTTTGCGACCTTTGTTTCTCAGGCTGGAAGCGATAAGGCTCTGATTGAGAAAGCCCTGTCACGCCGCGCCGGGATCCCGGTTATCGTGTCGTCAGGGAGCGGCCCGTCGGCCAGCAATAGCGTGTTATCGGTGCAGAACAGTCGGGTGTCCGCTGCGGTAGCGGAAGATGAAGGGGAGAAGGTGACGCAGTAGCCGTTTGACGCAGGCAAAAAAAATGGCGCACAATGTGCGCCATTTTATTAACAGGTACTATTACTTACGGTATTTAGTAGCCTGGTTGTCCAGACGCTGGTTAGCGCGAGCTGCGTCGTCTTTAGCAGCCTGAACGTCGGAACGGATTGCGTTCACGTCGTTGCTCAGCTGGTCAACTTTAGCGTTCAGAGTCTGAACGTCAGAAGACAGCTGATCGATTTTAGCGTTGCTGGAGCAACCAGCCAGCAGAGTAGAACCCAGGATTACCGCGCCCAGTACCAGTTTAGTACGATTCATTATTAATACCCTCTAGATTGAGTTAATCTCCATGTAGCGTTACAAGTATTACACAAACTTTTTTGGGTTGAGAATATTTTTTTGATGGGAATACACCTATTTTTGATCGTTCGCTCAAAGAAGCATCGAATCGGCCCTTTTTGAGCAAAAATCTATGTAAAAAAAGGCATTTATCATCGGATTCATCTTAGATAATTCGCAATTAAATAGAGAAACCCGATTTGCAATTTGAATGACTTTGGCTAATGCCAGGAATAAAAAAAGCGCCCGGAGGGCGCTTTTTATCAAAATTAATTCGTTCGGGAATTATTACAGCACGTGAACAGATGCGGTATTGGTGGTTCCGCTTGGTACCAGCGCGCCAGAAACCATGACCACAACGTCACCTTTCTGTGCCAGACCACGATCAACCAGTTCCAGCGCCACTTCTTTACCCAGACGGTAGAAATCATCCGTAGACGCGATCTCTTTCACCAGGTGAGGGATCACGCCTTTGCTCAGCACCAGCTGACGAGCCGTGGTTTCGTTGGTGGTCAGCGCCAGGATAGTCGCATCCGGGAAGTATTTACGCACCGCGCGAGCTGATTTACCGCCCTGGGTGGCAACCACGATCAGTGGCGCTTCCAGCTTCTCAGCCGTTTCTACTGCACCACGGCAAACCGCTTCGGTGATGCGCAGCTTGCGGCTGTCGTTGTTGTAGTCCAGACGGCTTTTCATTACGCGGTCGGTACGTTCGCAGATGGTGGCCATGATGGACACCGCTTCCAGCGGATATTTACCTTTTGCGGATTCGCCAGACAGCATAACGGCATCAGTACCGTCCAGGATGGCGTTAGCCACGTCGCCTGCTTCTGCGCGGGTTGGGCGTGGGTTTTTGATCATGGAGTCCAGCATCTGCGTTGCGGTGATAACCACTTTGCGCGCGCGAACGCATTTCTCGATCATCATCTTCTGCGCGAAGATCACTTCTTCAACCGGGATTTCTACGCCCAGGTCGCCACGTGCAACCATGATGCCGTCAGACGCTTCGAGGATTTCGTCGAAGTTATTCAGGCCTTCCTGGTTTTCAATTTTGGAGATGATCTGGATCTTCTCGCCGCCGTGCGCTTTCAGGTGCTCACGAATTTCAACCACGTCTGAGCGCTTACGGATGAAGGAGGCCGCAACAAAGTCAACGCCTTGTTCGCAACCGAAGATCAGGTCCTGTTTGTCTTTTTCAGCCAGTGCTGGCAGTGCGATAGAAACGCCCGGCAGGTTAACGCCTTTGTTTTCGCCCAGGTCGCCGTTGTTCAGCACTTTACAGATAACCTTGTTGCCTTCGATAGCGGTGACTTCCATACCGATCAGACCATCGTCTACCAGCACGGTGTTACCGACGGAAAGGTCGTTGGTGAAGCCTTCATAGGTCACTGCAACGATTTCGCTGTTGCCGACAACGGATTTGTCGGTGGTGAAGGTGAAGGTCTGGCCCGCTTTCAGAGAGACGTCGTTACCGCCTTCCAGTTTGATGGTACGGATTTCTGGACCTTTGGTGTCCAGCAGGATGGCAGCTTTTTTACCGGTCTTGCTCATCACGTTGCGCAAGTTCTGGATACGCTGACCGTGTTCTGCGTAATCACCGTGGGAGAAGTTCAGACGCATCACGTTCATGCCGGCGTCCAGCATTTTGGTCAGCATCTCTTCAGATTCGGTTTTCGGGCCGATAGTACAAACAATTTTCGTCTTTTTCATGACAGTCTTAGTCTTTAAGTTGGGAAGGATATGGAAATCTCGCTCCGGGGGCGCACCGCCGCGGAGTCAAACCTGTGTTGCAAAAGAGTATATGACACGCACTAAGGATAGGAGACATCAAATGAGCGTGCAGAAGAAAGTGTGCCTGAGTGACAGCCCAACGAAGGAGAGGAGAAGTTGTACGTTGTTTTTTGTATTCCAAGCGCTGAAACCATTCACCAGGGATTAGGCGCGCATTATACGCTGATTTTAAGATAAAAGGAAAATGGAAACGGTGTTTCAGAAATATTCTGTGCAGTTTCACATAATATTGTTATCAAGGCGTTAAGCCATGATGACAACTTATGGCGGCAGGTGATTGACCTGCCGCGTTTTGCTTATTTTTGCAGCGCCTGGCTGAGGTCGGCAATCAGGTCTTTGGGATCTTCAATCCCGACCGACAGACGGATCAGCTGCGGCACAATGCCGTTTGCCAGGCGTTGCTCCAGCGGAATCGAGGCGTGCGTCATGCTGTAAGGCTGGCTCACCAGACTTTCCACACCGCCGAGGCTTTCCGCGAGGGTGAACAGCTTCAGGTTGCGAATCACCTCGGTGGCGCGTTGCGCATCCCCTTTTACCACGACTGAAATCATCCCACCGGGCAGGGCCATCTGCGTGCGGGCAAGCTGAAATTGCGGATGAGATTCCAGACCGGGATAGAAAACCTTTTCGACCAGAGGATGCTGATCCAGCCATTGCGCAATCGTAAGCGCGTTGGTGCTGTGCTTTTCTACCCTCAAGGCAAGCGTGCGAATACCGCGCAGGGTCAGGAAGCTGCTGAACGGATCAAGTACGCCGCCCACCGCGTTTTGCAGATAGCCCAGCTTATCGGCCAGTTCCCTGTTGTCCCCGACAATCGCCAGCCCGGCCACCACGTCAGAGTGGCCGTTCAGGTATTTGGTGGCGGAGTGCACCACGATATCGAAACCCGACTCCAGCGGACGGTGGATCACCGGCGACGCGAAGGTGTTGTCCGCCACGCTGATGACGTTATGACGGCGGGCGATCGCCGCAATGGCCGCCAGATCCGCCAGCTTCAGCAGCGGGTTGGTTGGCGTTTCGACCCACACCATGCGGGTATCCGGGCGAATGGCGGCCTCGAGACCGGTTAAGTCGTCCGGTTTAACCCAGCTGACCTGCAGGCCAGTGCTGCGCTTGCGCACGTTTTCAATCAGGCGGTACGTCCCGCCGTAAACGTCATCAATGGCGACAATATGGCTGTCTTTATCCAGCAGTTCGAGCACCGTGGAGATGGCTGCCAGACCGGAGGCGAAGGCGTAGCCGCGCGTACCGCCTTCCAGTTCGGCGATGGCGGTTTCCAGCGCATGGCGGGTGGGGTTGCCGCTGCGGGAATACTCATAGCCGGTATGCTCGCCGGGTGACGGTTGCGCAAACGTTGAGGTGGCGTAAATCGGCGGCATGACGGCGCCGTGCTGGTCGTTGAACTCGCCGCTGTGTACGCTCAGGGTAGCCAGGTTTTTCATTATCGATTCCTTTATTGCTGAAGACGGTTGCGCCAGGCGGTCAGAACGTCGCTGCGCGTAATCAGACCGAGAAAACGGTCGTTGTCATTAATCACGGCCACCAGACCGCGGTCGAAGATGGCGTTCAGGGCGCTTTCCGGGGCGTGTTTATCCAGGAACTCCACCTGACGCGTCATGGCTGCCGTCACCGGAAGCGCGAAGCGATCGCCGTCGCCGCCGATATGCCGCAGGAGATCCCACTCGTCGATAATGCCCACCACCTTGCCGTTCTCCAGCACCGGCAGCTGGGAGATGTCATACAGGCGCATGCGTGCCAGTACGGTGGAAAGCGTGTCGTCCGGGGCGGCGGTGACGGTGGCGCCTTCATCGTGGCGCAGGGCGATGTAGTCAGAGAGATCGCCGGCCTGAGGGCGGGTGATAAGCCCTTGCTGACGCATCCAGTCATCGTTAAACATCTTCGAGAGGTACTTATTGCCGCTGTCGCAGGCGAAGGTCACCACGCGTTTCGGCGCGGTCTGCGCCTGGCAATATTTCAGCGCGGCCGCCAGCAGCGTGCCGCTGGAGGAGCCCGCCAGAATGCCTTCCGTTTTCAGCAGATCGCGCGCGGTGGTGAAGGCCTCTCGGTCGGTGATGCGCCAGGCGCGATTCACCCCTTCAATGTGGGCCAGCGGCGGAATAAAGTCTTCGCCAATACCTTCAACCAGCCAGGAGCCCGCGTCGTGATAGCGTCCGGTTTCCACCTGGTCGGCCAGAACCGATCCGGCCGGGTCTGCCAGGACAAACTCCGTGTGCGGAGAGTGCTCGGCGAACCACGCCTGCAGGCCGCCCAGCGTACCGCCTGAGCCGACGCCAACCACGATGGCGTCGATCCGCCCGTCAAGCTGCTCGTACAGTTCCGGTGCCGTGGTGGTACGGTGCGCCAGCGGGTTGGCCTCGTTATTGAACTGGTCGATGTAAAACGCGCCGGGCAGCTCGTTGGCCAGGCGCTGGGCGTAATCCTGGTAATAGGCGGGATGGCCCTTGTTGACGTCGGAGCGGGTCAGCACCACCTGGGCACCAAGCGCGCGCAGGTGGAAAATCTTCTCGCGGCTCATTTTGTCCGGCACCACCAGGATCAGCGAGTAGCCTTTCTGAGCGGCAATCAGGGCCAGGCCGAGACCGGTATTCCCCGCCGTCGCCTCAATAATCGTGCCGCCCGGCTGCAGCTGGCCGGTACGCTCCGCTTCGTTAATCATCGACAGCGCAACGCGATCCTTAATTGAGCCGCCCGGATTCTGGTTTTCCAGCTTCAGGAACAGCGAGCAGGGGCCGGTATCAAGCTTGTGCAGCTGGATAAGCGGGGTACGGCCAATCAGTTCGGTGACGGAGTGGTAAATCGTCATGATGTTTTCCTTTCTGGATGTCATGACGGGATGATAGAGCGGCGAAATTTTCGCAATAAAGAACCATTCACTGCTCTTTAGAACAGAAAAGAATATAAATGCCATTTTTGGATGTCAGGACAGCAAGACGTAAAGTTGTCTGGATGTGAGGATGGCTATATCGGCAGGAAATGCTGAAAAAATGACCGTTTTTAGCGGGCATCTACCAGCAGATATGCATCCGGCAGATAATCATTGCTGAAATTGATCTAAATGCTTCCCACCCTTTAAATCCGCTGTTTATTTCCGAAAGTTATAACAAATTCGTTTTTGTTCATTTGAAAGCTGATAACGCCTGTTTACTATCGTTTGGACATCCATACTGCTAAACAGCCATGCGCGAAACGGATAAAGAATAAGAATGATCGTACTCAGGAATATTTCGAAGGTTTTTGACAACGGAAAGGTCGCGCTGACTGCCGTTGATAACGTCAATTTGACGATAGAGCAGGGACAGATTTACGGAATTATCGGCTACAGCGGAGCCGGGAAAAGCACGCTGATTCGTCTGCTGAACGGCCTGGAAAAACCCAGCGGCGGAAGCGTCACCATTAACGGACAGGATATCTCTGCGGCAAAGGGTGAAGCGCTCCGCCAGGCGCGCCTGAAAATCAGCATGGTGTTCCAGCACTTCAACCTGCTGTGGTCGCGCACGGTGAGCGAGAATATCGCTTTCTCGATGCAAATCGCCGGTGTGCCAAAAGCCAACATCAAGGCGCGCGTCGCCGAGCTGGTGGAGCTGGTCGGCCTGAAGGGGCGCGAGAATGCGTACCCGTCCCAGCTGAGCGGCGGGCAAAAGCAGCGCGTGGGTATTGCGCGCGCTTTGGCTAACAGCCCTGACGTGCTGCTCTGCGATGAAGCCACGTCCGCGCTCGACCCGCAGACCACCGATCAGATCCTCGATCTGCTGCTGGATATTAACCGCCGCTTCAGGCTGACCATCGTGCTGATCACCCACGAGATGCACGTGGTGCGTAAAATCTGCGACCGCGTGGCGGTGATGGAGAACGGTAAAGTGGTGGAAGAGGGCGACGTGCTGAGCGTGTTTACCCATCCGCAGCAGCCGATTACGCAGCAGTTTGTCCGCCAGGTGAGCCAGTATGCCGAGGAGGAAACCTTCAATACCGAACTGGCAAAGGATCTGGAAGGCACGGTCATCAGGCTGACCTTTACCGGGCACAGCACCCATAAGCCGATTGTGGGTGAACTGACCCTGCGCTACGGCCTGCCGTTTAACATCCTGCACGGGAAAATGACGCAAACCGCCCACGGGGTGTTTGGTCAGCTCTGGGTACATGTCGTGGCATCCGATGAACAACTGAACAATATCCTCGGCGACCTGCAGCACAGCGATATTGAAGGCGAGGTGATTAAACATGGCTGAGAATCTCTTTCCGCATCTCAAGTGGGATCAGCTCTGGGCGGCCACGCTTGAGACGCTGTACATGACCGCGCTGTCCGGCGTGGCGACCTTTGTGCTGGGCATCGTGCTGGGGCTGGCGCTGTTTTTAACCGCGCGCGGCGGGTTGTTCCACAACCGCACGGTCTACAGCGTGATTTCGATTGTGGTGAACGTGTTCCGCTCTATTCCGTTCATCATTCTGATTGTCCTGCTGATCCCGTTCACCAAGACCGTCGTCGGCACCATTCTTGGCGCCAACGCGGCGCTGCCGGCGCTGATTGTGGGCGCCGCACCCTTCTACGCACGCCTGGTGGAAATCGCCCTGCGTGAAGTGGATAAAGGCGTCATCGAAGCAACGCGCTCGATGGGCGCACGACTGAACACGTTAGTGTTTCGGGTTTTACTGCCGGAATCATCACCCGCACTGGTATCGGGTATTACGGTGACGCTCATTGCGCTGGTGAGCTACAGCGCAATGGCGGGGGTGATTGGCGCCGGTGGTTTGGGAAATCTGGCTTATCTGGAAGGATTCCAGCGCAACCATGGTGACGTCACGCTGGTGGCAACGGTGACCATTCTGATCATCGTTTTCATTATCCAGTTCTGCGGCGATGTCATTACTTCACTGTTAGATAAACGCTAATAAATACACACAGGAACCACATCATGAAAAAAACACTGACACTGATCGCCGCCGCAACCCTGAGCGCCCTGAGCTTCGCTTCCTGGGCTGACACCCTGACCGTGGGCGCATCCAACACGCCGCACGCCGAAATTCTGGAGCAGGCAAAGCCAATTCTGGCGAAGCAGGGTATCGACCTGGAAATCAAACCGTTCCAGGACTACATTCTGCCGAACACCGCGCTGGCGGGTCATGACATCGACGCGAACTACTTCCAGCACATTCCTTACCTGAACAGCGTGCTGAAGGATCATGCGGGCGATAAAGACTACGATTTCGTCAGTGCGGGCGCGATCCACATTGAGCCAATCGGCATCTACTCCAAAAAATACAAGTCGCTGAAAGACCTGCCGGAAGGCGGCAAGATCATCATGCGTGACGCGGTTTCTGAAGAGGGGCGTATTCTCTCCATCTTCGAGAAAGAGGGCGTGATCAAGCTGAAGCCGGGCATCGACAAAGTGACCGCGCGCATCAGCGACATCGTTGAGAACCCGAAAAAGCTGAAGTTCACGCCGAACGTGGAAGCCTCTCTGCTGCCGCAGATGTACAACAACAACGAAGGCGATGCGGTGGTGATTAACGCCAACTACGCGATTGACGCGGGTCTGGATCCGGTTCACGACCCGATTGCGGTAGAGAGCGGTGAAAATAACCCGTACGCCAACATCATTACCGTGCATCGCGGCGACGAGAAGAAGAAAGATATCGTTGCGCTGGTGAACGTGCTGCACTCGAAAGAGATTCAGGACTGGATCCGCACCAAGTACAAAGGCGCGGTCATCCCAGTAAACAACTAATTTACTGATTTTACAGATGAAGCCCGGCGAGTCTCTCGCCGGGCTTCTTTTTTGTATCCGGCAGGAGAATCATTTAAGCTCAACGTTTAAAAGGCAATGGAGTGATGACGATGGGTAACGTGACCAAAGATGAAGCGCTGTACCAGGAGATGTGCCGGGTGGTCGGGAAGGTGGTGCTTGAGATGCGTGATTTAGGGCAGGAGCCAAAGCATATTGTCATTGCCGGAGTCCTGCGTACCGCGCTGGCGAACCAGCGCGTGAAACGCAGTGAACTGACAACCGAAGCGATGGAAACGGTGGTTAAAGCGCTGGCCGGGTAATGCGCCAGCGCTTCGCAAGCTGTTCGAGCGAGCAGCAGAGCAGGTAGTAGACCACGCCCGTAAAGATAAAAATGGCCGCCGGGTAGATTTGCACCCGGTTGTTGACCTGTCCCGCCACCGTGGTCAGTTCCGGTACGTTCACGATAAACGCCAGCGACGTATCCTTCAGCAGGCTGATAAAAATCCCCACCAGCGACGGCAGAATATTCCTCAGCGCCTGCGGCAGCAGCACGCGCAGGAGGGTTTGCTGCGTGCTGAAGCCCTGTGACAGTGCGGCCTCATATTGTCCGGACGGGAGTGCGTTAAGCCCGGCCAGCACCGAGTGCATCACGGTTGCCGCGGTAAACCAGGCCAGAGCCAGCGTGACGGTAAGCGCTCCCGGCAGATCGCCCCCGGTCATAAGCGGCAGAAGATACCACATCCAGAAAATTACGAAGATGAGCGGGATACCGCGAATCAGCTCTGCCCATAAAAAGAGGACCTTTCGCACGAGCCCGGTAAATCGCCAGGCCAGACATGCGAGCACTATCCCACCGGGCAGGGCGATGACGGCGGCCCCGGCAGCCATCATCAACGACAGCAAGACGCCCCCCGGTTCACCCGTTGCCGCGCGTCCCCACAGCAGATAGTCGAGGTTATCGGTGATGACGTTAAGTCCGGCAATCATGTTTTTCACTCCCTGAGGTGGCGGCGCCTGGGCGTTTACGTTTCGCGTCAGGTCCGATGCGAACCAGCACGATCCCCATGACCAGGCCGGTCAGCAGATAGAGTGCGGTGCCGAGGGTAAACGCCTCCAGCGCGTGCGCGTTATAGCTCTCGATCTGCCTGACCTGATAGGTCAGCTCGGCGAAGCCAATCCCGCTGGCGAGCGAGGAGAGCTTCATCAGATTAAGATACTGCCCCACAACGGGCTGCCAGGCGTTGGCCAACCCCTGCGGCAGAAGGATGTAACGAAACAGACGCCACGCGGAGAATCCCTGCGCGAGCGCCGCCTCTCGCTGTCCGGCAGGCACGGAACGTAAGCCCGATTCCACCTCTTCGATTAAAAACGCCGAGGTAAAGACGCCCAACCCCCAGGCAGAACATAAAAATTCGGGCGTAAACCACCAGACGTTACCGGGCAGAATTGACCAGCTGTGATCCGCGTTCACCGCGTCGCGGAACGCCTGCGGTAGCCCGTTCCAGGCGGCAAAATACCAGAACAGCAGCTGCACCAGCAGCGGCGTATTGCGAAACAGCGACACCCAGCTGCTGACGACCGCGTTCCCGAGGCGTCCACCGGAAAGGCGCATGAGCATAAAAAGCAGTGCGAGCAGGCTGGCCAGCAGGATCCCGGCAAGCGTGACCCACAGGGTGGTGAGGAATCCGGAGAGTATCCACTGCAGAGGCTGTCCGGTCAGTACCCCCTGCCAGTCGAGCGCGGGCATTACAGATGCTCCTGATGCAGCGGGTTGAGCACCTTCTGCAGGAACCGCTGCGCGCGCGGATGTGACGGCTGGCTGAAAAACTGCGCCGGCGGCGCGGTTTCCAGAATTTGCCCGCCGTCGATAAAGACAATCCGGTCGGCAATTTCCCGGGCAAACTGCATCTCGTGGGTCACCACGATCATCGTGATCCCGCTGTGGGCGAGGGCTTTCATCACGTACAGCACTTCACCAATCATCTCCGGATCCAGCGCGGAGGTGGGTTCATCGAACAGAATGATTTGCGGTGAAGAGGCCAGGGCGCGGGCAATCGCGACGCGCTGCTGCTGTCCACCGGAAAGCTCTGCCGGGAAATGGTGGGCTTTTTCCAGCATCCCGACCTTCTCCAGCAGGGCCAGCGCGCGCTCCCGGGCAGGCTGCGGCTTCCAGCCGTGAACGTGCTCCAGCGCAAGGGTGATGTTCTGGCTGGCGGTGAGGTGGGCGTAAAGATTGAACTGCTGGAACACAAACCCCACGCGGCTGCGCAGCTGGCGCAGCCCGGTACCGGAGAGCTTTGCGGTAGGCTTGTTGTCGACCAGAATCTCTCCGCCGCTCAGGGTTTCAAGCTGGTTGATAAGACGGATCAGGGTGGATTTACCGGAACCTGAAGGGCCGAGGATGGCAACCACTTCACCGGGCGTGATGGTGAGATTAATGTCGTTTAAAACCTGATGGTCACCGTAGCGTTTGTCCACATGACGAAACTCGACGCTGGCCTGTTCCAGATGTGAAAAATCCGCGGCACCGGCCGCGGAGTGTGAAAATAAACCTGAGAGCATAATTATCTGGCTTCTATTTTAAAGGCGCGAGGCTGTGGGGAAGGCGTGTTTGGGCCAAACCAGACATCGTAGATTTTTGCTGCCTGACCGTTCTTCTCGAGGTTAACCAGCTCGTCGTTAACGGCCTTCAGCAGCGCCGTTTCGCCTTTTTTCACCCCAACGCCAATCTCTTCTTTGCTGAGCAGGTCGGGCAGGATTTTAAAGTTCGCTTTATCCGGCGCCTGCGCCAGCAGACCGGCCAGAATGGTGCTGTCCTGGGTGATGGCCTGTACGTTACCGTTGCGCAGTGCCGTCAGCGCCAGCGGAATATCGTCATAAGAGAGCACGCGTGACTGCGGGAAACGCTGGTGAAGCGCCTGCTCGCCCGTCGTTCCTTTGACCGCGCCAATACGCGCCCGGCTGTAGTCATCAAGCTTGTCCGGTGATTTCGCCGGCACCAGGAACTGCTGGCCGGTGACAAAGTAAGGCGTCGAGAAGTCAATCACCTGCGCGCGTTCCGGGGTGATAGTGATATCCGCCACGATCAGGTCGGCTTTTCCGGACTGCAGCAGCGGAATACGGTTAGCCGGATTGGTGGCAACCAGTTCAAGCTTCACGCCGAGCGATTTTGCCAGCGCTTTGGCGAAGTCCACGTCATATCCGACGATATCGTGCGTTTTGGCATCAATAGAGCCAAACGGCGGGTTGGCGTCAAACGTGGCCACTTTCACCACCCCTGCGGCCTTAATATCCGCCAGCTGATCGGCCTGTGCCTGCGCTGAAAGCAGGCTGCCCGCCGCCAGTAATCCCAGAACCAGTGTCCGTTTTGTAAACCCTTTCATGTTTGCTGCCATAGTCATTCGCCATCCCGTTGTTTTTGTTTTACCCCGCTACGCTCCCATAAGCGAAAGCTATCGCCAAATAAGAAATCGTTCTTTGCTATGAGCAAAAAAGCATTAGTGAACAAGGTGTTAATGAAGAGTGAAAAGAACGGGAGGCTATTTGCAGATCCTGCACATCGACAGTGGATTTTGGTATTTCCCCCGCGCGGCATTTGAGTGCTTAACTGAGATCAAACACGGCGAGAGAGGGTAAGACGATGAAAAAATGGATCAGCACGTTACGGCGGTTTTTTGCGACCCGACCAGTTAATGCGGAGAACAGCGCGCAACGTGTTCTTGAGTCAATCCTGCCTGTCGCCAGCCTGTATGGCGTCGACGTCGCCAACATTGACCCGGAGTGGTTCCATGATAAAACGTCACGCTGAACTGCGCCGCACGCGCGAAACGTACTGGAACGAGGTGTGCGTGACGTGTAACGAGTGAAATAAAAAAGCACCGGTTTCCCGGTGCTTTTTTATTAGATCTTGCAGGCGTCGCCGCAGTCATCGTCGGCGACAATCGCCTGCGCTTTTTTGTCTGCATCGTCCAGACGTTCGGCATTTCGCTCTTCGGCTTCATCCAAACCGTTAAAGACTAAGTTATCGAGATCAATTTCCATGTGGCACCTGCTCTGTTCAGTTTTTGATACTGGCACAGTATAGGGCAAAAAAAGCCAGCAATGTACCTCGCAGCACATAAGGATAATCCCTGCCATACTCAGTGCTTTATCGCTGAGGAGAGCACATGATTACACTCTGTAAAACCTGTGGAACCGCCTACGATACGCAGCCGGAAAGATGCCCGATTTGCGAGGATGAACGCCAGTACGTGCCCGCCACGGGCCAAGCATGGACCGATCTCGACACCGTCACCGCCACGCATAGCAACAAATGGCAGCAGCTGGAGCCGCGGCTGTTTGGGATCAAAACGGTCCCCGCGTTTGCGATAAACCAGCGGGCGCTGTTCCTGCAAACGCCCCACGGCAATATCCTCTGGGACTGCATCGCCAACCTCGACCCCGCAACGAAAGCGCTCATTACCGCCCTCGGCGGCATCAGCGCGATAGCGATTTCACATCCGCACTATTACACCACGATGCAGGAGTGGGCTGCGGCGTTTGATGCGCCGGTGTATCTGCACGCCAGCGACAAAGAGTGGGTCATGCGCGACAGCCCGGCCATTCATTTCTGGGAGGGGGATGCGCTGGAGATTTTCCCGTCGGTCACCTTGCTGCGTCTGGGGGGGCATTTTGCCGGTGGAACGGTGCTGCACTGGCAGGAGGGGGATGGGGTGTTGCTGGTGGGCGATATTCTGCAGGTCACGCCGGGTAAAGACGCCGTCTCGTTTATGTGGAGCTATCCGAATTATCTTCCGCTACCGGCCCGCACCGTGGCGTCGGTGGTGAGTCATCTCGAAGGCAAAACCTTTGAACGTCTTTACGGCGCGTTCGAAGGGCAGAACATCCCGGCCTTCGCGGACGAGATTGTGCAGCGGTCGGGCCAGAAATATATTGCTTGTCTGAAGTAAACCACGATGGGTAAACTTTACGAGTGTGATCTCGATCATGCCTAAACTAAAACAGATAAAAGAGACATTGCTATGCAACATATCATTGAAGGTTTTCTCAGCTTTCAAAAAGAGATTTTCCCGCAACGTAAAGAACTCTTCCGCAGTTTAGCGTCCAGCCAGAATCCCAAAGCGCTGTTCATCTCATGCTCCGACAGCCGTCTGGTCCCGGAACTGGTCACCCAGCAAGAGCCAGGACAACTCTTTGTCATTCGTAATGCTGGCAACATCGTGCCGCCGTTCGGGCCGGAGCCTGGCGGCGTGTCCGCCACTATCGAATACGCCGTGGTGGCGCTGGGCGTCACGGATATCGTGATTTGCGGTCACTCCAACTGTGGCGCGATGAAGGCGATTGCCGATAACGCGAACCTGGAGCCGATGCCTGCTGTGTCACACTGGCTGCGCTATTCCGACGCGGCGAAAGCCGTGGTTGAGAAGAAAACCTGGGATAAGCCGATCGATAAAGTCAATGCGATGGTGCAGGAGAACGTGTTTGCGCAGCTGAGCAACATTAAGACCCACCCGTCCGTCGCGGTGGGCCTGCGTAATAACTCCATCCGACTGCACGGCTGGGTGTACGACATTGAAAGCGGCAAAATCCTCGCCCTGGATAAAGCGACGAAAACCTTCGTTTCGCTGTCTGAAAATCCGGAAGTCTTCTTCGAGTAATCCGCGACAGCAGGGCATGGAAGCCCTGTCAGTTCTCAATATACGGTAGTCTGCGCCGCGATCGCGACGCGGGTTTTTCCGCCGCCTTCGCCATTGCTTCCGCAATCTCTGCACACTCCGCCAGCCCCTGAACGAAGGGACGATCGTGCATCAGCCACGGTATCGCGCCGAAGGCGATGCGCCCGCGAACGGCGTCAGGCGCTTTTAAGGTGTAATCCTCACCGATGTCGGGTATCTCTTCGCCCGTGGCTTCCAGCTGTTTGCGCAGCGTCGGGAAGGGCAGATCCTTCGTTTTGAGCGGCTTCTGCCCGCGCGCATCAATAAACACGTCGAAACGGTAAACGGTCTCTTGTGTGGTGATTACCGTTCGATCGCTGCCAACGTCCAGCGCGTAATCGTCACCGAGCGTCGCCACGCTGATGATGCCGGCTTCGCGAAGCGCAAGCAGCCTGCGGATAGACTGCGGAGGAATGGCCGCATAGTTGTCGATAAATACGCGGGCGAGGCCTTGCTTAAAGCGCTCTCTGTCCCGTTCGTTGAGGTGGGGAACAATCTCCTGAACCACCTCATGCAGCCGAAGCACGGTATAGCGCCAGGCTACGGTGCGCCGCTCGCGTTTGTTTCGCTCCACCTCGTTGAGGTTTTCTTCCGCCCAGGTAAAGGGGCCGTGCCGTTTACGATCCTCAAACCAGGCCTCACGAATGCTGTCCGCATTCTGCTTATGCAGGGATATTTTCTCACACCACGCCGGGTCAGCGAGCTGAAGCTCTTTGACCATCAGGGTAAATATACGGTCGAGCAGGCCATCCGATCCTTTGGCAATCTCGCTTTCAGCCGCGCCTTCGGTCAATACCGACAGCGGTTCATAAGGAATAGGGCAGTAAAAATCGGCTTCCGGCAGAATGCCCGTCCGGGACATCAGGACAATCTTCAACGCGTCGCTGCCTTTATCCAGCACGAATTTATCATCACGAAATTCACCGTGCTGCATCACCACCGCCATGGCCGCGTCGAGACCGCTTAACGAAGTCCCCATGATACCGACGCGGCAGGGAGGGATACTGGCGTCCATCAGACCGGACCAGGGGCTTGGGAAGAACGTTCGCGTGGATTCGTCCTCGTCTGGCCAGACGTGGCCGGTGGCGATAACCGCAAGGTCGAATTGTTCGGGCAAGACGCTGCCGTTGACGGAAAGCGTAACGCCGGTTGTCGCGGGAATGATGTCTGTGACCTTCGCAGACTCATGGACATCAACGTTGAATCCCAGCCTTTTTGCCTCTTTTACGATAGAAAGAAAGCCGTCGCGAAAATACTCGCCCAGCAGAAGCCGGGGCAGGAACTGTCGGTCATGCAGGCGGGCTTTATCAACCTTAAAGCGGGCAAGATGGGCGTCACTCTGTTCCTTGAGCCAGTCGAGGTAGGTGATAAAAATGGGCGGGATTTCAATGCTCGCAATGTTCGCCAGCATCAGCCGGGAATTATCGTCGTCGTTATAGGGCATACCCACGCCAGCGTCTTCGGATTGTTCAAAAATGGAAACTGAGAGCGGCGTGCTGTTTTTAAGGAGATGATAAAAAGTATAAATCCCTGTGGGGCCGGAGCCGATAATCGCGATTTTCTTCATCGACGGTCTTCCTGTTTTTTTTCCATAAGAAAAGCGTAGCAGGAGAATAATGATGAAAATAAGGGATTAGGAAAATTCAGGATATCAGAAGAGGATTTGCACCATTTCAGGACTGAAATGGTGCGTCCGAGTGGACTCGAACCACCGACCCCCACCATGTCAAGGTGGTGCTCTAACCAACTGAGCTACGGACGCAGAATGGTGCGTTCAATTGGACTCGAACCAACGACCCCCACCATGTCAAGGTGGTGCTCTAACCAACTGAGCTATGAACGCAACGTGTTGTCGCTGACAACGGGAACGAATATTAGCGGCACAGCACCGAGGTGGCAAGAGGGAAAATACATTTTTCTCTCTGATTTCACGCGATTGCTTCATTACCGCGCAAAGTGAAGAGAAAGTAGCCGCCAGGGGGCGGCTACTGTGTCGTTAACGTGCCGCGCGCTGCAAAATGACCGTTGATGGCTGGCGCTGCAGGAAGCGCATTCGCATCATCATCATAATCGCCGCCGACGTCAGGCCGATGATAAAGCCCATCCAGAACCCTGCGGGCCCCATGCGCTCAACCACCAGATCGGTAAGCGCCAGGATATAGCCACTCGGCAGTCCCAGCACCCAGTAGGCGATAAAGGTGATAAAGAAGATGGAGCGCGTGTCTTTATATCCGCGCAGCACGCCGCTGCCAATCACCTGGATGGAGTCAGAGATCTGGTAAATCGCGGCCAGCAGCATCAGGTGTGATGCCAGCGTGACCACTTCCGGGTTGTCGTTATAGAGCAGGGCAATCTGCTCGCGTAATGCAACGGTAAAGAGCGCCGTACAGACAGCCATGCAGACGCCGACGCCCAGCCCGGTCCGGGCGGCCGTTTGCGCATCCAGCGTTGAGCCCTGGCCCAGGCGGAAGCCGACGCGAATCGTCACCGCCGCCGCCAGCGACATCGGCAGGACGAACATCAGGGAGCTGAAGTTCAGCGCAATCTGGTGCCCGGCTACGTTCACAATGCCCAGCGGGGAGACCAGCAGGGCGACCACGGCAAACAGGGTTACCTCAAAGAACAGCGCGAGGGCGATCGGTAACCCTAACTGCACCAGACGCGTCATGATGTTCCAGTCCGGCGTGCTAAATCTTTTCTCGTTGCGAATATCGCGCATGGAACGGGCGCGTTTTACAAAGGCGATCATGGAGAAGAACATCACCCAGTAAACGGCTGCCGTCGCCACGCCGCAGCCGACGCCGCCGAGCTCCGGCATCCCGAAATGACCGTAAATAAAGACATAGTTCACCGGAATGTTGACCAGCAGGCCGATAAAGCCCATCACCATCCCGGGCTTGGTTTTCGCCAGACCTTCACACTGGTTACGCGCCACCTGGAAAAAGAGATAGCCGGGCGCACCCCATAGCAGGGCGCGCAGATAGCCCACGGCTTTATCAGCAAGTGCCGGGTCAATGTTATGCATAGCGCGAATGATTTGGCCCGCGTTCCAGAGCACGACCATGATCAGCACGGAAACAAACCCTGCCAGCCAGAAACCCTGACGAACCTGATGGGCAATGCGCTCGCGACGACCCGAGCCATTGAGCTGAGCGATAACCGGCGTGAGGGCGAGCAGCAGACCGTGGCCGAACAGAATGGCCGGAAGCCAGATTGACGTGCCGATAGCAACGGCCGCCATATCGGTGGCGCTGTAGCCACCTGCCATTACCGTATCCACAAATCCCATTGCGGTCTGGGCCACTTGCGCGACGATCACTGGTATAGCCAGTGCCAATAGCTGGCGCGCTTCATTCATGTACTTCTGCACGTGAACACCTTTATTTTGTAGTTATTTGAGAGACTAAAAAAGCCGCCGAAACGGGCAGCAAGAAGAAAATGCAGGGGGGTGCCAGCTATTGTAGCGGGCTTTAGCTATTTATCTAGTGAAAAAATCGCCAGAAAATGCGCTCCGCTGGCAACCTCTTTTTCCAACTGTTATTGTGGTGGGATTAAACGGTGTCACCACCGTCCGGAAAAAACAGGAGTTGTAAGCATGTTTACTGGTATTGTGCAGGGCACCGCCAAAGTGGTGTCCATTGATGAAAAACCTAATTTCCGTACTCATGTTGTTGAGCTGCCGGAATATATGCTTGAGGGCATTGAAACAGGCGCGTCGATTGCTCATAACGGCTGCTGCCTGACCGTTACCGAAATTAACGGCAACCAGATTAGCTTTGATTTAATGAAAGAGACGCTGCGCATCACCAACCTTGGCGAGCTGGCGGTGGGAGATACCGTCAACGTTGAGCGGGCGGCGAAGTTTAGCGATGAGATTGGCGGCCACCTGATGTCCGGGCACATCATGACCACCGCTGAAGTGGCAAAAATCGTGACCTCGGAAAATAACCGTCAAATCTGGTTTAAAATGCAGGATCCTTCATTAATGAAATACATCCTCTATAAAGGATTTATTGGAATCGATGGGATTAGCCTGACGGTGGGGGAAGTAACGCCAACGCGTTTTTGCGTGCATTTAATTCCTGAAACGCTGCAGCGCACCACGCTGGGTGCCAAAAAACTGGGGCACCGCGTGAATATTGAAATCGATCCGCAAACCCAGGCGGTGGTGGATACGGTTGAACGCGTGCTGGCAGCAAAAGAAGCGGCAATAATAAAGACCGCCGCAGAAGAAGAATAAAAAATAACCCCGGGTATCCGGGGTTATTTTTTAGCGTGCGACACGTAATCCGTGTTCAATCCCACGGCTGAATACCACCTGCCAGAGCTGAATATCCCGTGCGCGAAACGCCCCCGCGCAGGCATTCAGATAATAGCTAAACATCCGCCTGAATCGTTCAGAATAGTTGTCCGCAATTTCTGGCCAGGTCTCCTGAAAACGCGCATGCCAGGCCATCAACGTGGTGTCGTAATCCGCGCCAAAGTTATGCCAGTCTTCCATCACGAAATGGGGTTCACTGGCGTTGGCAATCTGGCGGACGGACGGTAAACAGCCATTCGGAAAGATGTATTTGTTAATCCACGGGTCAACGTTATTATCGGTTCGCTTAGAGCCGATGGTGTGCAGCAGGAAGATGCCGTCCGGTTTCAGATTTCGATCCACCACCTCAAAATAGGTAGCGTAGTTTTTCGGCCCGACGTGCTCGAACATGCCGACGGAAACGATCCGGTCAAACTGTTCGTTCAGGTCACGGTAATCCTGCAGCCGGATATCCACATCGAGGCCCTGGCAGCGCTCCCGCGCCATTTTTTGCTGTTCCGCTGAAATCGTGACGCCGACGACGCTGACGCCATAGTGCTTCGCCATAAAATACGCTAGCCCACCCCAGCCGCAGCCGATATCCAGTACGCGCATACCCGGCTGGAGCTGTAGCTTCTCGCTAATCAGACGCAGCTTGGCCTGCTGGGCCTCTTCAAGCGTCGACGCGTCTTTCCAGTAGGCGCAGGAGTATTGCATGAAAGGGTCCAGCATACGGCTGAACAGGTCGTTGCCAAGATCGTAGTGTTCTTTGCCTACGATCCACGCGCGCTTTTTACTTTGCAGATTGAACAGTCGGGCAGAGGCGACGCGCAGGGTGTCTTTGAGATTGCGAGGAAGTTGATTTTCAAGACCGGCACGCAGCACGCTGGCGAAAAAGGTGTCCAGACGTTCGCACTCCCACCAGCCGTCCATATAGCTTTCTCCCAGGCCTAACGATCCCTCTCGCAGCACGCGTTTAAAAAAGTCGGGATGTTTAACCTGAGGATCGGATGGCGATGATCCATTGATAGTGATGCCTGCTCGACCTAACAGTTCACTGACGATCCGGGACCAGTTGTCGTCCGGAACGCTGACTTCTTCTATACACGATGAACTCATAGCTTCTCCATCACCCTACTGTGATCAGAACCTTAAAACAGCGTAGACGCTTTTTTTGGTTTGTGAGAAATCTCACGGTAAATACCGCGAGGCTAATATCCGACGTAGAACAGAGGAAGGGAGATAACCCTTGCCGAAATGCCTTCCATGGTAAAACGGGAGCACTCCGGCTCCCGTTAACACTTAATATTTATCGTATTTAATCGAACCAAATTTAGTATAGGCCTCAAAATTTGGTGATTCAATAGAAAATTCTTAGCAACCTAATCACTGAAAATTAACATGATTTCTGGCGCAATCAGGCATGTGACGTTTCAACCTGAGCACTCTTTTCCTGCTCACGCTGCGCGGAGGCCTGCATGCGATAGCCCAACACCGCCAGCGCAACGGTCACCAGCATCACGCTGGTGGTGGTCAGGAGCGGCGTGGCAATCAGCGCCGATACCACCAGGCTTGCCAGGAAGCACAGCCCCAGCTGCAGGGTGTTCTGCAGCGCGGCGGCGCGGCCTGTCGCCTGCGGGAAGGGACGCAGCGCCTGGGCTACAACGATAGGGTAAATCGCCCCGTTCGCGACGGCCATCACGCAGAATGGGATCAAAATTTCGGCCAGACCGGCGCCAGGAATAAAGCCAACGGCCCAGGTCCCGATAACGCTCAGCGCATACAGCACCAGCAGCCACGGCAGCATCAGCTGACCTTCCCATTTTTGCAGCGCCGCGCGACAGCCGTACCCGCCCACCAGGAACGCGATGGTCTGCGGAACATAGCTCAGGCCGATGGCTGCCGGGCTGTAGCCCATATCGTGCAGAATAAACGGCGAGCCGGTGAGCCACGCGAAGAAGCTTGCCGAGCAGGCGGCATAGATCAGGACATTCCCGCGATACGCTTTGGCGCTGAGCAGAGACGTGAAGGTAATCGGCTTCGCGTCTGCATGCGCTTCTTTTTTATGCGCAGGCTTGAGGGCGAACGCCGGCAGCATCAGGACCAGGGTAATGGCAAACAGCGTGGCGAAAATGGCCTGCCAGTCGAAATGCGCGAGGATCCAACTGCCCAGCAGGGGAGCGAGGGCAGGTGAGAGACCCACCAGCGGCATAATGGTGGCGAAAATACGGTTTGTGCGGTTAGCCGGGTAATAGTCGGTGACCAGCGCCTGCCAGGTCACGGCCGCGGCACAGACGCCCAAGGCCTGAATAAACCGCAGCACCAGCAGCCAGGTGGCATCGCGTACCCATAACATTCCCAGGCAGCCCACCGCAAAAATGGCCAGGCCCAGCAATAGTACCGGTTTACGACCAAAGCGATCCGAGAGCGGTCCCCAGAGCAGCTGAGCGAAGGCAAAGCCGGCGAGGAATAAACTCAGGCTGGCGCTGATGGCGGCGGCAGGCGTTTGTAAATCTTCCTGCATGGCGGCAAACGCCGGCAGGTACATATCGGTGGCCAAAAAGCCCAGCACGCTCAAGCCGCCGAGCCAGACTAAAAAACCGTTCCTGGGTTGCATTATTTTATTCTCCTGAGGAGGCAGGTATACATTGGCGCTGAGTGTAGGGAGTGCAAAGCCGCTTGTGAAACGCTAATATTTGGCGGGCGCATTCAAAAATTTTGCAGGCAGAAAATGTGGTCAGATTATTCTCTTGAAGTAGTCGATGCTGTAGCGCGTAACGGCAGCTTTAGCGGTGCGGCGCAGGAGCTGCACCGCGTCCCTTCGGCAATCAGCTACACGGTGCGCCAGCTGGAGGAGTGGCTGGCGGTTCCGCTGTTTGAACGGCGGCATCGTGATGTGGAATTAACGCCCGCAGGCGTGTGGTTTTTGAAGGAAGGGCGTTCTGTTATCAAAAAAATGCAGATCACCCGCGAACAGTGTCAGCAGATCGCTAACGGCTGGCGGGGACATCTTTCCATCGCGGTGGACAACATCGTTAAGCCGGAACGCACCCGGCAGATGATCGTCGATTTCTACCGTCATTTTTCTGACGTCGAGCTGCGGGTCTCGCAGGAGGTGTTTAACGGCGTCTGGGATGCGCTGGCGGACGGCAGGGCAGAGATGGCGATTGGGGCTACGCAGGCGATCCCGGTCGGGGGGCGTTACGCCTTTCGTGATATGGGGATGCTGAGCTGGAAATGCGTGGTGGCAAGCGATCATCCGCTGGCGGCGATGGAAGGGCCGCTGAGCGATGATACGCTGCGCAACTGGCCGTCGCTGGTGCTGGAGGATACGTCTCGTTCATTGCCC
Organism: Enterobacter sp. 61D5; assembly: GCF_034107965.1. Taxonomy (NCBI): domain Bacteria; kingdom Pseudomonadati; phylum Pseudomonadota; class Gammaproteobacteria; order Enterobacterales; family Enterobacteriaceae; genus Enterobacter; species Enterobacter sp. 61D5. The sequence goes on from NZ_JAWNFK010000008.1 coordinate 410,322, forward strand.
AAGCGAATCACCTGGCTTCTCGACAACCAGCGGCGGGTGGTTGCCCCTGACTGGGAATCGTCGGCGACGTGCCTCAGCGCCGGACTGTGCGTCGCGATGGTGCCCGTTCATTTCGCGCGTCCGCGCATCGATACCGGAGAGTGGGTTGAGCTGACGCTGGAGAATCCGTTCCCGGACGCGGCCTGCTGCCTGACCTGGCAGCAAAATGATGTCTCGCCCGCGATGGCCTGGCTGCTTGATTATCTGGGGGACAGCGAAACGCTAAACCGGGAATGGTTACGGGAGCCAGCATAGCTGGCCCCGTAAAGGGATTAACGACGGTAGTCGCGGAACGGACCATCCGCAACGGAACGGCGTTCAATCAGGCGCGGGTGAACTTCAATGGACTGCGACTCTTCGCGTTTGTTGACGATTCTGTCCAACAGCATATTGAAGGCCGTTTCCCCCAGCGAATCTTTCGGCTGGTGAATGGTCGTCAACGCTGGCGTGAAGAAACGCGCGTTACGCACGTTGTCATACCCGATCACGGAAATATCCTGCGGTACGCGCAGGCCCAGCTCGTCGGCGGCGCAGAGCGCGCCCATGGCCATGATGTCGCCTCCGCAGAACACGGCGGTCGGACGGTGCGGCTGGGAGACGATCTGCTGCATCGCGCGGTAGCCCGATTCCGGCTCAAAGTCGCCCTGCACAATCCAGTTTTCCGGCACGTTGATCAACGCTTCTTCCATCGCTTTCATAAAACCGGCCAGACGGCCCGCGCCGGTGTTGCGCTCCAGCGGACCGGGGATCACGCCAATCTCGCGGTGACCGCGTTCGATCAAATAACGACCGGCCATATAGCCGCCCTCAAAGGCGTTATCGATAACGGAATCGGTGAAATCCGCGCGCGCTTCGCCCCAGTCCATCACCACCATAGGAATATGGCGATACTCTTCCAGCATCGACAGCACGGACTCCGGATACTCGGAACACATCACCAGCAGGCCATCAACGCGCTTTTGCGCCATCATCGACAGGTAGGCACGCTGTTTTTCAATGCTGTTCCACGCGTTGCCCAGAATCAGGGTATAGCCTTTCTGGAAGCAGTTCTTTTCGACCGCTTCAATGATCTCGGCAAAATAGGCCGCTTCACTGCTGGTCGCCAGCAATCCAATGGACTTGGTGTGATTAACCTTGAGGCTACGTGCAACCGCACTAGGCGAATAGTGCAGCTCTTTGATCGCTGCCCAGACGGCGTTGCGCGTCTCTTCCGCCACAAAGCGGGTTTTGTTAATTACATGTGATACGGTTGTGGTGGAAACGTTTGCGCGTTTTGCTACGTCTTTAATTGTTGCCATTAAATGTCACTCCAGACCATATCCTAAGCTCCTGAAAAACTTGAAGGTAAACGTTTGCCTTCTCTCACCCTTATCTCGCAATGTTGAATTGCGGCACGCCGGGAAAACGACACGGGACGTCAGGAGGGGGTCAATGGCCGGTACGCTAATAAATTTAGCGTGGAATTTTGTCCTATCTTGATGAAAAGGGGAAGAGGTAAAGTGGTTATCAGTATAAATCCAGGAAGATTTTTGACGTAATCTGTGCAAAAATGAGCAAGCTCACTTTTCGTGTGGGGATTAAAAGGAGAAAAATTGATGAGTTCCGATCTTAAGTTTTCGCTGTTCACCACCGTTGTTGTGCTGGCTCTGATTGTTGCGGCCGGTCTGACGGCTGCGCTGCACTGATTTACGCGGAGGGAGAGCCTTCTCCCTCCCGACTCCCCGGATTGTTACTTCTCTGGCAAAAATCTTTTGCCATTTTGTTAACTTCTCATTTTTTGTGATTGATGTCATGCTTTCCGCTTCTTTGTTCTGTGTCATCACATGACACGGCATCCGGAGTTGACGCATGAAAATCAATTTTCCCCTGCTGGCCCTGGCGATTGGCGCTTTTGGGATTGGCACCACTGAATTCTCCCCGATGGGGTTACTGCCTGTTATTGCCCGGGGCGTAGATGTCTCTATCCCTGCGGCAGGGATGTTAATTAGCGCCTACGCTATCGGCGTGATGGTCGGGGCGCCGCTGATGACGCTTCTGCTTTCGCACCGCGCGCGACGCAATGCGCTGATTTTCCTGATGGCGATTTTCACCCTGGGCAACGTGCTTTCGGCCATTTCGCCGGACTACACCACATTGATGCTGTCGCGCATTCTGACCAGCCTTAACCACGGCGCGTTCTTTGGGCTGGGATCGGTCGTTGCTGCCAGCGTGGTGCCAAAACACAAGCAGGCGAGCGCCGTGGCAACCATGTTCATGGGGCTAACGATTGCCAACATCGGCGGGGTGCCTGCGGCAACCTGGCTGGGGGAAGCGATCGGCTGGCGTATGTCTTTCCTGGCGACTGCCGGGCTGGGCGTGATTGCGATGGTGGCGCTGTTCTTCTCCCTGCCGAAAGGCAGCGCCGGAGAACGTCCGGAAGTGCGTAAAGAGCTGTCGGTATTGATGCGCCCGCAGGTGCTCTCCGCGCTGCTCACCACCGTGCTGGGGGCAGGGGCGATGTTTACCCTCTACACCTATATTTCACCGGTATTGCATGACATCACCCACGCAACGCCTCTCTTCGTTACCGCGATGCTGGTGCTGATTGGCGTGGGCTTCTCGATCGGCAACTATCTCGGCGGGAAATTTGCCGACCGTTCCGTGAGCGGGACGCTTAAGGGCTTCTTAACCCTGCTGATTGTCATCATGGTTGCCATTCCGTGGCTGGCACGTAATGAGTTCGGGGCCGCGATTGCGATGGTCGTCTGGGGAGCCGCCACTTTCGCCGTGGTGCCGCCGCTGCAGATGCGCGTAATGCGTGTCGCGCATGAGGCGCCGGGACTTTCATCTTCCGTGAATATCGGTGCGTTTAACCTGGGTAATGCCCTGGGCGCCGCGGCCGGTGGTGCCGTGATTTCAGGTGGTCTGGGATACAGCTTTGTGCCGGTGATGGGGGCGATTATTGCTGCGCTCGGCCTGCTGCTGGTAATGATGTCGGGTCGTAAACAGCCTGAAGCAGCCTGCGCTGCGGAATAAACCAAAAACGCAGAAGGGCGAACCCTTCTGCGTGTCTCTTACGCTGCGAAGTTCTTCGCGACAAAGTCCCAGTTAACCAGTGCCCAGAAGTGCTCCAGGTAGTTCGGGCGCGCGTTGCGGTAGTCAATGTAGTAAGCGTGTTCCCACACGTCCACGGTCATCAGCGGCTTAGCGCTGGTGGTCAGCGGGGTGCCCGCGTTAGAAGTGGACACGATAGCCAGTTTGCCATCAGCCTCTTTAACCAGCCACGTCCAGCCAGAACCGAAGTTCTTGATGGCTGCATCGGTAAATTTCGCTTTGAAATCCGCGAAGCTGCCAAATGCGGCGTTGATAGCGGTAGCCAGTTCACCGGCAGGTTCACCGCCGGCATTCGGCGCCAGGCAGTGCCAGTAGAAGGTGTGGTTCCACACCTGAGCCGCGTTGTTAAAGACGCCACCCTCTGAGCTGCGGACGATCTCTTCCAGCGTTTTGCCTTCAAAATCGGTGCCCTTGATCAGATTGTTCAGGTTAGTGACGTACGTCTGGTGATGCTTGCCGTAGTGATATTCCAGGGTTTCCGCAGAAATGTGCGGTGCCAGGGCGTCTTTTGCATACGGTAGTGCAGGTAATTCGAACGACATTGCTTCTCTCCTTATTGTATTTTGTGTTGCCAATAACCACACAGACAACATGGACAGGATAGCAAATTGAAAGGGTATGCAAAAGAGGAACTTACCCTGCCGCGGATGTGGCAGGGCAGGGGTTAGCGAATGGTTTTCGGCGTCATCACGCGACGCGCGCCGACGTAGTGGCGTACCCAGTAGTCTTCACTGAGAGAGGTGATCTGAATATCCTGGCCGCTACGTGGAGACTGGATGAATTTCCCATTGCCGACATACACGCCAACGTGGTCAGCCGTGCCGCGACCCTGGGTGCGGAAGAACACCAGATCGCCGTTTTCCAGCTCACCGCGGTCAACCGGTGAGGCATCGCGCAGGTGGTACATCTCATTGGCGGTACGAGGAATGCGGAATTTGACAAGATCTTTATAGGCGTAATAGACGAGGCCGCTGCAGTCAAACCCGGTACGCGGCGAACTGCCACCCCAGTGATAAGGTTTGCCAATCTGCCCCATCAGTTTGTTCATCGCGGTTTTTTGCGCTTTCTGTACACGCACTTTATGCACTTCCGCTATTTTCGTGACCTTCGTGCATTTCGCCTTGTGGCCTTTACGCGTGATGCATTTTTCAGTAACGAGGTTAGCGGCGGTTTGCGAAGCTTTACTTTTAGCGGAGTGGGCAGTGCGGGAAGGTTTTGTTTTCGTCTTGCTGGAAGCGGTCTGTTTTGTCTGAGCCGGTGTTTTTTTCTTGTCGTTCTTAGCGGTGATTTTTTTCTTACGTTCTGTGGCTTTCACCAGATGGTTTTTTTGTACAGCAGAATGCCGCGCCTGCTGAGAGGCGTTTGCCACTGGCGTGAAAGTGAGTGAAGTAAACAGTAAAGCACAGAGCGTGATCGAGATTTTATTTATCCGCGCCACTGGGCAGTCCCCTGATAAATGCAGGTCATCAATAATACCCGCGTGTGATTTACAAAGCCCGTCGATTCTAATCTATAAAAACCCAGAAAGTTAATAGCATTTTTCAATCTACAATCGTGTTTCGTTAGCAAGTGCAAAAAAATTCATCGTTCTGTCGCACATTTGCCCACTCCCTAAGCAAAACCCTGACCCCGCAGGGGTAATCACCATTTGCAATGCAACTTTTCGTGACTCGGGGTAGAATGTATAAACGTGACAAAAATGTTATTTTCCGATGCCAGTCTGAACCGCTACAATGTCAGACGAATGCCGTAACAGAAGTTAAAGGAAGCAAGACATGAGCACCACTATTGAAAAAATCCAGCGCCAGATCGCTGAAAACCCGATTCTGCTGTATATGAAAGGTTCTCCGAAGCTGCCAAGCTGCGGCTTCTCCGCACAAGCGGTTCAGGCGCTGTCAGCCTGTGGTGAGCGTTTTGCTTACGTTGATATCCTGCAGAATCCGGACATCCGCGCTGAGCTGCCTAAGTACGCTAACTGGCCGACTTTCCCACAGCTGTGGGTTGACGGTGAGCTGGTTGGCGGCTGCGATATCCTGATTGAAATGTATCAGCGCGGCGAACTGCAGCAGCTGATCAAAGAGACGGCGGCGAAGTACAAAACTGAAGAGCCGGACGCAGAGTAATTTTCTGCGCAAATAAAAAAGCGACCTGCTAAGGTCGCTTTTTTTTATTCTTCGCTGTCGCCCATCGGCAGCGGCCAGCCGCCCAGACGCTTCCAGCGGTTGACGATCTCACAGAACAGCTCTGCGGTGCGCTCCGTGTCGTATAACGCGGAATGCGCCTGCGTACCGTCAAAAGGTATACCCGCCGTGATGCAGGCTTTTGATAACACCGTTTGTCCCAGGGCCAGGCCGCTCAGTGCGGCGGTGTCGAAGGTCACAAAAGGATGGAAGGGGTTGCGTTTAAGCGCGGCGCGCTCGGCGGCGGCCATAGTAAAGCTGTGATCGAAGGTGGCGTTATGGGCCACCATGATGGCGCGGCTGCAGTTACTCTCTTTCATGCCTTTACGCACCATTTTGAAAATGGCGTGCAGCGCATCATATTCACTGACTGCACCACGCAGCGGGTTATGCGGATCGATACCGTTAAACGCCAGCGCTTCCGGCTGTAGGTTTGCCCCTTCGAAAGGTTCAACGTGGAAATGCAGCGTGGTGTCCGGTGTAAGCCAGCCCTGTTCATCCATCTTCAGCGTGATGGCGGCAATTTCGAGCAGCGCATCGGTTTTAGCGTTAAATCCGGCTGTTTCTACATCGATGACAACGGGATAAAAACCACGAAAACGGTCGCACAGACCGCTAAATTGAGCGTTATCGGACATCAGGGTCTCTTACAAGGGGAAAAAGCAGAGCGCATTATGGCAAATTTTGCAGGGTGATGCAGTAAAACTACGGGCGCATGTTGCGCCCTGAGGGATCAGTTGCCCAGACCGCGACCCGCGTCTTTGGCTTCAATCAGCTCGATTTTGTAACCGTCCGGGTCTTCCACGAACGCAATCACGGTGGTGCCACCTTTTACCGGGCCCGCTTCGCGCGTAACGTTACCGCCGTTGCTGCGAATGCGCTCACACGCTTCGGCCGCGTTGTCCACTTCCAGCGCGATGTGGCCGTAGGCGGTGCCCAGCTCATAGCTGTCTACGCCCCAGTTGTAGGTCAGCTCGATCACCGCTTCATCCGTTTCCGGGCCGTAACCCACAAACGCCAGCGAGTATTTGTATTCCGGGTTTTCGCTGGTGCGCAGCAGCTTCATGCCCAGGACGTTAGTGTAGAAATCAATGGAACGTTGCAGGTCGCCAACGCGCAGCATGGTGTGAAGTAGGCGCATAATTTCCTCATTAACCAATGGAATAGACTGTCTTTTTGAACAGAAACGATGTTTTAGTATAGCGGCGAAGTATCGCCGCTATCAATGAACAATGGCGAGATTACAGAGAAGGGTAGTCGGTGTAGCCTTCCGCGCCGCCGCCGTAGAAGCTTTCCGGGCGCTGCGGGTTCAGGGCCGCTTTTTTCTGCAGACGGGCAACCAGATCCGGGTTGGCGATGTAGTCGCGGCCAAACGCGACGGCATCGATCAGCCCTTTGCCGATCAAATCTTCGGCTTTCTCCGGGGTATAAGCCCCCGCACCGATGATCACCCCGTGGAAACGCTCGCGCACTTTCTGACGGAAAGCGTCCGTGTAAGGCTTACCGCCAGCCCAGTCCGGCTCGGACATGTGCAGATAGGCGATGCCGCGTTTTGCCAGCTCTTCGATCAGGTACAGGGCATCGGCTTCTTCGTTCGGACCGTTGTCGACGTTCTGGAAAGAACCGATTGGAGAGACGCGGATCCCGATACGATCCGGGCTCCACTCCTGGCATACGGCATCAACCACTTCCAGCACCAGTCGAGCGCGGTTTTCGACGCTGCCGCCGTACTGGTCGGTGCGGTGGTTAGACGACGGTGACAGGAACTGGTGCAGCAGGTAGCCATGCGCGGAGTGCAGCTCAATCAGGTCAAAACCGGCTTCACGGGCGTTGGCCACGGCCTGGCGGAAGTCGTTCACGATACCCGGGATCTCGTCCAGCTCAAGCGCGCGCGGCATAGAGGTATCCACGCGGATCGCATTGCCGTTTTCATCACGCAGGGACGTACGGGTATTTGCGCTCAGGGCCGAAGCGGAGACCGGAGCCTGGCCGCCAGGCTGAATGCTGCTGTGGGAGATACGACCGGTATGCCACAGCTGGACCGCAATGCGACCCTCTTCAGCGTGAACGCCCGCGGTGATTTTCTGCCATGCGGCGATCTGTTCCGGGCTGTGAAGACCTGGCGCACCCGCATAGCCTTTAGCCTGAGCGGAAATCTGCGTGGCTTCCGTGATGATCAGGCCAGAGCTTGCGCGCTGACGATAGTATTCACCCATCAGTGGGGTTGGGATGTCGCCCGGCTCAATGCTGCGCAGACGGGTAAGCGGAGCCATAAACACGCGGTTTGGCGCAGTGACGGCACCCACTTTCAGTGGGGTAAATAATTTTTCAGCTGACATAAAGACTCCTGAGTAGACCAGTCGACTAGTAGTTGGGTAAATAAAAACGCCTGTTAAATGCCAGGCGCAGTAATACTGTTTTTCACATGTGCCAGCGCGCTTTCCAGCGGCACGGCACTGCGCGAAATTTTTGCCTGCAGGTTAGCGCCTAGCCAGAGCGCATATAACACCTGCGCCTGGGTTAACGGTTCGCCGGAAAAGGCCAGCGTTTTTTCATCGCGGCCTTTCTCCAGCGCCTGGGCCAGCAGGGCGATAACGCCACGGGCACCTTTATCCATCGCCGTGCGCATATCTTCAGAAAGATCGCACACTTCTGCAGACAGCTTAACGGTCAGGCATCCGCTGATAATGCCCTGCTGACAGAACTGGTTCAGCGTTTCCTGATAGTAGTTCAGAACACGATCCCGGTAGTTACCTTCACCCGACGCAAAGTGGGTCGCCAGACGCTGGTGGTAGCCAGCATAATGACGCTCCAGCATCGCCACGCCGAAGGCCTCTTTGGACCGAAAGTAGTGGTAAAACGACCCCTTCGGTACCTCAGCGGTTTTTAAAAGCTCGCTCAACCCCATACCGGTGAACCCGCGATGCATGCAAAGCTGCTCGCCGGTCGCCAGTAAATGTTCGCGGGTATCGTGTTCAGTATTTCTGCTCATGGCCGCACTCTAATAGACCGTTCGGTCTAATGCAAGCAAGTTTACTGACGACATGCGCTCAGGATATCCAGCTGTTGTTGATAAACCGTTGATTTCACGTCCATCATACCCAATACGGTTGAGAATAAATTGTCCTGGGAAACCGCATTTTTTGCTGCATGGTCACGCAAACACTGTTCGTTGATGCCAAAGTTTTTCGCGTAATCCGGTGACAGCCAGAACATAAACGGAATATGCGTTTGCTGCTCCGGCGCCAGCATGTACGGTGTACCGTGCAGATAAATACCGCTTTCGCCCAGCGATTCACCGTGATCTGAGAGATAAATCAGCGCGGTGTTCATGCTCGACTGGCGCGCTTTCAGCGCATCAATGGTTTTGCTGACCATGCTGTCGGTATAGAGGATAGTGTTGTCATAGGTATTGATCAGCGCCTGATGATCGCAATCCTGAATTTCATTGGTGTCGCAGGTTGGGGTGAATTTACGGAAGTTGTCCGGGTAACGGCGATAGTATGCCGGACCGTGGCTCCCCATCAGGTGGATAACCAGCACCGTATCTTGCTTCACGCCATCCAGCACGTTGTCCAGACGGTAGAAGTTCACATCGTCAATACAGGATTTGTCTTTGCAGAACTGATCCAGCTGCCACTGCGTCATGTCGGTATGTGGCACGCGATCGCAGGCACCTTTACAGCCGCCGTCGTTGTCGCGCCACAGCAGGTTGATACCCGCATGCTTAAGCACGTCGAGCAGTCCCTCGCGATGGTGAGCCAGGTCGGCATCGTATTTGCTGCGCGTCATACCGGAGAACATGCAGGGAACGGAAACTGCGGTTTCGGTACCACACGAGGAGGCCTGCGGGAAGTTAATCACGTCCTGCTTTTTCAGCTCCGGGTTGGTTTCGCGTTCGTAACCGTTAAGGGAGTAGTTTGCCGCGCGAGAGGCTTCGCCGACGACAAGCACCAGAACGGTTTTCTTTTGTTGACCGGTAATCAGTGACCCTTTATGGGCATCTTCACCAATGCGCACCAGCGTTTGATCGCCGGCAAACCAGCGCATTTTGCTGTACTTCACCACGGCGCTGACATAGTTCGCCGGGGTGACCATTTTGACGATGCTTTTGTTATTGCGGAACAGCGATGCGTAATCTTTATAAAACAGCGCGGCAATCAGGATAATCACCAGCAGAGCGCCGAGCATCGCGGCAACGCGCGTCAGCAGCGCGTACCACCATTTTCCCGTACGAATCCGGGTCAACGCCAGCACCACGGAGGGAACGATGCCGGCTATAACAATCCACAGAATCATCTGCGGGGTCACCAGGGCGGTCGCTTCCTGAGAGTTGGTTTCGAACACGTTCACAATCATGTTCTGATCGATCACCGCGCCGTAGGTGTACATAAAGTAGGTTGCCGCGGCGCATCCGATCGTCAGTACAATCAGCAGCGGCTTGCGGATATATGGAATGTTAAGCAGGCTAAAGACAATCACCCAGCCGCAAAATAGTACCAGCGGTACGGAGGCGGCAAAGAGGAAGTCGTGCAGATGCACTGGGCCGATAATGGCCCAGCTGCGCTGGATAAACAGTCCGTTCAGCAGAGTAAAAAAGAGTGCACAGCCCAGAGTAAATTTAATGTCGTTACATTGTAACTTTTTGATTAACCACATCGATCGGTAAACCCGTTATTGTCATGATGGGCCGAGTATAGAGAGAGAAGATTAGTGAAACCTTAATGCCACAAATCTGTGATATAGGCCTTGCACGTGGTGCGATTAACGTCTTCACTGTAGGTGAGAGGAGCTTTCGGGAGGTGAGTGTGGCAGAGCAGCTGGAGTTTTTCCCCATCCAGAGCCCGTGCCGGGGTATTTGTCAGGTCGATGAACGCGGATATTGCCGCGGGTGCATGCGTACCCGCGATGAGCGTTTTAACTGGCAAAACTTTAGCGACACGCAAAAGCAGGAGGTGTTACGCCTCTGCCGACAGCGTCTTCTGCGCAAAATACGCGCAAACAAAGCGGGTGAAACCGAAGAACCCCAGCAACCTTCACTTTTTTAACACGGTAATTGCGTATACTCATGACATTACGTCCTTGAGGAAAATGTTATGGTTCAGCGAATTACCCTTGCCCCGCAGGGGCCAGAATTCTCCCGTTTTGTTATGGGCTACTGGCGCCTGATGGACTGGAATATGTCCCCCCTCCAGCTGGCGAGCTTTATTGAAGAGCACCTTGATTTAGGCATCACCACGGTCGATCATGCGGATATTTACGGTGGCTACCAGTGCGAGGCCGCGTTCGGCGAGGCGCTTAAGCTGGTTCCAGCCCTGCGCGATCGCATGGAGATCGTCACGAAGTGTGGGATTGCCACCACGGCAAAACCTGAACACGCCCTCGGTCATTACATCACCGACAGCGCACATATCATCAAGAGCGCCGAGCAGTCGCTGGTCAATCTGGCGACCGATCGTATCGACCTGCTGTTAATCCACCGCCCCGACCCGCTGATGGATGCCGATGAGGTAGCGGAAGCCTTCCTGAACCTGCATCAGAGTGGGAAAGTGCGTCACTTCGGCGTTTCTAACTTTACCCCGGCACAGTTTGCGCTGCTTCAGTCTCGTCTGCCGTTTACTCTGGCCACCAACCAGGTTGAGATCTCCCCGGTACACCAGCCGCTGCTGCTGGATGGCACGCTCGATCAGCTGCAGCAGCTGCGCATTCGCCCGATGGCGTGGTCCTGCCTGGGGGGCGGACGCTTGTTTAATGATGATGAATTCCAGCCGCTGCGCAACGAGCTTGAAACCATCGCCCGCGAACTGAACGCGGAGAGCATCGAACAGGTGGTTTACGCATGGATCCTGCGCCTGCCGTCAAAACCTCTGCCTATTATTGGCTCCGGCAAAATAGAACGCGTGCGTTCTGCGCTGGCCGCTGAAGAGCTGCAGATGACCCGTCAGCAGTGGTTCCGCATCCGTAAGGCCGCGCTGGGTTACGACGTACCATAAACCGTCTGAAGGTGACTTTCCGGTGAAATCTTTGCCCCTGGTATACACTTAAGGGGCAAAAAATAACCCGCGGAGGTCATATGAAGCGTTTTGCTCTGGCACTGGTCACGCTGGTTGTTTGCGCAGGGGCGCAGGCAGCCAGTGACGAAGTTGAAATGAATCTCGTCACCCCACAGGGTGTGGGTCAGTCCATCGGAACGGTGAAAATCACCGAAACCGATAAAGGACTGGAGTTTGCCCCCAACCTCAAAGCCCTCCCTCCCGGTGAACATGGTTTCCATGTTCATGCCAAAGGCAGCTGTCAGCCCGCTTTAAAAGAAGGTAAACCGTCTGCGGCGGAAGCGGCAGGAGGGCACCTCGATCCGCAGCATTCCGGCAAGCATGAAGGCCCGGATGGAATGGGGCATTTAGGCGATCTGCCAGTGCTGGTGGTGAATAACGACGGTAAAGCCACAGATCCCGTCGTCGCGCCGCGACTGAAAAAGCTGGATGAGGTGAAAGGCAAAGCGCTGATGATCCATGTCGGCGGCGACAATATGTCCGATCGGCCTAAACCGCTTGGCGGCGGCGGGGCACGCTATGCGTGCGGCGTGATCTGATCCCCAATCGTTCCCGGTGGCGGTGCCTGTTCCAGCTGCGACAGCGAGCAGTGCAGGCGCCAGATTATCGAGGCCAAATCACGGGCTGCGGGCAGATGATGCTGTGCCAGCGTATCGCAGATCCGCTGCAGTTCATTCAGCGTGGCTTCGAGTGGCCGCTGCTGGACACCGCGCTCGCTCATTACATCGCGCAGCAGGGAGATGCAAACATCACGAACCTGTGACAGTGGATCGGAGCGCGTTTCCCACGCGCGAAGCTGCCAGACCACGTGCGAGCAGTTCAACAGCACCACGCCCCAGCGCAGCAGCCAGCGTCGGGACAGCGCGTCCTGGCTGTTATTCAGCTGGCTGACGTGATGATAGACCAGCGATTCATACTCGTTTTCACCCAGATGCGGTTTACGGCTGAGCTGGTCGACAAAACCTCTGCGTAACTCCCGAATATGCCTGCGGCTCTTGCGTGCATCGGAGCCGGGACGTAACACCGCAAAAGCCAGCCACGCCAGCCCCACGCCAAGGATCTTCGCCAGGTTATCATTGAGAAAATCGGCGTAATCATAAACCGGTGGATTCGTCACGGAGATAAACGAGCCCATAAAGACAATCAGCTGTCCCCAGAGGCCCGCCAGCTTAGGCATTTGCAGCTTCAGAAGCTGCATGGTGGTCAACAGGGGAAACAGGAACAGCAGGAACTGCCACAGATCGCTTATCTGCACCATCAGGCCAAACTTCACCACAAAGCTGAACAGCGACAGCAGCACCAGCGTGCGCAGCAGGAGCGTAAGCGAGTTGAACGGCGAGGCCGCGACGGAGTAAAGCACGCAGCTGATGGCGGCAAGCGTCAGGGCCGCCGTACCGGACTCCCACTGCGTGGTAATACTCCACGCCCCCACCAGCATCAGCGCACAGAAGGTGCGAAAACCGCTCCACAGCGCTTCCAGATAGTCGGTATGGCGCGCGAGTGCCGGGCTGCCGGGGACGTTGAACTCCGTCAATGGGGTCGCGTTTTCGATGGCCGTAATCCAGCGGCTGCTGCGCAGGTACAGACGGCAGAAGTAATTCAGGCGCTGCCAGAAGGCGCGATGGCGGTAGTCGTACTCATCAGCCGGGGCGAGCGGAGCGATAATCCGCGCTACGGTGTAAATGTCCGCATCCGAGCGCGCAAGGGCCGCGAGCAGCGTTTCAAACACGGCACGGGTGTTTTCAGGCGGCGTTGGCCAGTTGAGCAGCATCCGGCGAAGGCTGGAGATGGCGCTGGTCATGCGCAGCTGCTGGTGCAGCAGATAGTTAAGAAGTGTGTTCTGGCGGCGAAAGCGGTAGTGGCTCCAGAACGCCTGAATGCGCAACAGATTCATCGTCAGGATCTGTCCGATAACCTTTTCATGCGCGAGGCGGATATCGTCGCTTGTATCCGGTTGCCACAGCAGGCTCGCGTGTTCCAGTAACCGGGTATGCATGGTTTTCAGCGCGGTGATGAGCGCGGTGCCGTCGGATGTGCTGGGGAGGATCATCATCATGAAGCCGCCGCTGAGGATCCCGACAATCACTTCACAAACGCGCGCCTGGGCAATATCCCACAGCTCGGTGGTGTCGAGCACGTTAACCACCGGAAAGGCGATAATGGCGGCGGTATAGCCCGCCAGCTGAAACGCGTAGGCGACGTTATTGGTAAAATGGGCGCAGGCCCAGGTACAGCAGCCCAGCCATGCGGCCATGCTCAGCAGGAACAGCCACGGATCGTTCAGCGTATGGCCGGCGATAATTAACGCCGCGGTGGCGCCCAGCAGGCTACCTGCGATGCGCCCAAGGCTTTTACTGATCACCCCGCCGACCGTCGGAAAACTGACTACCGCCGCAGACGTCATCGCCCAGTAGGGCTCATCCAGGTTCAGGTAATAAGCCACAGTTAGCGCAAGACACATGGCAATGCCGTTACGCAGCGCGTAGCGCCACTGGGGACGCGTCGCTTTCATCCACGGCGTGTTTTGCCAGGAGAGACCCTGCAGCTTCATCACCGGTTGCCGATGGAGACAGTGCAGGTGGTGCCGGACACAAGGGTAATGTCCTGCGGTAAACGGTCAAACTCCACGCGAACCGGAACGCGCTGGGCCAGACGCACCCAGGGGACGTTCGGCTTTATGTCCGGCACCAGCCCTGAATCCGTTTCAACGCTTTGATCGTAAATGGCGCGGCCAATGCTGGATACGTGACCCTGTAACTTCTGCGAGCCGCTGTAAAGCGTTATTGCGGCTGGCGAACCCTCGCGAATATGTCGAAGCTTGGTCTCTTCGAAATAGCCCACGACGTAGAAGGAGTGGCTGTCGACGAGGGCGAATATCGGTTGTCCGGTGGTGGCATAATTCCCCACGCGGGCCGAGAGGTTGGTCACCCATCCATCAACAGGTGCCGTAATCACTGTTTGGGTCAGTTGCCACTGCGCCTGCTTCAACGTCGCCTCCGCCACGTTGACGTTAGCCTGCATCGCCTTAACGTTGATATTGGCGGTGTCTAAATCTTCCGCTGAGATGTAGTTTTGCGACAGGTGGCGGCGGCGGTTGGCCTCGTTGTTGGCCTTTGCCAGATCCGACTGGGCTTTAGCCAGCTGCGCCTTGGCGTTCAGGATCGCAATGTGGTACGGGGTGTCGTCGATGCGGAATAAAATGTCTCCCTTTTTGACGAACTGGTTATCCTTAACCAACAGCGTCGTAATACTTCCCGATACCTGAGGGGTAATGCTGACCTGTTCAGCACGAACTTTGCCGTCACGCGTCCAGGGCGACTGCATATAAAAATTCCACATCCACCAGCCGGCAACCAGCGCGAGGGCAAGGACAAACAGGGTGGAAAAGTACTTTAGCGTTTTCAGGGACATATTCACCACACAGTCAACACGGCAAGGCCCAGGCATACGGAAAGGGCAAACAGGGAAAGATCCACCAGCATGGGATGCCAGATTTCGCCGGAGTACATCCAGTCGCGAAGCAGACGATGCGCGATGAGCCAGAGGATAAAGCCCACCAGAATGGCCTTAAACAGAGGAGGAAAGTAGACTGACGCACCGAAGATCAGGTCCTGAAGGGGTAAACCCTCTGAGCGATGAAAAAACGTCACGGGCAGAAATCCTTTGCAGTGAACAGAATGCCGCGTTGGCTTGTCTTAGTATGATGAAGCATCATAATTCAGTGTAAGTCATACTTTTAAGTTCGATGAATGCAGTATTGCATTTGTTTTGGCAATACAAATGCTGCACACTATTCTAAAATCAGTATAATAACTTAGCAAGCTAATTATAAGGAGATGAAATTGGAATCGCCATTAGGTTCTGATCTGGCAAGGTTGGTACGCGTCTGGCGTGCTCTGATTGACCATCGCCTGAAACCTCTGGAACTCACACAGACGCATTGGGTCACGCTGCACAACATTCATCAGCTGCCGCCCGATCAGTCGCAAATACAACTGGCAAAAGCGATAGGAATTGAGCAACCGTCGCTGGTGCGCACGCTTGACCAGCTGGAAGAGAAGGGGTTGATCTCGCGGCAAACCTGTGCCAGCGATCGTCGCGCCAAGCGGATTAAACTCACCGAGAAAGCGGCGCCTATCATCACGGAAATGGAAGCCGTGATCACCAGGACGCGCGGTGAAATTCTGTCTGGCGTTTCACCGGCGGAGCTGGAAATGCTCATCAGCCTCATTGGGCGCCTCGAGCAAAACATCCATGAGCTGCAGTCGCGCGACTGACAAACAACAAGGCCTTGCAGCAGCAAGGCCTTTTTTTTTACTTAAAGACCACCACGCGGTTACGGCCGGTCTCCTTCGCTTCATACATCGCTTTGTCGGCATTTTCCACGCACGTTTCTGCGGCTATTGCGGCTGACGTCGCAGTAAATACCCCCATGCTGATGGTGATCGGCTCCGGTAGCTGACCCTCGCTGCTGGCCTTATTAAAACCGCTCAGGTTGAGCCGTATGCGTTCAGCCACCTTGTAAGCCTCTTCTGAAGAGGTGTTAGCCAGCATCAGAACAAACTCTTCGCCACCGATACGGGCCGCAATATCTTGTGGGCGCACGGAATCCATCAGCAGATTAGCGACAAACTGCAACACTTTGTCTCCCTGGAGATGCCCGTAGTTGTCGTTGATTCGCTTAAAGCGGTCGAGATCGCTGACGATAACAGAAACAGGACGACTGGCTTTGGCGATATCCAGGGCCTGGTTTAATGATTCATAGAAATAGCTGCGGTTATAAAGCCGGGTGAGCGGATCGCGAATCGAGTTCTGATACGATTGCTGATACTTTAAATGTGAGTCACGATACAACCTGAAGACATCATAAAGCAGAACAAAAATAATAAGCAGCGTAGCAACCGTTTCAAATAAACGGGCCCGATACCAGGCGATATCTTCAGCGTGTCCGCCAGCCAGTAGCATTGTCAGCGTCACAATATAACAAACGCATAAGAAATTACCGCCAACCCAGAAAAGGTTACGTACGCGGGTAATAATCATTAGCGTTGCTAATGTCGCTATCCAAAGGACAATTAAAAGAATATTAATGGCCTGGCTCCAGAGCACCATAAATTGCCGGGTTTCGTTATCGACAAGATCCAGTAATAACAGTGATGAATGACTGGAACAAAACCAGGCCAGAGCCATCATAGAAACAGTAAAGATAAACCCGCCGGTAACGATAGAAATATGTGCCGTACGTGAAAGTGGATAGTCCCGGATGGTATAAAGCAAGGCTGAAAGGATGATGAGAACCGCCATGATAAGATGGCGGAACATAAAGAAGATCATGGCATCATTATAGTTAACGGCATTGAACTGATAGAGAGCTAACCAGGACGGGAAGCTGGATAGCGTTCCTACCATCATCATCGCCGAGCCGGCAAAGGCTAAGGCAATTGCAATCAGATACAATCTTCTTCGATCGCACCAGTATTTCATTGCCATAAAACAGGCAATAAATAGATGAAATACCAGTAAGAAAATGGTCAGTGTAGGGAATAATAGCGGAGAGAACGACGGTACCCGTTCAACCAGTTCTAAAAATAAACCCTGCAAAAGTCCAATGACGGCAATGCAGCCGATACAAAATAAGAAATAACGGTTCTTCACACAATTATTCATCGCAAGCATATAAGTTTTAACAAAATTATAATAAATAAAAAAAGGCAATTGCGATGAGTTTAACTGATGAATCTGATAAATACTTTGCGCGGGAACAATATGAAGGCTAATTAATAATAAGTTGAGTGTATATTTGTGTGAAAGTATTTATTAATATTATATTTTTGTAAATGGATGTGGTCTGGTGACCACATCCAAAAACGAATTAACGTGGAGAAACGGTAACCTGGCTTCCGTTGCTCGCCAGAACAACGCGCTGGCCTGCAGAGAAGCGAGTGCTGCCTTGTTTCTGTACAACCATGATAGTGCTGCCATCGTCTTTACGAATTTCCAGCTCTACCCCCTGGGTTTTGTTCATCGCACCCTGAACGCCCTGGCCGGCTACACCACCCGCAACGGCGCCTGCGGCCGTTGCCAGGGAGCGGCCAGTGCCTCCGCCGACGGTATTACCCAGGAAACCACCCAGCACAGCACCGCCGATTGCGCCCATCACGTTGTTTTCATCGCCACCCTGGATCTGTACAGGGCGCGCGTTAACAACGGTACCGTAAGTCACGTTCTGAACCTGTTTCGCTTCAGAAGCGCTGTAAACGTCGCCAGAAAGTGAACTGTCATTCACACAGCCAGCCAGAGTTAAACCAATCAGCGAAACGCCCAGTACACGTAAAATCATTTGAATCTCCTGTTCACCCAAAACGCCCGATTGGGGGCATCCGTTATGGCTAAATTATATGGCATAAGGGGCCATAGTTCATATCTTTGCACTAACAATAAGAAAATTGTACTTGAATTTGACTTAACGAGACATAAACAGAGTCCGCCTATGTCACCCGTCTGACATTGTTAAAAAATATTATTGCCGGATGGCAAAGCTGCGCCGTTTATGGTTCAGTGGATATCCTTAGCCCACGCAACGTAAGGAAAGCGCATGAAATCGGGTCGCTACATTGGTGTGATGTCAGGTACCAGTCTGGATGGGGTAGATGTCGTTCTGGCCGCCATTGACGAAAACATGGTGGCGCAGCAGGCGAGCCTGACCTGGCCAATCCCCATTTCACTGAAAGAGGATATTCTGAGTATCTGTCAGGGGCAGCAGCTTACCCTCTCCCAGCTTGGACAGCTTGATGTTCGCCTGGGGGCGCTGTTTGCGGATGCGGTGCAGGCTTTGATGCAAAAAGAACATCTTCGCCCGCAGGATGTGGTGGCCATCGGCTGTCACGGACAAACGGTCTGGCATGAGCCCGGCGGCGATGCCCCGCATACCCTGCAAATCGGCGATAACAACCAGATTGTGGCGAAGACGGGCGTGACGGTGGTAGGCGATTTCCGTCGTCGCGATATCGCCCTTGGCGGGCAGGGCGCGCCGCTGGTACCCGCGTTCCATCAGGCATTACTGGCGCACCCTTCAGAACGGCGTATGGTGCTCAACATTGGTGGGATTGCCAACCTGTCGATGCTCATCCCGGGGCAGCCCGTCCGCGGCTACGATACCGGCCCGGGCAATATGTTAATGGATGCCTGGATCTGGCGGCAGTGCGGACAACCGTATGATAAAAACGCGGAGTGGGCGAGCGGGGGGAAAGTGATTATTCCGCTGCTGCAGTCGATGCTGAGCGATCCATATTTTGCCCTTCCGGCCCCTAAGAGCACGGGGCGTGAATACTTCAACCTGGGCTGGCTTGAGCGTCAGCTGGTGCCATTCCCGGCGCTCGCGCCGCAGGATGTCCAGGCGACGCTTGCCGAGCTGACGGCCGTGTCGATCTCCGAACAGGTTCTGCTCAGCGGCGGATGTGAACGCCTGCTGGTGTGCGGTGGAGGAAGCCGCAACCCGCTGGTGATGGCGCGTCTTGCGGGGCTACTGCCGGGTACCGAAGTGACCACGACCGATGAAGCCGGCATCAGCGGGGATGATATGGAGGCGCTGGCCTTCGCCTGGCTTGCCTGGCGCACCATTGCCGGACTGCCGGGCAACTTGCCTTCGGTAACCGGTGCGCGTGAGGCGAGCGTCCTCGGGGCGATTTTCCCGGCAAATCCTCGTCATAATCAGAGTTAACTGAAATTCAGCGCGGCGCGTCATCGTTAGAATGGAACGAAACAGGAGGGCAGCCATGCCCTCCAGGACCAGGAAAGTCTTCGGAATACGCCCATGAAAAAACTTCTTCTTATTGCCGCGCCTTTATTGCTGTCAGGATGCAGCGTCTATAACCAGCTCCTTGAACGCATGCAGACCGATACGCTGGAGTATCGCTGCGACGAAAAACCGCTGACCGTGAAGCTGAATAACCCACGCCAGGAAGCCAGCTTTGTTTACGACAATAAATTGCTGACGCTGAAGCAGGGCATGTCGGCCTCCGGCGCGCGATATACCGACGGTATCTACGTCTTCTGGTCAAAAGGCGAAAGCGCCACGGTCTACAAACGCGACCGCATTGTGCTGAACAATTGCCAGCTCGAAAATCCGAAGCGTTGAGATTTTTACAGGGGCGGCGCACAATAGCGCCACCCACTCTCAATGTCAGCTAACGCCATGTCAGATAACGACGAACTGCAGCAAATTGCGCATCTGCGCCGTGAATACACTAAAGGCGGCCTGCGTCGCCAGGATCTTCCCGCTGAACCCCTCGTGCTTTTTGAACGCTGGCTGAAACAGGCCTGTGAAGCGAAACTCGCCGACCCAACGGCCATGGTTGTCGCGACGGTGGATGAAAACGGTCAACCGTATCAGCGCATCGTATTGCTCAAGCATTATGATGAGAAAGGGCTGGTGTTCTATACCAACCTCGGCAGCCGCAAGGCGCACCATTTAGAAAACAATCCGCGTATTAGCCTGCTGTTCCCCTGGCACATGCTGGAACGTCAGGTAATGGTCACCGGCAAAGCGGAACGTCTCTCGACGCTGGAAGTGGTGAAGTATTTCCACAGCCGCCCTCGCGACAGCCAGATTGGCGCCTGGGTATCAAAACAGTCCAGCCGAATTTCTGCCCGCGGCGTGCTGGAAAGTAAATTCCTGGAGCTGAAACAGAAGTTCCAGCAGGGTGAAATTCCTCTGCCAAGTTTCTGGGGCGGGTTCCGCATCCCGATTGAGCAGATGGAGTTCTGGCAGGGGGGCGAACATCGCCTGCACGACCGCTTTTTATACCAGCGCGAGAATGGCGGCTGGAAAATCGACAGACTGGCACCGTAATCCCCGAAATTTGTTGATTTAAGCGCTAGCGCACACCGCGCTTGCGCTTTATTCTATGGTCCTTTCGCATCAGGCGAAAAGTCGTGTACCGGCAAAGGTGCAGTCGTTTATACATGGAGAATTTGATGGCAAGCAGTAACTTGATTAAACAATTGCAAGAGCGGGGCCTCGTGGCCCAGGTGACGGACGAGGAAGCGTTAGCAGAGCGACTGGCGCAAGGCCCGATCGCGCTCTATTGCGGCTTCGATCCCACCGCTGACAGCTTGCATTTGGGGCATCTTGTTCCATTGTTATGCCTGAAACGCTTCCAGATGGCGGGCCATAAGCCTGTTGCGCTGGTGGGCGGCGCGACCGGCCTGATTGGTGACCCAAGCTTCAAAGCCGCTGAGCGTAAACTGAATACCGAAGATACCGTGCAGGAGTGGGTGGATAAGATCCGCAAACAGGTTGCGCCGTTCCTCGACTTCAACTGTGGTGATAACTCTGCCATTGCCGCGAACAACTACGACTGGTTTGGCAGCATGAACGTGCTGACCTTCCTGCGCGACATCGGCAAGCACTTCTCTGTTAACCAGATGATTAACAAAGAGGCCGTGAAGCAGCGTCTGAACCGTGACGACCAGGGTATCTCCTTTACCGAGTTCTCCTACAACCTGCTGCAGGGTTATGACTTTGCCTGCCTGAACAAGCTGCACGGCGTTTCCCTGCAGATTGGCGGTTCCGATCAGTGGGGTAACATCACCTCCGGTATCGACCTGACCCGTCGTCTGCACCAGAACCAGGTCTTCGGTCTGACCGTTCCGCTGATCACCAAAGCAGACGGCACCAAATTTGGTAAAACCGAAGGCGGCGCGGTATGGCTCGATCCGAAGAAAACCAGCCCGTACAAATTCTACCAGTTCTGGATCAACACGGCGGACGCCGATGTTTACCGCTTCCTGAAGTTCTTCACCTTTATGGACATCGAAGACATCAACGCGCTGGAAGAAGAAGACAAAAACAGCGGTAAAGCGCCGCGCGCCCAGTACGTGCTGGCGGACGAAGTGACCAAACTGGTTCACGGTGAAGAAGGTCTGGCCGCGGCAAAACGTATTACCGCAAGCCTGTTCAACGGTACCCTGAGCGATCTGAGCGAAGCGGACTTCGAACAGCTGGCGCAGGACGGCGTGCCGATGGTTGAGATGGAAAAAGGGGCTGACCTGATGCAGGCGCTGGTGGACTCTGAGCTTCAGCCTTCGCGCGGTCAGGCGCGTAAAACTATCGCCTCTAACGCTATCACCATCAACGGTGAGAAACAGGCCGACCCGGAATACACCTTCGTTGACGGTGACCGTCTGTATGGCCGCTACACGCTGCTGCGTCGCGGTAAGAAAAACTACTGCCTTGTCTGCTGGAAATAAATAACAGTCTCCAGGGGCGTGGGAAACCACGCCCCTTTTGTTTTTTCAGGGTTTGGTAAAAAAAAAATGAAGAACATCCTCGCCATTCAGTCCCACGTTGTTTTTGGACACGCTGGCAATAGCGCCGCGGAATTCCCGATGCGTCGCCTCGGCGTCAACGTCTGGCCCCTTAATACCGTGCAGTTCTCTAACCACACGCAATACGGCAAATGGACAGGCTGTGTAATGCCGCCTTCGCACCTCACCGAGGTTGTGCAGGGGATTGCCGATATCGACCAGCTTAAACGCTGTGACGCCGTGCTGAGCGGCTACCTCGGCTCAGCGGAGCAGGGGGAGCATATCCTCGGCATCGTACGCCAGGTGAAAGCCGCAAACCCGGCGGCAAAATACTTCTGCGACCCCGTTATGGGCCACCCGGAGAAAGGCTGCATCGTGGCGCCTGGCGTTGCAGAATTTCACGTCCGCCACGCGCTGCCCGCCAGCGATATCATTGCGCCAAACCTGGTCGAACTCGAAATTCTCTGCGAGCATCCGGTTAATAGCGTTGAAGAGGCGGTAAGCGCGTCTCGTGAGCTGATCGCTCAGGGGCCTGAGGTTGTGCTGGTAAAACACCTTGCGCGCGCAGGGCTGAGTCAGGACCGTTTTGAGATGCTTCTGGTGACGAAAGATGACGCCTGGCATATCAGCCGCCCGCTGGTTGATTTCGGCCTGCGCCAGCCGGTTGGGGTCGGGGATGTCACCAGCGGTCTGCTGCTGGTGAAATTACTGCAGGGGGCGACGATACGCGACGCGCTGGAGCACGTTACCGCGGCGGTGTACGAAATCATGATTGCGACGAAAGAGATGCAGGAATATGAACTGCAGGTGGTTGCGGCACAGGATCGTATCGCGAAGCCGGAGCACTATTTCAGCGCAACCCGGTTATAGCCGGCCAAAACGTGTAGGCCGGGTAAGCGTTGGCGCCACCCGGCAACACAGGCCGCTCGGTTAGTTCAACCCTTCCGCTTTCAGCGCCGCAGCCACTGCTGGACGCTCTGCCACGCGTTTCATATACGATGCAATATGGTCTAACCCTTCCAGGTTCAGCTTAACCGCGCGCGCCCAGCGCAGCACGGTAAACAGATACGCATCGGCAATCGTGAAGCGCAAACCACAAATCCACTGTTCGTCTTTCAGCGATTCGTTAACGTACTGCAGCTTTTTCTCAAGAAGCGCACGCAGGGTCGGCTTGAACTCTTCTGGGGTATCCGGACGGAACAGCGGCGTAAATCCTTTGTGCAGTTCGGTCGCAATGTAGTTCAGCCATTCCAGCGTCTTATAGCGAGAAATGGTACTGACCGGTGCCAGAAGCTGACGATCGGGTACGCTATCGGCCAGGAACTGCATAATCGCGACGCCTTCGGTCAGCAGAGTACCGTCATCCAGCAAGAGAGCCGGAACTTGTCCCTTGGGGTTAATGGCAAGAAAATCATCGCCATTTTCCAGACGCTTTTTCATCAGATCAACGCCATCCAGCGTGAAATCTTTGCCGCTCTCGCGCAGGGTGATATGGGAAGCAAGAGAGCACGCGCCCGGTTTGTAGAACAGTTTCATCGGTAACTCCTTTTTGCTGAGGTTTCAGCTATGTTAGTGCGCCAATGGACAAAAAAAAAGCCGCTAATATGCATTAGCGGCTCGTCGTTTCTCAATAATCTTACGCGGTAGCGGTTTTGGTCGCTTCAGCCGTCTTGTCGTCGTCCTGAGTCATACGATTCAGTTTCGGCGCGGTCAGCAGCATCAGAACTGCAATAACCGCAGTAGCGATACCAATCTGCATGAACACGGTGCCGTAGACGTTCAGGGAGACCAGTGGGTCAGTGACGTTTTCAGGCACAGCCATCAGGTTCGCAATTTTACCCGCAATGATTGCCGCACCGGCAGTGGTCAGGAACCAGCTACCCATAATGAAGCCCATCAGACGCTGTGGAACCAGCTGTGCAACCATTGCCAGACCCAGACCGGAGATCATCAGCTCGCCGATAGACTGCAGCGCGTAGCTCAGGATCAGCCAGTTAACGGACACGATACCCGCGTCGGTGGCAAATTTGGTACCCAGCGGCAGCACCAGGAACGCGCCGGAGCACAGCACCATGCCGATAGCGAACTTGTGCGGCATCGGCAGACGGTCACCCATCTTGTTATAGATAGCGGCCAGAATCGGGCTACCAATCATGATCCAGAACGGGTTCAGCGCCTGATACTGCTCGGGTTCGAATGCGATGCCCAGAATAGAGTGTTCAACGTTACGAATCGCGAAGAAGTTCAGAGAGGTTGGCATCTGGCTGTACAGGACGAAGAAGATAATCGCTTCCAGCATCAGAATAAACGCCACAATCATCTTACGACGGGCAGCACCCTGCATGGCGAACGCTTCTTTCGCAAAGATAACCACGATGCCCAGTGCAACCACGCCCAGAACCGCACGTGCAATACCCTGGTTGTGCAGCAGCCAGGTAGCGATTGCGGCGAGGATTACCACGCCCACGATGGTCGCCAGCAGTTTGCCCATATGCACAGGCTCGAAGTCAGGTTTTGAACCGTAGTCTTTAACCCAGCTGCGGCAGAACAGGAAGTTCACCACGGTGATCAGCATGCCCACGAAGCTCAGCGCAAACGCCACGCTCCAACCGAATTTCGCCGCGAGCCATGGGGTTGCCAGCATCGAGAAGAACGAACCGATGTTGATGGACATGTAGTACATGGTAAATGCACCGTCCAGACGCGGATCGTCTTTGCTGTAGCAGGTAGAGAGCAGGGAGGACGGGTTTGCTTTGAACAGACCGTTACCGACGGCAATCGTCGCCATACCCATATACACGACAGCGGCATCGTGCCCTGACCATGCAACCAGACCATAGCCAATCGCCAGGACAATGGCGCCCAGCATGATGACACGTTTAGTCCCGAGGACTTTATCACCCAGCCAGCCGCCAATCGCAACCAGACCGTACACCAGAGCACTAAAGGAAGAGAACAGCGTGATGGAATCGGCTTCGGACATACCCAGCTGTTTTACCAGGTAAACCGCCATGATCCCTTGCAGGCCGTAATAACCAAAACGCTCCCATAACTCGATAGAGAAGATGAGATAGAACGCTTTAGGCTGTTTAAAAGCGTTAAGACTTACGCTTTCATCTGTTGGTTTATTGTTTGCAGTAGACACATATACCTCTTTTTTTACATCCCATATTAACGGGGGTGTTCATAGCGTGATGGCCGTAGTCCATACGCCTTATAGTTATATTGGGAGGAGAAACGGCGGGTAATGTTCACTATCCTGCCCCATCTGGCAATACGTTTGTAATAATCTGTTACATATATCTGAAGTGGTATAATCGTCGGTTCATATAAATGTTATTCAGCGTTAAATTTCATACGTTGTTTAAAGGTAGTTTTTTCGACTGGCAGTAACCCACCCTGACCGGCCTGTGGCGATATGTTCTGCTATTTGCCGCTTAGCGCAGTGATATAGCCCATATTCTGAAAAATAGCTGGTCTTATCTTCGGCAATGGAAGGAGAGTATCTTGTCAGACAAAGGGTTTAGGCGGATTTTGACAACAAAAATTCAACATGAAGTTATCAGGGTGATCGCGATCACAGATGTATAGAAATTTTTGGCTATGAAAAAAGTATTAACCTGTTTGAGCGTTAAACAACCGAATAAGTGACAGGTCTGGTGGAATGAAAGACGGACAAATAACGGCCAAAAGAAGGGTGTCTGGTAACCCTTCTTATGGTAAGGGATTGTGACGATCAGGGATACACTTTTTCTTTGTATTCGCAGAGATCTTCAATAATGCAGGAGCCGCAGCGAGGCTTACGGGCAATGCAGGTATAGCGGCCGTGCAGAATCAGCCAGTGATGGCAATCAACCTTAAATTCGGCCGGAACCACCTTTAACAGCTTCTCTTCGACCTGCTCAACATTTTTCCCCGGCGCGAAGTTAGTCCGGTTAGACACGCGGAAAATATGCGTATCTACGGCGATGGTCGGCCAGCCAAACGCGGTGTTGAGCACCACGTTCGCAGTCTTACGCCCCACGCCCGGTAAGGCTTCCAGCGCGGCGCGATCTTCCGGTACTTCGCCCCCGTGCTGTTCCAGGAGGATCCGGCAGGTCTTAATGACGTTCTCGGCTTTGCTGTTAAACAGGCCGATGGTTTTGATATAGGACTTCACGCCTTCCACGCCCAGCTCCAGCATGGCTTTTGGCGTATTGGCGACCGGATAGAGCAGGGCAGTGGCTTTATTGACGCTCACATCGGTCGCCTGCGCAGAGAGCAACACCGCGATCAGCAGCTCAAACGGGGAGGTAAAGTTCAGCTCCGTCGTCGGATGCGGGTTCTCGTCCCGCAGACGGGTCAGGATCGCAATGCGCTTTTCTTTATTCATGAAGCCTTCTCGGGTGTCCCTTCCAGAACGCTACGCTCAGCCGCGCGGCGCTTACGTTTCTCATCAATCAGGTATTTTATCGCCAGCATCATGCCAAGGCCAATAAACGCGCCAGGCGGCAGCATTGCCAGCAGGAATGGCGTATCGGTGTGGAACACTTCAACGCGCAGCGCTTTGGCCCAGCCGCCCAGCAGCGCATCTGCGCCGTCAAACAGCGTACCGTTACCGAGGATCTCGCGCAGCGAGCCCAGCACGAACATGGCGCAGGTGGCGCCCATTCCAATGGAAAAACCATCCAGCGCCGACATGGCGGGGCTGTTTTTCACCGCGAACGCTTCCGCACGGCCAACGACGATACAGTTGGTGACGATAAGGGGGATAAAGATCCCGAGCGACTGGTACAGGCCGAATGCGTAAGCGTTGATGAGCATTTGTACGACGCTAACAACAGACGCAATGATCATGACGTAAATCGGAATACGAATTTCCGACGGCGTCCAGCGGCGCAGGGCGGAGATGGAGAGGTTGGTCAGGGTCAGCACCAGCGTGGTTGCCAGACCCAGACCGAGCGCGTTGGTGGCGGTGGACGTTACCGCCAGCAGTGGGCACATCCCCAGAAGCTGGACCAGCGCGGAGTTGTTCTTCCACAACCCCTGGACAATAACCTCTTTAACCTGGCTCATGATTACTCCCCACAGGCCGGAAGATTGTTGATTTGCGCGGGCAGCGTTTCGGCATACAGCCCGGCTCGTTTTACGGCGTTCACCACGGCGCGCGGCGTGATGGTCGCGCCGGTGAACTGGTCGAACTCGCCGCCATCTTTCTTCACCGCAAACGCGGTATCCCCTTCGCCATGGATAACTTTACCGGCGAAGTGCAAAATCCAGTCGCTCAGACGGGTTTCAATTTTATCGCCCAGGCCCGGCGTTTCATGATGCTGCGTCACGCGGGTACCCAATATTGTGCCGGAGAAATCGCTGCCGACGAGCAGCTGAATGGCGCCGGAATAGCCGTCGGGCGCCGTCGCTTCCATCACCGCGCCTACCGGTTTATCCCCTTTGCGGGCAATAAAGAGGCGGTGAGAGCCTTTCCCAAGCTGCGGCGCGTCTACCACAAAGCAGCTCTTTTGCAGGTCATTATCGTAGAAATCTGATGGGATCACCTGATCGAACAGCGCCTTTTGCTGCTTTGAAGCCTGCTCTTCGATGGTCGTTTTGGTTAACGAGTTAACCAGGGCCGTCAGCCCGGTCAGGACCGCAGCGAAGACAGCCAGCGTGACGCCGTGTTTTTGCATCGTTTTTAACATGGCGAAACCCTTAGCGATGGCCGTACACGCGCGGACGCGTGTAATAGTCGATGAGCGGAACGGTAATGTTGGCGAGCAGGACGGCAAACGCGACGCCGTCCGGGTAACCGCCAAAGCTCCGGATCAGCCATACCAGCAGGCCCGCCAGCGCGCCGAAGATCAGGCGGCCGCGGTTAGTTGTTGACGCCGTAACCGGATCGGTCAGGATAAAGAAGGCACCTAGCATGGTCGCACCGGAGAGCAAATGCATCTGCGGGCTGGCCAGTGATTCAGGAGAGAAGACCCAACCCAGCGTCGCGCAGACCGTCAGCGTCACGAGGAAGCTGACCGGAATATGCCAGCGAATGGCTTTCTGCTGCAGCAGGAACAGGCCGCCCAGCAGATACGCCAGGTTGACCCACTGCCAGCCAGCACCCGCCAGCATGCCGCTGTAAATCGCGGATTTCATAATCTGCTCAACGCTGTGCCCGGCATGCAGGGACGTTTTAAAGGTATCGAGAGGCGTCGCCTGGCTGATGCCGTCCACGCCCATGCGCAGCGCGTTCATATCAGCGCCGAGCGCCGTATGGCCGGTAAAGATCACGTGCAGGGCATCCATAAAGCCCGGAATCGTGGCTGCAATCTCGTGCGGCGGCAGCCAACTGGTCATCTGCACCGGGAAGGAGATCAGCAGCACTACGTAGCCAATCATCGCCGGGTTAAACGGGTTATGGCCGAGCCCACCGTACAGCTGTTTGGCAATGATCACGGCAAACACGGTACCGAGCACGACCATCCACCACGGGGCAAACGGCGGAATACTGATGGCGAGCAGCAGGCCGGTCAGCAGCGCGGAGTTGTCAGCCAGAATGCGTGACACCGCCATCTTACGCAGCTTCAGGACGAGTGCTTCCGCCGCGACGGCGCTGGCGCAGCCCAGGGCTATCTGGAACAGGGTTCCCCAGCCGAAAAACCAGCACTGAACGGCAATGCCCGGCAGCGCGGCCAGGCAGACCAGCATCATAATGCGTGATGTCTGACGCTGGTTGTGGGTGTAGGGGGAACTTGCGATTCTGAAAACCATTTAATCCTCGTTTACGGCTTGCTGTGCGGCTTTCTTCGCCTGAACGCGCGCAATGGCGGCGGCGACGGCGGCCTTGCGCGGGTCATCGTTGGCGGCCTGCGGCTGCTCTTCCTGCTGCGCTGCCTTACGGGCTTTGGCGCGGGCAATCGCCGCTTCTACGGCGGCTTTACGCGGGTCGACGGGTGGTGCTTCTGCTTCTGATACTGCCTCTGGCGCCTGCTGCGCAGCCTTACGGGCTTTGGCGCGAGCAATCGCCGCTTCAACGGCGGCTTTGCGTGGATCGACCGCTTCTTGCTCGACGACTACCTGCTGTTCTCCAGCTTTGCGGGCCTTGGCCCGGGCAATCGCCGCTTCAACGGCTGCTTTACGCGGGTCGACCTCAGTATCTGCCTGAACCGTTTGCGCTTTTTCCGCCTGACGCGCGCGAGCCGCAGCCTTTCGCGCTTCGCGGGCGGCAATCGCTTCGCTGTTATCCGGTTTTTCCCCGGCCTGGATCACCACCGTCTGGGCGGCATCGGCTTTTTTCTCGCGAACGCGCGCCAGTGCGGCGTTGATCGCATCCTGATCTTTCCCGGCAGGCTGAACGGCGGCCTGCTTATGGCGTTCCTGACGGGCGATTTTTTCGCGCTCAAGTCGCGCCTGACGCGCTTCGAAACGTGCCTTGGCTTCCGCGGCGCGTTTTTCTTCCATGGAAATGGCATAAATCTCGGCCTTCTCCTGACGGAAGTATTGCACCAGCGGAATGTTGCTTGGGCAGACCCAGGCGCAGGCACCGCATTCAATGCAGTCGGCCAGGTTATGGGATTTTGCCTTGTCGTGCAGCTGGCCTTTGCTGTACCAGTACAGCTGCTGCGGGAGCAGATCCGCCGGACAGGCATCGGCACAGGCGCTGCAGCGGATGCAACCTTTCTCTTCCTGTTCTTCACCCATTTCGGTTGGGGAAGGGGCGAGCAGGCAGTTCGTGATTTTCACTACCGGAACGTCCAGCCACGGCAGCGTAAAGCCCATCAGCGGGCCACCCATGATCACCATCTGGTCGCTGGCCGGGCAAAAGTCAGCCTGTTCCAGCAGATGTCGCACCGGCGTACCCAGACGCGCCCAGACGTTGCCCGGATGGGAAACCGACTCGCCGGTCAGCGTCACCACGCGCTCGGTCAACGGCTCGCCGTCAATCACCGCGCGTTTCACCGCATAGGCGGTGCCGACGTTTTGCATCAGCACGCCGATATCAGAAGAGCGTCCGCCGTGCGGAACCTGCTTACCGGTGAGAATTTGCGTTAGCTGTTTTGCGCCGCCAGAAGGGTACTTGGTCGGGATAACGCGCAGGCTAATATCGTGACTGCCCGCCAGCACGGCGCGCAGCATCGAGATGGCCTGCGGTTTATTGTCTTCGATACCAATCAACACTTCCCGCGGCTTCAGAATATGCGCCAGGATGCGAATGCCTTCCACCACCTGAGCGGCGCAATCCTGCATCAGACGATCGTCTGCGGTGATATAGGGCTCGCACTCGGCGGCGTTGATAATCAACGTCTGGATGTTATCGCCACCGCCGCGCAGCTTGACGCCGGTCGGGAAGCCCGCACCGCCCAGCCCGGCGACGCCGAACTGATGAATACGTTCGATAAGCGCTTCGCGGCTCTGGCTGCGGTAGTCGCTCCAGCCGTCACGGTCGATCCAGCGGTCTTCGCCGTCAGCTTCAATAATCACGCTCAGCTCTGACAGCGCGGACGGATGAGCCACCGTATGAGGGGCAATCGCCACCACTTTACCGGAGGTGGGGGCGTGTATCGGCAGCATACGTCCACGGCCAAAGGTCAGCGGCTGACCGCGGAGAACCGTATCGCCTTCTTTCACGCACAGCTCGCCCTCAGCGCCAATATGCTGCTTGAGCGGCATGACGTAACGCGTCGCCAGCGGAATTTGACGCAGCGGCGTGCCGTTGGACTGGGTTTTCATCTCTGGCGGATGGATACCGCCGTCAAAGTCCCAAATCTTCTCTTTTCTGAAAGCAGAAAATAACTTAAGCATGTTGTTCCACAGGAATGATGCGAACCGGAATGGTTTGAAGATCCCACTTCCAGCTTTCGGTAGTCGTTTCAACCGGGCGCAGCTCAATACATTGCGTCGGGCAGGGGGCAACGCAGAGGTTACAGCCGGTGCACAGATCCGCCACAACGGTGTGCATGGCGCGGGTGGCGCCAACAATGGCGTCAACCGGGCAGGCCTGAATACATTTGGTGCAGCCGATGCAGTTGGCCTCGTCGATCACGGCCAGGGCACGGACCGGTTCCTGCACCTCCGCATCGCCATCCACGGGCTGCGGATCGACGTTAAGCAGGGCCGCAATTTTCAGCATCACCGCTTCGCCGCCGGGGGCGCAGCGGTTAATTTTTTCACCCTGAATCCCTACCGCTTCAGCGTAGGGACGGCAGCCCGGGTAGCCGCACTGCCCGCACTGGCTTTGCGGCAAAAGCTCATCAATTTTTTCAACGACAGGATCGTCCTCTACCGCGAAACGGCGGGAGGCGTAACCCAGGATAAGGCCAAACACCAACCCCAGGACGCTGATAGAGGCGATGGCAATCCAGATAGCATTCATTACAACTTCACCAGACCACTAAAGCCCATAAAGGCCAGAGACATTAAACCCGCGGTCACCAGCGCAATCGCGTTACCGCGGAAGGGCGCAGGGATATCCGCTGCCGCCAGACGCTCGCGAATCGAGGCAAACAGGACCATAACAAGTGAGAAACCGACGGCGGCGGAAAAACCGTACAGCGCCGACTGCATAAAGTTATGGCCAAGGTTGATGTTAAGCAGCGCAACGCCGAGAACGGCGCAGTTGGTGGTGATCAGCGGCAGGAATATACCCAGCAGGCGATAGAGGGCCGGGCTGGTTTTACGCACCACCATTTCAGTAAATTGCACAACAACCGCAATGACCAGAATAAAAGCCAGCGTACGAAGATAGATTAAGCCCAGCGGGATAAGGATCCAGGTATCAATCAACCACGCGCAGATGGACGCTAGCGTCATCACGAAGGTCGTTGCCAGCCCCATGCCCATCGCCGTTTCCAGCTTTTTGGACACACCCATAAACGGACACAGGCCAAGGAACTTCACCAGAACGAAGTTGTTAACCAGCACGGTGCCGACAAAGAGCAGTAAGTAATCGGTCATTATTTAGCCTGAAATAAAAAAGCCGCCTATTATCGGACAAACTCACGCAGGCGACAACAGGTTATCTGTAGGGTTATTACGGGTTCACGAAGGTGTTTTTTACCCGCGTCGAACGCCTGAAATAGGGGACCAGCAGCGCGGCGGCCAGTAACGGGAAAAGCAGCTGACGAACGGCCAGAGCGTCTGATACGGGCGAAAAAGCAAACGCTTTAACCGCCAGCAGAACCGAAATCAGCAGCCAGATGATGTAGTGCTTAGGCACACTCTTGCGGCGCTTAAAGAAGGCGATGGTCAGCCACAGGGTGTAGTACCACATTCCAATCGCGAAAACGAACGATACAAACCACATCGCAATATTCAGCACGCTTTGCGACATCAGGGTCTGGATAGCGTGAGGGGTAATCAGTGCGGTGGTATACAGCAGCAGCGCAAGTGATGCGCTTAATAATGCAACCAGCAGCCATGCCAGTGGGGCGATTAACCAGCCTCCAATGCGATCTCCAGGCGTTGCGGTCATGAACTCTCCCATAATCTGCGCGAAATGTTGTACAGCCAGTTTGCAGGGCGGAGAGTATATAACATTTCGCGCGGATGGCTACTTTCTTATAAAACGTAACGCCATACGGACTTAGGCACTTCACCCACGTTGAACAAACGACCACCGGAAACCAGCTCCGCACGGCGATGGTCAGCGGCGCGATACATATTAATGATGTCCTGATTATCAGACAGGGTGTAGTTCAGATGGTCAAACAGTTTTTCCAGGCTCTCAAGCGAATTGATCTTGCGAAATTTTAATAAATAGTCCTGAACTGTCATATTAATAAGTTTCCATATAAAAGTGAGTAATACCAGTTAAGGTAATTCGTTCGAATAATAAACGGATTAATAAAGACGTAAACAGCACACTCAGGTAATGCGACGAAATTAGGAGTTTTCTTTGCTGAAATTCAGGCATCAGACGATGCCTGGAAGAGAAGGTTAACCGTGTTCACCAGGGCTGGCAATACGTAACTGACATATTATGTCACTCTTTATTGCAGTAACCGGTTACTTAGGTTGGACGACTGTGACAGGCTCTGGCGGCTGGTAGTTATCGATATGGCTGGCAACGCCCAGCAAAATGACCGAAACCCCAAGGACAATCCATCCCGCTAATTCAATGATTCGATTAATAATTGACGTCATGATTCGTAGTTGTACTTTATCCATAAATACAGGTCGCAAATGTTACAGCGACGTTTCCCCGACGGCAAGCGCTTTGGGAACGGTTCCCTTAAACAAAATCAGTGGGTTAATACTATGTAACAAAAACAACCCGTACAACCTGCTATTTTAAGTCATATGGCACATTATTAATCTGTGGTAATGCCAGGCTAGCCAGTGTGAAATAAGAACGTCATAAAAGAGGACGGCACTATGAGTGATAATATCCGCGTTGGGCTTATCGGCTACGGGTATGCAAGCAAAACGTTTCATGCGCCTCTGATAGCCGGAACGCCGGGGATGACCCTGGCTGCGGTATCCAGCAGCGATGCCGATAAAGTCCATGCCGACTGGCCTTCCGTGCCGGTTGTCTCTGAGCCAAAACACCTTTTCAACGATCCTAATATTGATTTAATCGTTATCCCCACCCCGAATGATACCCACTTCCCGCTGGCAAAGGCCGCGCTGGAGGCCGGTAAACACGTGGTGGTCGATAAGCCCTTTACCGTCACGCTGTCTCAGGCTCGCGAGCTGGATGCGCTGGCAAAGAGTCTCGGCAGGCTGCTGTCGGTGTTTCATAACCGCCGCTGGGACAGCGACTTTCTGACGGTAAAAAGGCTTCTCAGTGAAGGCTCGCTAGGGGAGATCCTCTTTTTTGAATCGCACTTTGACCGCTTCCGTCCGCAGGTGCGAAACCGCTGGCGCGAGCAGGCCGGTCCGGGCAGCGGTATCTGGTACGATTTAGCCCCGCATCTGCTGGATCAGGCCGTCAATCTTTTTGGTCTGCCGGTGAGCATGACGGTCGATCTGGCCCAGCTCCGGCCCGGAGCGCAGACGACCGATTACTTCCACGCGGTGCTCAGCTACCCGCAGCGGCGGATTGTGCTGCACGGCACGATGGTCGCGGCCGCGGAATCGGCCCGCTACATCATTCACGGCACGCGCGGGAGCTACGTGAAGTTTGGCCTCGATCCGCAGGAGGACCGGCTGAAAAGCGGTGAACGTTTGCCGCAGGAAGACTGGGGCTATGATATGCGCGACGGCGTGATAACGCGGGTGGAAGGTGAGGAACTCGTTGAGGAGAGCTTGCTGACGATCCCGGGCAACTATCCGGCCTATTATGCGGGAATCCGCGATGCGCTGAACGGCACGGGCGAAAATCCGGTTCCGGCCAGCCAGGCGATTCAGATTATGGAGCTGATTGAGCTGGGTATTGAATCTGCCAAACATCGCGCCACGCTCTGTCTGGCATAAGCTTTAAGGGCTGTTGTATGCCGGGTAAGCGTCAGCGCCACCCGGCAACGGTGTTAACCGCGAGCCACTTTATCTTTAAGCGCCTGCTTCTCTTCAGGCGTCAGGAAGGCGATCTCCAGCCCGTTGATCTGTGCCTGACGGATCTGCTCGCGGCTCAGACCCGCCTGCGGTGCGGCGATGTTGTATTCGTGGATGATATCCACGCCCTGTACCGCCGGATCGTCAGTGTTCAGTGAGGCCAGCACGCCGTGCTCAAGGAACGTTTTCAGCGGATGATGCGCCAGCGTTGCGACGGTGCTGGTCTGAATGTTAGACGTCAGGCATGACTCAATCCCGATACGCTGCTCCGCCAGGAAATCCATCAGGGCGCGATCTTCTACGGCCTTCACGCCGTGACCGATACGCTCGGCGCCCAGCTCGCGGATGGCCTGCCAGATGCTTTCCGGGCCAGCCGCTTCACCCGCATGCACGGTAATGTGCCAGCCGGCATCGCGCGCGCGGTTGAAGTGGGAGAGGAACAGACTGCCCGGGAAGCCCAGCTCGTCACCGGCGAGATCGACGGCGGTGATGGCATCGCGATGGGCCAGCAGCGCTTCCAGCTCCTGCAGGCAGGCGGCTTCGCCGAACGTACGGCTCATAATGCCAATCAGACGGGTCTGAACGTCGAAGGTTTTACATCCTTCGCGTACGCCTTCAATCACGGCTTCCACCACGCCTGCAACGGGCAGGTTGTGGGTCATCGCCATATAGCCCGGCGAGAAGCGCAGCTCGACGTAATGCAGGCCGTTACGGGCTGCATCTTCAATGTTTTCAAACGCCACGCGGCGACAGGCATCCAGCGAGGCCAGCATCTTCACGCCCCAGTCGAGTTTGCTCAGGAAGCTGACCAGGTCCGGTTCATTGGAGGTTACCTGTACGTGAGGGATCAGCGATTCAAGCGTCTGCGCAGGAAGCGTTAAATTGAACTGGCGGCCAAGATCGAGGATGGTTTGGGCACGAATGTTACCGTCAAGGTGACGATGAATATCAGTTAAAGGCAGGCGTGTATCAATCATGGTCGCACTCTTTTCTGGTTAAAGTGCGCCATATTATAAAAACAAAACGGGGTAAAAAGCTATTTGCGCAAGGGAATATTCCGTTGCGCAAATTGATTACAGGAGCGTGTTAATCCCGGCAATGAGGCGTTGCACCCCTTGTTCAAGCTTGCTGCGCGGACAGCCTGCGTTCAGGCGAACAAAGCCGTTTCCCTCTTTGCCGTAGGTATATCCCGGCATGATGGCGACTTTTTGCTGCTCGATCAGCACTTTTTGCAGCGCCCGATCGTCAATGTTCAGCGGGCGCAGGTCAATCCAGGCCAGGTAGGTCGCTTCGGGCGGCTGCCAGTTCAGTTTCGGAAAGGCGCGGTTTACTTCCTGCGCGATATACAACAGATTCTCTTCCAGATATCCCCGCAGGGCATCCAGCCACGGCGCTCCCTGCTGATAAGCGGCGATATGCGCCGTTAGCGCCAGCACGGAAGGGGAAGAGAGCCCGTCCCGGCCTTTTAGCGCGCTGAGATAACCGTTACGGCTCTCCTCATCACCAATAAGGCCGTAAGCGCCCGTCAGCGCCGGAATATTAAAGCTTTTCGAGCCGGAGGTGAGAAGCGCCCATTTGCCGCGCGCCACCGCGCTCCACGGCGTGTGACGATGCTCTCCCCACACCATGTCCATATGAATTTCATCGCTGATAACCGCCACATCATTGCGTGCGCACAGTTCAGCCATCTGCGTCAGCTCGTCCCTCGTCCAGACCTTGCCGGTCGGGTTTTGCGGGCTGCACAGCAGCAAAATTTTGTTTTCAGGTTTTGCCAGGGCCGCTTCCAGCGCAGCCATATTTCCCTGCCAGCCTGCGGCGTGCTTTTCCATCTCCACGGGCACCACATGACGCGCATTCCCTTCAATAGCTTTGTAAAACGCGTCGTATGCCGGGGTGTGAACCACTACGCCGTCGCCGGGGTGTGACCAGAGACGAATCAGCTCTGACACCATGTAGATAACGGAAGGACCATAAACGACGGTTTCCGTATCAATCGTGCTGTTAAAGCGCTGCTGGAACCAGTGCGCGACGGCGGCGAGAAACTCATCGTTCTTCCAGCGGCTGTAGCCCAGCACGCCGTGATTAATGCGCTGATGCAGCGCGTCGGTAATGCAGGGCGCGGTGGCGAAATCCATATCCGAGATGGTGAAGGGCAGCAGATCGGCCGCGCCAAAGCGGTCGGCGACGTAGTCCCACTGCGTACACCAGGTGCCGTGTCGATCCACGACGGTAGAAAAATCAAACATGACGTGAGTCCTTAAAGTAAAACCCCCTCATGAGAGGGGGCTGAGGCATCAGGCTTCAACTGTCCGCATCAGGGTTGCCAGCTCATCCTTCACCGACTGGACCTGCGGGCCGATAACCACCTGCAAATTGTGCTGATTTAACTGTACCACGCCGATGGCCCGGTTGGCTTTCAGGGCGTTGGTATCCACTTTTGACATATCCGCCACCGACAGACGCAGGCGGGTGATGCAGTTATCGAGCGAGGTGATGTTATCCGCACCGCCCAGCGCCGCCAGAATGGCCGGTGTGTTGTAGCCGGATTTGCCCACGGTCCCGGCAACCGCCTGTTCAACGCTGCTCGCCGTATCGGTATCGCGGCCAGGCGTTTTCAGGTTAAAGCGGGTGATGGCGAAGCGGAAGATGCCGTAGTAAACCGCAAACCAGATAGCCGCCACGACCGGCACCAGGTACCACTTGGTGGACAGGCCGTGCAGGATCCCGAACACCACGAAGTCGATCACGTTGCCGTCGGTGTTGCCGATGGTCACGCCCAGCACCGCCATCACGGTAAAGCCCAGACCGGTCAGCACCGCGTGGATGAGGTACAGCACCGGTGCGACGAACAGGAACAGGAATTCGATTGGCTCGGTGGTACCGCCCACGACGCAGGCGATCACGCCGGAAATGAGCAGGCCTTTAATTTTATGACGGTTTTCCGGGCGCGCGCAGTGGTACATCGCCAGCGCGGCACCCGGCAGGCCACCGAGGAAGGCAGGCATTTTACCCTGAGACAGGAAGCGGGTGGCGCTTTCCGAGAAGCCGTGGGTGGTCGGACAGCTCAGCTGCGCCTGGAAGATGGTCAGCGCGCCGCTCACGTCGTGACCGCATACCTCCATCGTACCGCCCGCTTCGGTGAAGCGAATCAGGGCCACCAGGATATGCTGCAGGCCAAACGGCAGGAGCAGACGCTCGCCGGTGCCGAAGATCATCGGACCGAAATCTCCCGCGCCGTTGATGATGCGGCCAATGCCGTTGATACCCATCGCAAAGACCGGCCAGATCAGCGGAATGATCAGACCAAACAGGCCCATCACCACCAGGGTAACAATCGGCACGAAGCGGGTACCGCCGAAGAAGGCCAGGGCATCCGGCAGCCGGATATTATGGAAGCGCTCGTGCAGCATCCAGATAATCACACCCGCGATCACTGCACCGAGGATCCCGGTATCAATAGACTGGATGCCGATCACGCTCTGAATGTTGTTGGCTTTCAGCACGGCGGCGTCGGTGGTCGGCAGAATGCCTTTCGCGGTCAGCCAGAAGTTAACCGCCAGGTTCATCACGGCGTAACCCACAAACCCGGCAAACGCCGCGACGCCTTTATTTTCGCGCGCCAGGCCCAGCGGGATAGCAATACAGAACATCACGGGCAGGAAGCTAAACGCAAAGGAGCCGACTTTACTCATCCAGATGAAGATCGCCTGCAGCACCGGGGTACCGAGGAACGGGATCAGCGTGATGACGTCTTTACTGCTCAGCGAGCTGCCGATCCCGAGCATGATCCCGCAGAACGAGAGGAGTGCCACGGGTAGCATAAAGGTTTTACCCAGTTGCTGGAAAAATTCCCACAGCGATATTTTTTGTGCTGCTTTCGCCGTCATAAAACGACTCCTTTATTGTTAAAATCAGTTTGCCTGCTTCAATGCTGCGAGAAGATAAAACGTTTTATCAAAGTTTAGTGCGCGCTAAATCACATTCTCAGGCTTTGACTGGTAGTATAAAGATAACGTATTGATAAAACGTTTTACCGATCTCATTTCAGGGAGTCACGCCAACACATGGCTGTAGCGAAAAAAATCACCATCAACGATGTCGCGCTGGCGGCGGGCGTTTCCGTCAGCACCGTTTCTCTGGTGCTAAGCGGAAAAGGGCGCATCTCTCCTGCGACCGGTCAGCGGGTTAACGAGGCGGTTGAGCAGCTGGGTTTTGTGCGTAACCGTCAGGCGTCGGCGCTGCGCGGCGGGCAAAGCGGGGTGATTGGCCTGATTGTTCGCGACCTGACGTCACCTTTCTATGCGGAGCTGACCGCCGGGTTAACCGAAGCGCTTGAAGCGCAGGGGCGGATGGTCTTTCTTCTGCACGGCGGTCGTGAGGCCGATCAGCTTCTTTCCCGGCTCGATATGCTGCTGAACCAGGGGGTGGACGGGGTGATCGTCGCCGGAGCGTCGGGCGTGGGCAGCGAGCTGTGCGAGCGCGCCGCCGAAAAAGGCGTGCCGCTGGTGTTTGCTTCGCGCGCCAGCTACCTGGACGAGGCCGATACGCTGCGCCCGGATAACATGCAGGCCGCACAAATGTTGACCGAGCATCTTATTCGTCGCGGGCATCAGCGCATTGCCTGGCTGGGCGGGAAAAGCTCGTCCCTGACGCGCGCCGAGCGGGTCGGCGGCTACTGCGCAACGCTGATTAAATACGGCCTGCCGTTCCACAGCGAATGGGTCGTGGAGTGTGAATCCAGCCAGAAGAAAGCGGCGGAAGCGATAGGCGCGCTACTGCGAAGCAGCCCGACGATCAGCGCTGTGATTTGCTATAACGACGTGATTGCCATGGGCGCCTGGTTTGGCCTGATCCGCGCCGGGCGTCAGAGCGGCGAGGGCGGGGTGGAAACCTTCTTCGGTCACCAGGTGGCGCTCGGGGCGTTCGCCGACGTTGGTGAAAACGCGCTAGACGATCTGCCGATCGTCTGGGCCACCACCCCTGCGCGAGAGATGGGCTACACGCTGGCGGACAGAATCATGCAGCGCATCGACAACACGGACGTTCAGGCCGGACACCAGATTGTGGCGGCGCGGCTGGTGACGGTGAAATAATCTCCGCTGCACATCGCCCGGCGGCGCTGCGCTTGCACGGGCCTACAGCGGCCCGGAATCACAGGCCGGGTAAGCGTCAGCGCCACCCGGCAATAAAAAACCCCTCATGCGAGGGGTTTTGACGTTTACTGCTGCGGTGCCGCCGGTTCGGCTGGCGCTGCCGGTTCAGCCGGTTCCGGCATCCCCAGAGCAGGCATACCAAACATGCCGACAAAGTCTTCCAGCGGCATCTTGTCGCCGTTGAGCGTTACCTGGCCGTTGGCGTACTGCAGGCTGGTGAAGATCGTGTTGTTTTCCACTTTGGTGATGCGGAACATCTGGCCCATGGCCGCCAGACCTTTCACCTGCTGGTTTGCCAGCTTGCCGGCGTCTTCATCGCCGTAGCCTTCCAGCTTCGCAATCTGGGTCATAAACTCGGTCGCCATATCCATCGGGATGGTCAGCTTGCTGTCGAGCGACTTCACGCTGCGATCCACTTCCTGCGCCAGCGTCTGCGGTTCACCCGTTGCGGTTGCCGGATCTTTAAGGAACAGCGACAGGTTAAAGCTGGTTTCGCCTTTGCTGTTTTTCCAGCTCAGCGGCGCAACGGTGATCACCGGCTCGCCTTTCAGCAGGACAGGCAGGTTGTTGAACAGTACCGCCATCGCCTGCTGCTGATACACCTCAGGGTTCTGCTGGAGTGCGGCATCGGTCAGCAGCGCCTGGCTCTCTTTGCTGTATTTCTGGCTAAATTCGTGCCACGCCTGGCCGTCGATATTGCCGATCTTCAGCGACAGTTTGCCGGTACCCAGATCCTGATTCTGCACCTTAAGGCTCTTCAGCGTGTAATCCAGCTGGGTGTTGATGCTCTTACCGTCTTTGGAAACGTCGGATTTGCCGTTGACGTCCATGCCTTCCAGCACGGCCATCTCTTTTCCTTCAACCGCAATGGCTACCTTGTCGAGAGAGAGTTTCTGATCGCCGATACGCTCCTGGAAATCGGTCATTCGGCTGTTGCCGTCGGCTTTCAGGTTGTTGAAG
Source organism: Enterobacter sp. 61D5 (assembly GCF_034107965.1). NCBI lineage: Bacteria > Pseudomonadati > Pseudomonadota > Gammaproteobacteria > Enterobacterales > Enterobacteriaceae > Enterobacter > Enterobacter sp. 61D5. The sequence continues at coordinate 450,570 of NZ_JAWNFK010000008.1, forward strand.
GTGAGCTGAACCTTTTGGTTATATTCGTTCACGGCATTGACCAGGCCGCTTTCCGCTTCACCCGTCAGGGAGAACACATTTCCGTCGCGGTCAGCATCGAGTTTGAAGTGGCCGCCGCTGAAGGCGACTTTCTCATTCTCTTTCTCGTAGTTCAGCGCTTTCAGAGCGATATCGGAACTGGTGTCACCGGCATAGCTGATGCGGGTGTCAATCTCGAAAGGTGATTCATTCTTCGCCAGGTCAAACAGCGGTTTCGTCAGGTCGTTGTTCACCAGTACGGTATGAACGGACGCCATCGACGGGATCAGGTTAAAGGACTTCAGCTGCGCCAGCGGCAGCGGACCGTGGCTCACCACCTCATCCAGCACCACGCTCTGGCCCGGTTTCAGCCAGCCGTTTTCAGCACCAGCAACCGGCTTCACCACCAGCTGCATACGGCTGGTAAACACGCCGCGATGATAATTCTGGTAGCTCAGCTCAAGGCCTGCCTCCGGGGCGCTGCGCTTAATCTCTCCGTTAGCCTGCGCCACCATCTCAGCCAGACGGCCTTCCAGCTGTTTCCCGGTAAACCAGGAGGCACCCGTCCAGACCACGCCTAACGCTACAATCACTCCAACCGCTACGACCGATTTTTTCATTGCGACTATCCCTAAAATGAAACCAGGCGGTAAAAACCGCCTGGAGATATTAAGCCTGCAACTAGCTTAGCAAGAGTTGTTAAAAAATTCAGTAAGTGCTTAAAGCTTATTGAAAACGCGCGCCAGACGACCGGTGCCGCTCACGCTAACCGGCGACTCGTTCGCTGCAACAAAAGCCGACTCGCCCGGCTTGAGCACCAGACGCTGTTGGCCTTTCTGCAGCGTCGCTTCGCCCTCCACGCAGAACAGGATTGCCGCGCTCTCCTGAGCAATGGTTGCTTCTGTCTGGCTCAGGTCGTGCAGGGAGAAAGCAAAATCTTCAACCGGAATCGGGAAGTCCAGCTCTGCGCCGTTTTTCACCGGCTGAGTCAGCAGCTCCGCGGCAGGTTTCGCCACAAACTTCACGTTGGCAACCAGCTCAGGAATATCGATGTATTTCGGCGTCAGGCCCGCGCGCAGCACGTTATCGGAGTTGGCCATTACCTCCAGCGCCACGCCCTGCAGGTAGGCGTGCGGGGTTTCGGCAAACAGGAACATCGCTTCGCCCGGGTTCAGCTTCACCACGTTCAGCAGCAGAGGGGAGAAAAGGCCGCTGTCGTCCGGGTAGAATTCGGAGATCAGACGGATAGTCTCCCACGGTTCACCCTGCTGGCTGCCCAGAGCTGCTTTCAGCACCGCCAGCGCGTGAGATTTCTCTTCACCCTGCATATTCAGCAGGCTGGCAAACAGCTGGCTCAGCGCGTCCGCGTTCGGGTTTTGAAGGAAGTGGGCAATAGCCTTGTGGGCACCCGCGACCGGTTGCAGTAGGGAAACGATCTCTGAAAACTCGCGGAACGCGTTCATCGCCAGGAACGGGGTCAGCGCAAAGACCAGCTCCGGCTTGTGGTTAGGATCTTTGTAGTTACGCTCGGCAGCGTCTAACGGAATACCCGCCGCGTTCTCTTTCGCAAAGCCAATTTCAGAGGCTTTCTTGTTCGGGTGAACCTGGATGGAGAGCGGCTGGTCGGCGCACAGCACTTTAAACAGGAACGGCAGTTCGCCGAAGCGCTGAGCAACCTTGTCGCCCAGCAGCGCGGTTTTATCGGCGTCGATCGCGTCGCGCAGGCTGCGTACCTGGCCGCTGGCGTCTTCAACTTTTGAGCTGCTCTTCGGGTGTGCACCCATCCACAGTTCTGCCATCGGCAGGTTGTTCGGGTTGGGGATACCGTAGAGATCCGTTAACGCAGTTTTACTTCCCCAGGCGTAGTTTTGCACCGAGTTAATGAGTTTTTGCATTATCAAGCCCTGATTCAATTAAGGAATTCACTCCGGGTATTAAAGCAATAAACCACATGGAAGTAACCTGTGGATGTAAAAAGTCGTACTAGTCTCAGTTTTTGTTAAAAAATTGTGTAGGATAAGCTGACTCGCTTTTAAGCCGGGCAGCGGAACATCTGCCCTGAATAAACAGACCGAAGCAGTAAGTGAGAGAACAATGTCGAATAAACCCTTCCATTATCAGGATCCTTTCCCCCTCAGTAAGGATCGGACCGAGTATTACCTGTTAACCCGCGATCACGTCTCCGTCTCTGAGTTTGAAGGACAAGAGATCCTCAAGGTGGATCCGCAGGCGCTGACGCTGCTGGCGCAGCACGCTTTCCACGACGCCTCGTTTATGCTGCGTCCTGCGCACCAGCAGCAGGTTGCCGATATCCTGAGCGACCCGCAGGCCAGCGAAAACGATAAATACGTTGCCCTGCAGTTCCTGCGTAACTCAGACATCGCCGCGAAAGGTATTCTGCCTACCTGTCAGGACACCGGCACGGCGATCATCGTCGGTAAAAAAGGCCAGCGCGTCTGGACCGGCGGCGGTGACGAAGCGGCCCTGGCGCACGGCGTCTACAACACGTACACCGAAGATAACCTGCGCTATTCGCAAAACGCGGCGCTGGATATGTATAAAGAGGTCAACACCGGCACCAACCTGCCAGCACAGATCGATCTCTACAGCGTCGACGGTGACGAGTACAAATTCCTCTGCATCGCCAAAGGCGGCGGTTCAGCCAACAAAACCTATCTCTACCAGGAAACCAAGGCGCTGCTCACCCCGGGCAAGCTGAAAAATTACCTGGTTGAAAAGATGCGCACCCTCGGCACCGCGGCGTGCCCGCCGTACCATATCGCGTTTGTGATTGGCGGTACGTCGGCGGAAAGTACGCTGAAAACCGTCAAGCTGGCCTCAACCAAATACTACGACGGCCTGCCTACCGAAGGTAACGAGCACGGCCAGGCGTTCCGCGACGTGCAGCTTGAGCAGGAACTGCTGGAAGAAGCGCGCAACCTGGGCCTCGGCGCGCAGTTTGGCGGCAAATACTTTGCCCACGACGTGCGCGTGATCCGTCTGCCGCGTCACGGTGCCTCCTGTCCGGTCGGGATGGGCGTCTCTTGCTCTGCGGATCGCAACATCAAGGCGAAGATCAACCGCGAAGGCGTGTGGATCGAAAAACTGGAAAACAACCCGGGCAAATACATCCCGGAAGAGCTGCGCAAAGCGGGTGAGGGTGAAGCGGTTCGCGTCGATCTGAACCGTCCGATGAAAGAGATTCTGGCGCAGCTTTCGCAGTATCCGGTCTCGACCCGTCTCTCGCTGAACGGCACGATCATCGTGGGTCGCGATATCGCGCACGCGAAGCTGAAAGAGCGTCTGGACAACGGCGAAGGGCTGCCGCAGTACATTAAAGATCACCCGATCTACTACGCCGGCCCGGCGAAAACGCCTGAAGGCTACGCGTCCGGCTCGTTAGGCCCAACCACGGCAGGGCGTATGGACTCGTACGTTGACCAGCTGCAGGCCAACGGCGGCAGCATGATCATGCTGGCGAAAGGCAACCGCAGCCAGCAGGTGACGGACGCCTGCCACAAGCACGGCGGCTTCTACCTGGGCAGCATCGGCGGCCCGGCTGCGGTTCTGGCGCAGGGCAGCATTAAGAGCCTGGAGTGCGTGGAATACCCGGAACTGGGTATGGAAGCGATCTGGAAAATTGAAGTGGAAGACTTCCCGGCGTTTATCCTTGTGGATGACAAAGGCAACGACTTCTTCAAGCAGATCCAGTCGTCCCAGTGCTCGGCGTGCGTGAAGTAATTCTGTAAATTGTCGGGTGGCGGCTGCGCCTTACCCGGCCTACGTGTCTGGTAGGTCGGGTAAGCGTCAGCGCAACCCGACATCAAAAAGAGCGCACAAAGCGCCATATCGTTTCTCAGAAGTCATCAATACTTATCCCTTAAGCATGTGAGCAATCCCTCTTTTGTTATCAAGGAGAAAGTAATGACCACGGTACGCCATGAGAAAGATTCGATGGGCGCCATCGACGTCCCGGCCGATAAGCTATGGGGCGCGCAAACCCAGCGTTCGCTGGAGCACTTCCGTATTTCGACCGAAAAAATGCCCGTCTCGCTGATTCAGGCGCTGGCGCTCACCAAACGCGCCGCCGCGAAAGTGAACCAGGATTTAGGCCTGCTGACGGCAGACAAAGCGACCGCCATCATCAACGCCGCCGACGAAGTGCTGGCGGGTAAGCATCCCGATGAGTTCCCCCTCGCCATCTGGCAGACCGGTTCCGGCACCCAGAGCAACATGAACATGAACGAAGTGCTGGCGAACCGGGCCAGCGAACTGCTGGGCGGCGTGCGCGGCATGGAGCGTAAGGTCCATCCGAACGATGACGTCAACAAAAGCCAGAGTTCTAACGACGTCTTTCCGACGGCGATGCACGTGGCGGCGGTGATTGCTATCCGCGAGCAGCTAATCCCGCAGCTCAACGTCCTGAAATCCACGCTCAACGAGAAAGCGCAGGCCTTCCGCGACATCGTCAAAATTGGCCGTACGCACCTGCAGGACGCCACGCCGCTGACGCTCGGCCAGGAGATTTCCGGCTGGGTGGCGATGCTGGAACATAACCTGAAGCATATTGAGTACAGCCTGCCGCACCTGGCGGAGCTGGCGCTCGGCGGGACGGCGGTCGGGACCGGGTTAAACACCCATCCAGAATACGCGGCGCGCGTGGCGGAGGAGCTGGCAAACTTCACCGGGCAGCCGTTCGTCACGGCGCCCAACAAGTTCGAAGCGCTGGCGACCTGCGATGCGCTGGTCCACACCCACGGCGCGCTGAAAGGGCTGGCGGCCTCGCTGATGAAAATCGCCAACGACGTGCGCTGGCTGGCCTCGGGTCCGCGCTGCGGCATCGGTGAAATCAGTATTCCGGAAAACGAGCCGGGCAGCTCCATCATGCCGGGTAAAGTGAACCCGACCCAGTGCGAAGCCATGACCATGCTCTGCTGTCAGGTGTTGGGCAACGACGTGGCCGTCAACCTGGGCGGTGCGTCCGGCAACTTCGAACTGAACGTCTATCGTCCGATGGTGATCCATAACGTACTGCAATCTATTCGTCTGCTGGCGGACGGGATGGAGAGCTTTAACGAGCATTGTGCGGTAGGTATTGAGCCGAATCGCGAGCGTATCAGCCAGTTGCTCAATGAATCCCTGATGCTGGTGACGGCGCTGAATACCCATATCGGCTACGACAAGGCCGCCGAGATCGCTAAAAAAGCGCATAAAGAGGGGCTGACGCTGAAAGCCTCCGCCCTGGCGCTGGGCTATCTGACGGAGGCGGAGTTCGATGCCTGGGTGCGCCCTGAGGCGATGGTCGGCAGCCTGAAATAATCAACTCGCCACGTACAGGTGCAGCCGCGGAATAATCAGCTGCAGCGGCTGCGCCTGGGGTCGGTAACGGTGCTGGACATTTTCAGCATCGTAATTCAGCAACTCACCAATATCCGGCACGATAGCCCCCCGATCGGCATCATAGAGCGCAATCAGCGGCGTAGGGCAGGCATACTGAACCTGTTTTTGCTGGCCGGAATACCAGACGCGGGCGATAGGCTGTACCTTCACCGGACGCTTTATCTTGAGGCGCGTGTCCGCCGGAAGCGAGGCGATGCTGTGGTACTCCTGCTCCAGGCGCTCAATCCACTGCTCGCGCGACCACGGTGCGACGGTGCGCGGCGCCTTCAGGCTTTTTTCCAGCTGCGCCAGAATTTCATCCCGGGTGAAGTTTTTAATGATGTGCTTATTCGCCCAGCCGAAGCGCAGCGTGGCGGGGTGACGCAGTACCGTCAGCGTGCGATAGGCATTCAGGGTAATCAGCCCCGGCAGCTGGCGGTGTACCCATTCAAACCGGGCGGCAGGGGCGAGGCCGGACTCTTCGGTGATGATCTTTTCAAATGCCGCCTTCAGGGTGTTGATATGGGTAATCTGGCTTTCCAGCGCGTCGCGCGTTGTCGCATCGGTTTGCAGGCAGATCACGCCAGGCAGACGCACGGCGGCCTTACTGCTGCGGTTTTCTGACTGCTGCTGGATAAACAGTCGACGATAGTGCTTCAGCGCCAGCTCAAGGGCGGCGCTGCCGATGTGCTGTTCAACCTCGATGGTGTCCAGCGGGTCGTGCTCGGCCCCTTTAGCCACCTCGGGCAGGGTAAAAACGCGCGCGGCCAGCAGGCGGCAGCTCTGCAAACGTTCGGTCAGGGTCAGGAGCTCGTGTTCTATTTCCCGAAACGTGCTGTTCAGCCGTTCGAGGAGATCGTAGGTCGCCATAAACACTCTCATTAGTTACAACATACTTATCATATAGCACAGCACGCCGGGTCAGGCCAGCGTGCGGTTGAGGTCAGGCAGGGACGGGAAGGGCGATGTTATGGTACACCGGCCAGCTAAAGCAGAAGCGCGCGCCGCCGAGCTCGCTCTCTTCGCAATGCACCGTGCCGCCCATCGCCTGCGCGATAGAGTAAACAATCGCCAGCCCCAGGCCGCATCCGCCAGTGGCGCGATCGCGGCTGGGGTCGAGGCGGACAAACGGTTCAAACACGGTTTCTCGCGCTTCCGGGGCAATCCCCGGACCGTCATCCTCCACCGTCAGGCTGGCCTGATTGCCCTGCAAATCCAGTCCGATCTGTAGCGTACTTTCGCTGTAGCGCATGGCGTTGTTCATCAGATTGTCCAGCACGCGCTCCATCAGGCGCATATCGAGCGCGCCGTAATCACCCGGCGTGACGCGCGTTAACAGCGTGCGCTGCGGGTTCACGCTCTGAACGTCATCGATGTGGGTTTGCAGCCAGGCAGGCAGGTCCGGCATGCTGAGGTTCAGCTCGTTTTGCGGACGATCGAGGCGCGCGTAGGTCAGCAGCTCCTCAATCAACGCCTCAAGCTGGCCGATGTCGCGGTTAAGCGCCTGAGACTCCGCTTCCGTCAGATTCTCGCTCATCTCCAGACGATAGCGCAGGCGAACCAGCGGCGTGCGCAGCTCGTGCGCAATCCCGTCGATCAGCTGCTTCTTACTGGCGATCAGGGCATTGATGTTATCGGCCATCTGGTTAAAGGCCACGCCCAGACGTTCAAAGCTGGAACCGCTGTCGAAGTGGATGCGTTCGGTAAAATGCCCCTCGCCAAAACGCTGCGCGGCGGATTCCAGCTTCAGCATGTCCTGCCAGTGCGGGCGCATCCAGATAAAAACCGGAAACGCGAGCGAAATGGCGATAAAGGCCATCAGCGCCATGTCCAGCAGACGCATCTGGTGCAGATAATAGAGATAGGGTACCGGCCCGACGGCCAGCACGTAATGGCTGCGCGGAATACGCTGGATAAAGGTGTATTTCTCGTCCAGCGCGACGATGTCCCCGTCGCGCAGACGCTGCATGGCGGGCGGATCCAGCTCAAAATCTTTTAACGGCTCGATGCGTAAATCGAATGACAGGTTCAGATCCAGCTCTTTGAGGGTTTTCGCCCAGTCGTGCGGCGGGATCTCTCTCAGCTCGCTGCGCATCAGATAGAGCGAGCTTTTCATCAGATCGTCCAGCGACTGCCTGCCCGCACGTTCGGCGGTGAATTTATAGACCAGCCCGACCAGCATGGTCATGACCAGGAAACAGACAAACAGCAAAAGATAAAACTGCACAAACAGCTTTTTCATTAAATATCACCGGGAAATCAAGTAATTAACTACTTTGTTTTTACCTTCAGGGGCACTATAGGGGCATTTGCATATCCGCCAAAGCGCTGATTCAAAAATGATACCTGATCGCTATCGAGAGCATTTATCCACGCAGAGTATACATGGAAGACCATCTCTGCATTCTCATGACCCATCTGATTCGCTATAAAAGCAGGATTAGCACCTGCCGACAACTGGACTGACCCCGCCCCGGTAGACGATCCTGCCCTATAGTTGGACTGACCCCGCCCCGGTAGACGATCCTGCCCTATAGTTTGGACTGACCCCACGCCCGTAGACAAATTCTGACCTCACGATGAGGCCTGATCGAAGGCCTCCGGACTGACGCCTCCGAGGTGACT